>CANESS010000059.1 GCA_947441115.1 Saprospirales bacterium | reverse complement strand
GGCTGAGAATCGGGTCACTAAAGTTATACTGCCTAATATAGATTTAACGTCTATAGAGGATATGCATGAGTTGTGTGACCTAGCACCTCACACATTTTACCCTATGATGGGTCTTCACCCATGCGATGTGAAGGAAAATTATATCCAGGATTTAGATAGCATTTATAGTCATTTATCTAAAAATTCTGACCGATACTGCGGTGTGGGGGAGATAGGACTAGATTACCATTGGGATCTGACTTTCCAAAAAGAACAAAAGATAGCTTTGGAAATGCAGTTTGAATGGGCAATGAAATATGATAAAGCTGTTTCGATTCACAGCCGAAAATCGAATCATGATGTCATACCCTTAATAATCCAATATGCTAAAAAAGGATTGAGGGGCGTTATGCATTGTTTTTCTGGATCGCTGCAGGATGCTGAGAAAATTATAGATTGTGGATTCTACCTAGGTATAGGAGGTGTGCTGACCTACCCCAAATCTGGATTGCAAGAAGTGATTAAAAATATAGATCTAAAATATATTGTATTGGAAACAGATTCTCCTTTTCTAGCCCCAGTGCCATACCGTGGTAAGAGAAATGAAAGCAGCTATATCAAGGATATTGGGCTTTATCTTGCTCAGCTAAAAGGAATTCTATTAGAAGAGGTAGCTTTAAAAACTACTGAAAATGCTCATCTTATCTTTAAACTAAAAAATTAAATTGTATGTCTCGTCCTATCTTTTATGGTTGGTTATTTGTTTTAGTTATTTTATTTGTCACTATACTATTTCAGTTCATTCGCTTCGGTTTCACCCTCAGGACCATGCTAGGCTTATCCATAGGCATAGGAGGCTTGTTCTTTCTTAAGTATTACAAATCAAAGGTTCAATAGTTTTTTTTTGGTTAGAAAGTTGATACTTGTTTTAGAAAATAAAATAAGTATATTTACCACATAATTATTTTACAACTTAAACCTATATGTCAAACGTAGCAAAACTAGAATATAACGGGCAGGTATATGAATTACCTATTATCACAGGGACGGAGAATGAATCTTCAGTGGATATCCGCAAATTGAGAGATACCACAGGGTTAGTGACTTTTGACGATGGATATAAAAATACTGGATCTACCAAGTCCAAGATAACTTTTATTGATGGAGATAAGGGAATCCTACGCTATAGAGGCTATGGTATAGAAGAATTAGCTGAGAAAGCTGAGTTTATGGAAGTAGCTTATCTTCTTATTTATGGTAAACTACCGAATGAAGCTGAATACACCGAGTGGAAAAAACAAATGACTAGACATAGCCTCGTGCATGAAGATGTCAAAAAAGTATTTGATGCTTATCCTACAGGTGCTCACCCTATGGGTCAGTTGATGACTATGGTCGGGATGATGTCTTCATTCTACCCTAATAGCCAAGATCCTCAAAAAATGGAAGAAGATAGAAATCTAACCATAATTCGAGTCATGTCTAAGATGCCAAATCTCTGCGCCATGATGTACAAAAAGAGAATTGGTCATCCAGTCATGTATCCTACGAATGAATTAAGATATGTAGAGGATTATCTATCTATGACCTTTGGAAATCCGTGTGAGAAATTTACCGTAGATCCTGTTGTAGCGTCTGCTTTGAATAAACTTTTAATTCTTCATGCGGATCATGAACAAAACTGTTCTGCCTCTACCGTGAGAATGGTAGGCTCTGCAGGTACTAATCTGTGGGCAACCATCTCCGCTGCTATAGCTGCTTTATGGGGTCCAAGTCATGGAGGAGCCAATCAAGAAGTATTGGAAATGCTCCAAGAGATAAAAGATTCAGGAATAACCACAAAGCAATATGTAGAAAAAGTGAAAAATAAGGAAGCGGGTGTTCGCTTGATGGGCTTTGGACATAGAGTATATAAAAACTTTGACCCACGAGCTACTATTATTAAAAAATCAGCAGATGATGTATTGAAAAAGCTAGGTGTAGTCGATCCATTGTTAGATATAGCTATGGAGTTAGAGCAAATGGCTTTGAGTGATAGTTATTTCGTAGAGCGTAAACTCTATCCAAATGTAGATTTTTACTCAGGTATTATATATAGAGCCTTAGGATACCCTACGGATATGTTTACTGTGTTATTCGCTCTTGGAAGACTTCCAGGATGGGTGGCTCAGTGGAAAGAAATGGTAGAAGAAAAGCAACCTATCTGTCGTCCTAGACAAATCTATATGGGAGAAACGCCGAGAGCTTATCAATCAATCAAAGATAGAAAATAAGATAGTTTATGGAAAAATTCCAATTTCTATTAACCCTCCAAACGGTTATATTTTATGGAGCTTTTTTCATTAGTGGGCTTATTTTGAAATTTTTCCCGCCTACGAAGAACAAGTTCTATGGGTTCAGAACGAATTTAGCTTTAAAGAACGATTATATCTGGTTCTATGCGCAAGATGTAGCGAGCAAGTATATTCTCATTTTTTCACCTTTATTCTTTCTAATCTCTATGCTAGTTAAATATTTGACTGGTTTTATGTTTTCAGCTTTCGTACTCTATACTATCAATGATACCTTGTTGCTTATAGTGGCTACCGTTATGATTTTTTTCCTCACCGAAGATAATCTAAGACGCATGTGGAAGGAGAATAATCAAAAATTGTAAATGAATGATAAGAGGCTCTGTTATTATATTTCGGACTCTTATGATGTCTATACTAATTTAGCGCTCGAAGAGTATTTTGTTCGAAATTATGATTTTATAGATACCTGTTTATTGCTTGTTTACAGGAATTTTCCTTCTATTGTTTTAGGTAAAAATCAGAATTTTTTTAAAGAAGCCCATCTCAACTCTTTTTTAACGTCTGATTATCATTTAGCACGACGCATAAGTGGTGGTGGGACAGTGGTACATGATCCAGGAAATATCAACTTCGCTTTTTTTGAAAAGCATGATTTGAAAAATGTCAATAGCTATGCGTGGTCAACCATGCGTATGACTCAAGTATTAAATAAATTGGGCATAGGAGCCACTATGAATGAACGGAATGCCATCATTCTCGATAATGGAAAAAAAGTCAGTGGAAGTGCTCAGTTTTCATCTAGTCTGGCCATTATGAGTCACTTTACTTTACTTTATGCATCTGATCTAGATAAGATAGATGATTTAATACAACCAAATAAATTTCAAATTACTACAAAAGCTAGTCCGAGTGTGCGGTCTAGTATTGATAATCTGCAAAATCACACAACTATTTCCATAGATGATTTTATTATGCAAAGTATAGAAATTCTAGGTTACGATCAGATTTTGAAATTGGAAAAAACAGAATTGAAAATGGTAGAGCATCTGCGAAATGAAAAATACAGCAGTCCTCAATTTTACTTTGATACTGCCTGTTCTGGTCAGTTGCAGAATCATAAAGTTACAATTGAACTTGAAAAAGGTCATATCAAGAGGTTGGAAGGCATAGCGTCTGAAAACTACTTAAATCGCAGATTATTCCTTACCGAATTCGATAGAGCAGATGCTATTTGGCAAGCTTTACTCCACGACTAATTTCTTCGTGATATCAGTTTTTTTATTTCCATATATCCTTAAAAAATAAACCCCTCGGTCTAGATCATTAGGGCGGAAGCTAAATTCATTTCTACCCTGATGCGTTGCAGTTTCTAGTAGTTTGACTACTTTCCTACCCTGCATATCATAGATGTCAAAATGAAGGTATTCCTTTTCTTTTAATTCGAAAACAACCTGAAAAATATTGTCAAGAATAGGATTAGGCTGGATTTGAATCGAACTATTTCTATCATTAGATAGTATAGATGTGGTAGGCTTGGTTCCTTTTACTGTATCATTTATTTCGAGTTTGGCTATATAGGTTCCCATTCGGTTATTTGTTTTCCCAAATGAGTTCGCAAGTATTACCTGCGTTGGGTTCTGATGCAGGGTTTGTACATTAGAATAGTCTCCCCACCGCTCGATAGAATCCGAAATTTGATTGATAAGATTTTCGCCCTCTTTGACTATTAGTAGTTTAGAAAAATTGTCTTTCGCATCCTTATAGATAAGGGATGTCCCCGGAAAACTATCTATTCTGCAATGTGAAAAAGCATAAACAACCTTATGGTCTAGTTCGTTTTCTCCTACATAAGCCATACTTGGATATCCAAATTCCATACCTGGCATATCTAATAGTTTAGTTTCCACTTTTGGATTTATAGAATTTATATTTTTAATAGAACCTAGAAATACAGTAGCGGTAATATCACTTGGTAAAATAGAATTAGATCCGAAATGAATATGATTATTTTCATATATGGCGGCTAAAACTCTGGCATCATTAGTCATCAATTGTTGGATTTTCCCAGCTACTTTTTTTTGAAATGCATTCGGAGGAAAACCATATTTTATAGGTGATTTGAGGATTTTTTGTTTTAGTTGAGCTTTTTCAGAAGTATATGTATTATTAATCTCTAAAAGAAAAATAGTGTCATTAGAATTAGCTACATTCCGAACGGATAAAAAGTACATGTTACTGTCAGGGCTAGCAGTTTGATATTTGGCAGGACAGATATTTCTAATATATCCACCATTGTGTTTTATATTACTCCAAAGAGTGAATTTAAGAGGCTCTCCATCATATCCTTTTTGCTTATCTAGCTGCCAGATAACAGATTGTTTAAATCCAACGGACCAATGAATATTGTCTTTTACTTGATTAAATGTGATAAATAAGTCTTTATTACTGAGTGAAATGATCGGATAGTCACTCCAGGTAGAATCATTAAAGGATGCTCCATTGAGAGTATAAAAATTCCAAGAGTCAGCAGGATTATTTGTTTTAGTAAAACCTACTATTATTTTATTTGTAGTGCTGAGCGAACCTGTGAACCATACAATGACATATCTATCCGTCTGGGGATCATATAAAAGTCTAGGATCTGAATTCATGGTAAATGTGCCTAGCTTGGAAGCTAAAGCAGCTAGTGATCTGTTGGCTATACTAACACCATTTGAATTATAGATTTGTAAATTAGAATTGACTGCACTCACTATGGTGCCATCTAATCCTACGGCCACATCATTATCACTCGGTATACTATTGGCTAGATTACCTTCGAACTGCTGAATTATTTTTGGGCTGACTGCTTCATCGCCATGTCCGCTTTTTTTTTTAGCTTGATTCGCTTTTATTCTTTGTTTATAAAGCTCTTCCTTTTTATTTCCATATTCTGAAGCTGGTATAGGCTGCTGATCCAGCGAATTTAAGTTGGGAGCAAAATCCTTGATAGCCGTATCCGTTAGTTTGATTTCTTTAGCTAATGGGGCAGTACCGTTTGTCTTGGTTTGCGCTAATAGTGTAGAACAAAAACAAAAAACGATAAAGCAGAAAATAGTTCTATGCATAAGGCTATTTTTATAATTTAGAAGTAAATATAATAGTTTTAGTTTAATAATGAAGAGAGAATAGTATTACAACCTTCGTTTTTTGACGCTTCATAGAGTCTAAAAGTTTAGGTTTATGTTAATGTTGTTTTATTCAAATAAAAATTCAATATCCTCTTCATTCAGATTTTTTACAAAACCTTCATCTTCTGAAATGAGCTCCTCGCTGAGTTGGGCTTTTCTATTTTGTAACTGGATAATGCGCTCCTCGATAGTATCTTTACATATCATTCGATACGCAAAGACATTCTTATCCTGCCCTATTCTATAGACTCGGTCTATAGCTTGGTTCTCCACCGATCTATTCCACCATGGGTCTATGAGGAATACATAGTTTGCTTGAGTCAAGGTTATACCCGCATTTCCTGTTTTAAGGCTCAGTAGAAATATTCGCACCGGATTTCCTTCTTCTTGATATTTGTCCACCAGCTCTTGTCTTCTGGCCATAGGCTTATCACCTTGTATGAGGTAGAAAGGAATGTTTTTTTCTAAAAGCTGCTTCCCTACTTTATCGAGAGCGTCTAGAAACTGAGAGAATATGATGACTTTATTTCCAGAAAGATTGGTCTCTAGCTCTTCAATCAGCGTATCTACTTTTATAGATTCTTCTGTATAGTGATCGTAATTTTCAATCGGTACTGGGCTGCTGCATAGCTGCCGCAATTTCTGAATTCCAGCCAATACATTCATTTTGGATTTATTCAGTCCTTCTGATTGTATATTGACGAAGAGGGATTTTTTAATACTATCTTTCACCTCATCGTAGTATCTTCTCTGACCACTTTTCATCTCACACCAGAGGATAGATTCAGTTTTTTTAGGAAGGTCTTTAGCTACTTGTTCTTTGGTGCGTCTCAGGATAAAGGGACTCGTAGCGCGTTTGAGTTGATCTATTTTATCCTTGTCTTTATCTCGGTCTATAGGGTGCACATATTCTTTAGCGAAAAATTCTTGACTACCGAATAGCTGAGGTAATATAAAGGATAGCTGTGGATAGAGATCCATCGTATTATTCATCACAGGAGTTCCACTTAAAATGATTTTAGAATCCGCTTGAAGTCGCAATACAGCCTTGGAAATCTGCGCTGAAGGGTTTTTGATATTATGACTTTCATCGAGTACTATGGTTGAAAATTGAAGACCTTCTAGTAGTTCTATATCCGCTCTGGCTGTTCCATAGCTTGTGATTAATACGTCTGCTTGATTGCTAGCGAGGTCTTCTATATTTCTATTGGATTGGTGATAGATATGCGTTTTAAGACTGGGCGCAAATTTTTCAATTTCTACCTTCCAGTTATACATTAGCGAAGCAGGGGAGACTATAATCTGAATTGTATTCGGTGAATTTTTCTTTTTGTAGTCTAGAAAACAAATTGTTTGCAGAGTTTTACCTAGACCCATGTCATCCGCTAGACAGGCGCCAGAGCCTATTCTAGATAGGAGTACCATCCATTCAAACCCTTTCTGCTGGTAGGGTCTCAGTGTAGCTTTAATATCGCTAGAAATAGGATATAGGATTTCTTCACTGCTTTGCCATTGATTCCATTTTTCCCACCAGTCATTTTCTATGATGTGTTCACTTTCATTTCCAGTGATCTCCGATAGCGATCTATTAAACATTAATACCCATACCGGAACTTGTAAAATATTATTCTGAATTCGACTATGCTTGACCAATAAGCCATATTTCTCTAGCCATTCATCACTCAATATCCCTATGGTATTATCTGAGAGTAGTATGCTTTTTTGCTTAGCTTGGAGCGATTTTTGCAGTTCGAGGTTATCTAATTGTTTAGGTCCGAAATTGACTTTAAATTGTATAGAGAGTAAATTGTTTTCATGTGCTAGTATCGAATACTCAGTGTCTATAGCATAGCTAGAATACCGAAAGTTTTTCAGCATATCCATTCCAATTATATCTACATCCTTAGATAGCATGGAGTGATAAAATTTTAGAAACCAGTTTTTCTTTTTGGCCTCATCTATAGATAAAAAATAATACCCATTGAGCTGCTTCTCAAAACTGGAATGCAAACTTTTTAACTCATCGGTAAATTGTGCTTCAGCTTCTTGTGAGCGCTTTACATAAATTTTAATTCCATTCTTATAGATTATGTCTTCTGACTTGTACGCACCTTCTACTATGATGTCATCGTAGTTAAACTGCGGATGAATCATTAGAAAATTAGAAGACTCTGTAAGAAATAATTGGTAACTGGGTAGCCCTTCGATATGTTCTTCTGGAAAATAATGATGGCGATCCACGGCATATTTTTTTTCTAAATCTACTAATATATCTTCGGAAAATGCTATCGGATCATAATCATATTTTTCGGTGTCTAGAGAATTTAATCTAGTCAGCGTCTGATAGTCCATAGAATTCAGAACAAAATACTCTGTGCCCTTGAGCACGAGGAATTCAAATAGCTCTATTTCATCTTCCTTATATTCATTATCTTCGAGATAAATATATTTTTTCAGCTTTAATCTAGCATCTTCATCTTTAATAATTTCAAATCTTATTTTGGGTTCGTAAAAGTTTAAGGTAAGAGGGATATTTCGAATATTTCCTTCTTTAAATTTATGTTTGTATGTTATTTTACAATCCCACATCTGACGTCTAATTTGAAAGAAGGCGTCGAATACATATTTAGCCATGTAGCGATGGACGTATTCTGTCAATCCTGTTTTCAATCCAAGTTTTTCATAATTCTCCTTATGCTGAGCTACTAGCTTTTGGTATTTTTTAAACTCAAAATTATCCGCTATTAGATTCCAGCTAGGCATCTTATATCGTGCCATGACAGCTCTATTGGGTATAGGCTCTGTGTGATAGTCTATCTTATCGTCCTTTCTGGTGACAACTAATAGCTCAAAAGGATTTTTGAGGTCTAGATAAGATTGGGTGGTGAAGGAGAGACGGAGATCCAAAGTCTAGTTTTAAGTTTATAGTTATAAGTTTAAAGTTAGATTAAATGACTTATTTAAAATTTAAAACATACAACTCAAAACTGATAATTAAAAATACCCCTCTTTCTTTCTATCTTCCATAGCGGTTTCCGAGCGTTTATCATCGGCTCTAGTGCCTCGCTCTGTGGAAAGGGAAGCAGCTATTTCTTGAATAACTTCATCTAAGCTAGATGCTTCTGACAAGTATGCACCAGTGATTGTGATATCCCCCATGGTGCGGAAGCGTATCATTTTTTCTTCGACCACTTCATTTTCTTTCTGATTCGTGAATTCACTTTCGGATAGCCAAGTTCCTTCTCTGTTAAACACTCTTCGCTTATGTGCAAAATATAGAGAAGGTAGTTCTATTTTTTCCCGCGCTATATACTGCCATACGTCTAGCTCGGTCCAGTTGGAGATAGGAAAAACCCTAAAGTGTTCTCCTAAATGCTTTTTACCATTAAAAATATTCCAAAGTTCTGGTCGTTGATTTTTAGGATCCCATTGACCGAATTCATCTCTGTGGGAGAAGAAGCGCTCTTTGGCTCTAGCTTTCTCCTCATCCCGGCGTGCACCGCCTATGAGGGCATCGAATTTATGTGTCTCTATGGCTTGTAAAAGAGTTGGTATCTGGGCAATGTTTCGAGAAGCATTGACTCCTTTTTCATCATTGGCTATGCCTTTGTCTATCATATCTTGCACATGACCTACTATGAGGCGAGCATTGAAATCTTTTGCTAGCTGATCGCGATAATCGAGCGTTTCTTGAAAATTGTGCCCTGTATCGATATGCAATAATGGAAAAGGTATATTAGCAGGGTAGAAGGCCTTTCGAGCCAGATAACTCACGACTATACTGTCTTTACCTCCAGAAAAGAGGATAGCAGGATTTTCAAACTGAGCAGCTACCTCTCGAATGACAAAAATGGCTTCGGATTCGAGTTCTTCGAGGTGATTGAGGGCGTATGTTGACACGGGATGAATATTGATTTTTAAATTCTTAATTTTGAATGCTGCAAATATAGAAATTATTCAGCCCAGAATAAGAATATAAGATGGATTTAAACCATCGCTTTTTTTCTTAGTTCTTTATCTATTTGTAATTATCAATTTGCGATAAAATTAAGCGCACTCCTTCCTCCACATTTATTATATCTGTATCTATGATTATATTTGCTTTTTCAGATTCTTCAAATTCTGAATTGATGCCTGTCAAATTCTCCATTTTACCTTCCAATGCTTTTTTGTAAAATCCTTTTGTATCCCTTTGGATAAGGGTTTCAATGGAAGTTTTAATATAAATTTCTGTAAAGTCTTTGCCTATAATTTCTCTGGCTAGATCTCGCATAGATTTCAGTGGACAGACAAAACAGCAGATAACTATAGATCCATTTTGCACGAGGATTTTTGCAAGTTCTGCAGCTCGGCGGATATTTTCGAGTCTATCTTCAGTTGAGAATCCTAAGCCTTGATTTATGCCTGAACGAAGATTGTCTCCATCGAGAACGATAGTGTATTTCCGAAGATCATGCAATTGCTTTTCTAATTCAATGGCAATCGTCGTCTTACCACTACCACTCTGTCCATAAATCCAATACACGCGACCTGATTGGTTGAGAAGTGTTTCTTTAGATTCTCTTGAAACTAGTTTGTCGAAAACGGGATAAATATTTTCCATTTCTAAGATTGAAAATTTGACAAATTAAATACTTTCAAAAGAATACATCTTCTTTATAGACGTAAAAAACTAGAAACTTGCAACAAGAAACTCGCTACTAAGTAAACGCATTTATCCCCGTCACATCATTTCCAGTAATTAAAAGATGTACATCATGGGTTCCCTCATAGGTGATGACCGATTCGAGATTGGCAGCGTGGCGCATAAATGGAAACTCTCCCATAATACCCATGCCTCCTAATACTTGTCTCAATTCACGAGCTATGGTTATAGCTGTGTGCACATTGTTTCGCTTAGCCATAGATATTTGGGCTGGCGTGGCTCTATTTTCATT
>CANESS010000058.1 GCA_947441115.1 Saprospirales bacterium | reverse complement strand
TAATTTTTGGTCATTTAACAGCCTTTGTATTTCAAAAAGAACCTTATGATGTTGCTCAACATCTAGATGCTTATTTATCACAGATGCTTAAACGTCTAGATAAAACAATAATAGAAACAGGAAATTCAGAAGCCATATTGAAAGAAATCAATTATAAAATAACGCAAAACTTTATAATAGATAATTCATTTTTAGGTTATTATGATATTACAGAGGTAAAATACCAGCATATCATCTCACAGTATACACTAAGTATATTGATTATTCTATTAGCCGAACGAATAGAGCTACCCATTTTTGGTCTACCCTATTCAGATAAGCTCGTATTATGCTATACTCAAAGCTATTGCAGCCACAGTGAATTGGTAAGAGAAGAGGATATTCTTTATTATCTGGTCATAGGAGAAAAAGACCTTATCTATACCCTAGATGATCTAAAACTACTTGCAATGTTGCAGGATGAGACTTTAGAATTGAGGTCTATTCTTCCGAGTTCGAATCATAAACTAACCGAAAGCTGGCTAGAGCACCTGAGCCATTGCAATTTTGACACTAAAACGCAAAATCACTTATCCTCAATTTATCAACAAATCTTTAGCCTGGCTGAGGAAATCTAAAGAATATCTCTAAAATTTACTTCCTTTGTATTTAAGTTTTGTAAAAGTTTGAATCCAGGTGAAATATAATTCAGTAAAAGACCCTATACGCATATATAATGAGATTCTCGGCGGAAAATGGAGACTTCTCATACTCTATCAGCTCTTCTCATATACGCAGAGATTTAAAGATTTACAGCAAAATATTGGCGGTATAACTCCAAGAATGCTGACTAAGGAATTAAGAATATTAGAGAAATTTAATATCGTAGAAAAAGAGGTCTACAGAGAGGTTCCACCTCGTGTGGAGTATTCCTTGACAGACGATGGCGTCAAATTATTTCCTTTGATAGAGAATATCAAGCGCTTTGGAGAGACATTTGCATATCTGCTCAATGAAGGAGAAAGACCCGAAAGCGAGATTGAAGATATCTGGATGGTAGAAGGTGAAAAAATAGAATTCGAACTGCCAAAAACAGAATCTGGGTCTAAAAACACAGTGGAAATAGCCCCTGTTTTGCTAAATAAAATTGAGGAACCTCTTTATAAGTCTATCTCAGAAAAGCCTGGAAAAGTTAAGAAATTAAAGGCGCAAAAAACTACGGAAGAAAAGAAAGTAGTTCAGTTGGAGTTATTTTAACCCATATTTCAAATACATGATTGCCGAAATCTTGATTTTTTTGAATTGAGTTTCCATAGATTCAATGCCACCACCTAAAGAAATAGAGTTGTTTAATCTATTAAGACTTCTTTCTTGATTTGTATATATCATTGATTGGTTTTCATCTATTACTTCCCTAACCTCTATCAATTTATCTTTAGATTCAGCGATTGCTGATAACAAATAATCAACTTTATCTTTCGCTGATTTGATGGCTTGTATTCTCATTTCTTGTTTAAGACTATCTTGTTTAGAATACTTAATTTGGTAAATACTAACATCTTCAATTTCTAATTTATCCATTTCTTGAAATACAATTCCAATAAGTTTAGCATCTCTTAATTTGAGAATAAAATCTTTCTTCTTAAGTATAGAACCGCTCTTCTTCCATGGATTTGAATAGCCGGAAATCTCATCTTTTATTGATAGATATTTAAGATCAATACCTTTTGAAACTATAGCTTGCTTCATTAATATCTCTTTCGCTTCTATTTCGCTATTATCTGACTTTTTAATTTTCTCTTGAATTGAAATTTCAATATAAATTTCATCAGGCACTACTTCTATTTCAGAATGTGCAGTCATTTCGACAAACCGCTGCGGCGATAAAGTAGGTGAAACTTGAGCAACAATTAAATTTGCTGTAAACAAAAAAATAAATGAAAAGATAGTTTTATACATAGTTTACTATTTTTAAATACGATATAAAATGGCAGTAACAGCATAAGTCAGAAATTTTCCTACTTTATATGTACTTTCCATTTGAGGGCTTCCTTCTGCTAGATGGTAGTAGAGCACTTTTTTACTACTTGAAACTTGAAGAAGAAATTCTAATACTTCTTCTTCCGTAAAGCCAAGTGGACTCATGGCTGAAGAAGGCATATTTTTAATACTATCTAGGTCTAGCTCTATACCTAGCTCATCTGAGAAATGCGCTAGAAAAGATTTGAAGTCTCTATCTTTTTTTCGTATAATATAATCCAGACTTTGATAAAACAGATTTTTATTGTTCGTGAAACTATCTAATATAGTTTGATTATTGTAATTTTCATGCAGTCCCCAGACTCCATATTTATTCATATAGGATTGATTATAGGCATAGCGAAATCCATTACCACTATGTCTTCCCTCCTCTGCTCTAAAATCTGCATGGGGGTCTATATTTAGGACTTCTATTGGTCTATTAAGTGCCAGTGAGCATCCTTTTATGTTTCCATAAGAATTATTATGTCCACCGCCTATAACTATAGGTATTTTGCCATGTTTTACTATTTCTTTAATGATAGGATATACTCTAGCATCAATCTGAGTGCAAAGTTCACGCAATACTCCTACATCGGTTATATCCTCAGAAGCATTTTGTAAATCATCTAAATAAATCTCCCCCAGTAAAAAGATTCGATTTTCTTCTATCAACTGATTTTTTTGGATATTGACAAAATAATGTAGAAAAGTATCGTAGGACTTTGCAGTCCCAGCTAGTCCATAATTGGCTCTAACACCTATATCTTCTGCTATACCTAGAATTATATAATCGGCTGATAGCTGATTCATAATACTAGATAAATCGTCCAAAAAAGAAATTGCTTCTCTCTGACATGGCAGAACCTGACCTAGTTTAATTTCCCCTTCACGCTGGTTCGTGTATGCTAAAACCTTGTTATAACTAGATTGTATTTGCATTTTCTCTACTTTTATAAAACTCCCATAAGACTATAGAGGTGGCATTGGCTACATTGAGCGAATGCTTAGATCCTATTTGTGGTATTTCAATACAATCATCGCACGTTTTCAATACTTCTTCAGATACACCCTCGACTTCATTTCCCAGGACTAAAGCATACTTTCCTTGTGGAGTGAAGGTATAGTTGGCAAGCGAATGACTATCTTTTGTTTGCTCGAGAGCGAGTATAATAAAATATTCTTGTTTGAGTCTTTCTATTACTTCCAGAGTAGATTCGCTGTAAGTAGATGGCACTGAAATTTCCGCACCCAATGCTGTTTTTTGAAGTTCTCTATTACCAGTTTGACAGGTAATACCGCAAAGGTAAACATGAGAAACACCAAAGCCATCTCCAGTTCTAAATATAGAGCCTACATTAAATGCGCTGCGCACATTATCTAAAATCAAAACCAATCCATTCGTATGCACTGCGGCATATTGCTCATTAGGCAGCCTATTAAGCTCTGGCATGGTCTTTTTTACACTTAATTCCATATTCACACTATTAATGCAGCAGTTCGCTGAAAAATCTACATTTATAAATATAATAATCCAAAAGAATATACTTCTTTAAGGTCGTCTTAGGATAACCTTTGTGCATGATAGTCATCCTTTTCTGAATAAGGCGAGGTATGGCGAAATAAAACGAAAAATGTGCATGCAGTATGGATTTAAACGTGAGGAAATTTTTCGTTTTTACAACAGAATGTATCCCTGCTACACCATCTAAGACCATACGAATAGGTAAAATATAGAACAAATGTCGCTTCTTCAAATTTTTGAATAGATTGAATAAACTATTTCTAAAATTAAGATAAGATTTAAAATAACTGCCATAGGGTAAACTACCACCTCCAAAGTGGTAAACAATAGACTCTGGAATGACCCGGATTAGATATCCATAATTATTGATTCTCCAGCAAAGGTCAATCTCTTCTTGGTGCGCGAAATAATCTGTATCGAACCCTCCTACCTCTTTAAATACTTGATTTCGCACAAAAATACAACACCCACTAGCCCAAAACAAATCCACAACATCATCATACTGGCCTTTATCCTCTTCTACACTATCGAAATATCTGCCTCTGCATACCGCATAACCAAAATGATCATAAAAACCACCACTTCCGCCTGCGTATTCAAATTTTTTCTTATCTTTTAAATCTAAAATTTTCGGCTGAATAGACGCCACATTTGCATATTGATTGAAATGATTCAAAATAGGTTCTAGCCAATGATCAGTCACCTCTATATCCGAGTTAATCAAACACAAAATAGGTTCTTGAATATTTTTAAGCCCTTCATTGTAACCACCTGCAAATCCCAAATTTTTTTTATTCTGAATTAGTTTTACGTTGGCATAATGTTCCCTAAGAAAATGAACGGAATCGTCGGAAGAGTCATTGTCAATAACGTAGATGTTGGCCAATAATTCAGAAGTCCTATTTTTCAATACTGGCAAGTATTGTTTCAAAAATGAAACACCATTCCAGTTAAGTATAACTATCGCACATGGCTTCACACTATGGTATTATTGGTTTGAATTTTAGGCGGCTCCCAAAGCTCTAGTTTATTGCCATCAAGGTCATTAATCCATGCAAATTTTCCATACTCAGAAGATTGAGAACCTAATATTTCTATATTTTTAGCTTTCAGTTTTTCCTTCAGAGGTTCTAAATCATCTACCATCCAATTGATCATATAACTTTGACCTTCGTTAAAATACTTGGAACTATCTGGGAAGACTGCAAAGACCTGAGTCTCTTCATTATTTATTTGTAAAATTTGAAACGTAGTTCCCCAATCTTCCATTGTAATGTCAAAGATGTCTTGATACCATTGATTCAATCTAGTCTTATCTTTTGATTTTATGAAAACCCCACCTAAACCTATTATTTTACCTGACATAGAAAAAATTAATACACAAATTTATCAATTAATATTGAAATTAATTAGGATTAACTTATCTTTGCATTGGCCATATAGATTATTCGCGCTTGATCTCTATAAATTAATCACAAAACGGGTCAATAGCTTGAAGGTGCCATGGCGGGCTGACGGCTCGTGACTTGTCCGAGCTCTCGTAAGAGACTACAGTCAGATATACAGCGTACCTAATTAAGCGACCTAAATCTTGTATACTCGGGTTGATCATAGCCCAACTATATGGCTTTTTTTAATTTTTACATTCAGTCTAAACTATTTATTTCTTTGCATTTCAAAGCAATACAGATTAGCCTCATAATAAATCATAGGTTTAGTTTTCAATATGTTTCATTTAAAATCATATATCTTAGCTATGATATGCGTTAATAAACTTCTAATATGTATAAAATTTTTTCAACTAATATAAAACATTAAATTAACTAATTTGTGGTACAAAAATAAAACATATGAAAATATTTTGCGTTGGTAGAAATTACGTAGACCATATTAATGAATTGGGCAATCAAGTGCCTAAAAATATGGTAATTTTTATGAAACCAAATACAGCAGTTCATTTAGCTGATCAGCCATGGGAATTACCGAATTTTTCGAATGAAATTCATTATGAATGTGAAATTGTATTGAAAATAGCAAAGACTGGCAAGAATATTCAAAAAGAAATTGCGGAGGATTATTTCGAAGAGTTAGGCTTAGGTATAGACTTCACCGCAAGAGATATTCAGGCAAAACAAAAAGAAAAAGGACTGCCATGGGAAATCGCAAAAGCATTCGACCATTCTGCTGTTGTAGGCAGATTCATTCCTAAATCTACCGTTGATTTATCTAACATTGAGTTTCAGCTATACAAAAATGAAGCTATTGTGCAAAATGGCAATAGTAATTGTATGATTCATGGTTTTAAAGAAATGATCTCTGAGATTTCACAATTCTTTACTGTAGAATCAGGAGATTTAATCTATACAGGCACTCCTGCTGGTGTAGGTAAAATAAGCTCAAGAGACCACTATCGGGGTATTTTAGAGAACAAAGAACTTTTTAGCCTTAAAATACAATAAAAATTCTCTATATTTGCTACCTATTTTTAAGCAAATAAAAAATTATGCCCTATTTATTTACGTCCGAGTCCGTATCAGAAGGTCACCCTGACAAAGTATCTGATCAAATTTCTGATGCACTTATCGATCATTTTCTAGCCTACGATGCTAATTCTAAGGTAGCCTGTGAGACTTTAGTAACTACAGGTCAAGTAGTTTTAGCCGGAGAGGTAAAGTCCAATGCATACTTAGATGTGCAATCCATTGCTAGAGATGTCATAACTAAAATTGGATACACAAAAAGTGAATATATGTTTGATGCAAGATCTTGTGGAGTTCTTTCAGCTATTCATGAGCAGTCAGCGGACATCAATCAAGGGGTAGAACGCCAAAATCCGGAAGAACAAGGTGCTGGAGATCAAGGAATGATGTTTGGCTATGCTACCAATGAAACGGATAACTATATGCCACTAGCACTTGATTTAGCTCATAAACTACTTGAAGAATTAGCGGTATTAAGACGCGAAAACAATGAAATAAAATACCTGAGACCTGATGCTAAATCTCAAGTGACTATTGAATATTCGGATGATCATAAGCCAACTAGAATAGATACTATCGTCATATCTACCCAGCATGATGACTTTGATGAAGACGTAAAAATGCTCGCAAAGATTAAAGCTGAAATGATACAGATTTTAATCCCAAGAGTCAAAAGTAAATTGAAACCGGAAATACAAGCTCTTTTCAATGATTTAATCACCTATCATATCAACCCAACTGGTAAATTTGTCATCGGAGGTCCACATGGAGACACAGGATTGACAGGTAGAAAAATCATAGTAGATACATATGGTGGTAAGGGCGCTCATGGAGGAGGGGCATTTTCAGGAAAAGATCCTAGCAAAGTAGATAGAAGTGCGGCTTATGCCACGCGTCATATAGCTAAAAATATGGTTGCTGCCGGCTTGTGCGATGAGGTACTCGTTCAAGTATCCTATGCTATAGGAGTAGCTAAGCCTTGTGGGCTATACATTAATACTTATGGAACAAGTAAAGTAGGCATCAATGATGGTGAAATCGCTAAGAAAATAGAAGAAATTTTCGATTTAAGACCTTATGCGATAGAGCAAAGATTGAAGCTACGCAATCCAATCTATCTAGAGTCTGCAGCATATGGACATATGGGAAGAAAAAATGAAGTTGTTAAAAAAACCTTCAATAAAGGTAAAGACAACGAAAAAACTATGGAAGTAGAGCTGTTTACATGGGAAAAACTTGACTTCTTAGATAATATAAAATCTTCATTTAGTCTTTAAAGCAATGATAAAATTAGACAATATTTAAAACCGCTCTTTATAGGAGCGGTTTTTTATGGGCTTTAATATTTTCACAACATCCTTTTTAGGATTAGTAGTAGGATTTATTACTGGAAAGATTGTACCCGAAGAATAACCTGAAGGTATTTGAGGTAGTTTAAGCTTTGGTATGGTAGAATTATAACAAGAAATTACTATTTTGGTCATTTCACTAGTGCCGCAGTAGCTTGTTTAGTCATATTTATCTGGAAAAAGTTTATTGGCCCTATGATAGGTGGAAATAACATCACTGCTGCATAGTCTGTTAAATCATAAACATAAAAAAGGCTTTTCTTTTGAGAAATCTTTTTTAATAACCTTTCTTCAAAAAAAAATTACAGAATACTCTGGCACTAACATTCCTTAGATCATGCTGATTTATATCCCCGTTCACAGAATATTGAAGCAGATAAGAAAAGTTAAGGCCTGGCTCTACACTTTTTCTAATTAGAAAATTTTCTAATTAGAAAACTAAAATTCAATCTAGGCTTAATCATTACAAGACTTCGCTTAAGAACAAAACTATTGTTCTGTGACTGAAAGATTTCACTCACACGAAAATAACCTACCCCAACCTCAGGTCTGAGGTGAATCGAAAACGACCTTCCTTCCATACATTATATCCAGCAAAGATTCCAAAAAAAGTCAAAATCGATGTCGTCATGTTATATACTTTATTATCTATTTAAACTAACGAGAAGATAATTTGGGAAATATAAATTTATTGAAAATAAATTGAAACAAATTTCCTTTGACTATACCCCAGCCTCCATGATCATATCCATAAATTCTCGCACAGCGCCATGGCCAGCTTCTTTTTCGGTTATATAATCCGCTACAGCCAAGGCGGACTTATGCGCCAGCTTGGGAGCGCAAGATACTCCACACCATTTCATTACTTCCGCATCTATAATATCGTCACCCATATAAGCCACTTCATCTGAGCCTAGGTTCAATTCGATTGCCCATTTTTTAGCTACATCTAGTTTACTGCTGCGGTCGGCATGCACTCTAGTAATGTTTAAAATTTTTGCTCGCTGCATGATAATATCTTTGGCCAAACCAGCAGCACTGATGATACCCACTTCAAAGCCCGATTCAATAGCTCTGCGAATGCCTTCCCCATCTTGAGCAAAAAATCGCTTCATTTGCGTACCATCAGGATATACATAGATGCCTCCGTCTGTCATAGTGCCATCTATATCAAGGAGAATAAGTTTAATTTTTTTTAAATTAGTTTGAAGCTGATTCATGAAGACAGATTATAAAATTAAATGTAAGGAATTATTTTAATTCATGTTGGGAATAATACACATAAAACTTTCAATATTTTGTCTTGATTCTATTCCCATCATTATCATAGCTATACCACTTCCCAAATCTATTGCCCATTTGATATTCACCCTCCTCCATAATTTTACCATCATCATAAAACTTTTTATATTTGCCATGTAGCTTAGACTGAGCATAATAGCTATTTTCCATCACCTTCCCATTTGGGTAGTAGTTTTCAAAACTACCTGATTCAATACCATATCGGAATGTGAGCCGTTTTAAAGGAATCCCTAAAGAATCAAATTCCATACGCTGTCCTTCTTGCTTACCACTAAGGAAAAAAGTTTTAACATGAACTCGCCCATTTTCAAAATAATCTGTATAGGGGCCATCATATTCTCCATTCTTAAAATAAGCAGCCAGTCTTGGTTTGCCATTATTATAAAAATCTTGCCAATACCCATGACGCTTTCCGTTCTTATAACTACCATCGACTAACCGAACCCCGGTGGAATCAAACATCACTATAGCCCCTTCGTCCTGACCCATAGTAAATCCCTTAATAGCCTGTTTATTTCCGTTAAAAAAATAATAGGTAAATATACCATCTTCCATATTTTCTTTATAATAGCCTGTAATAGTAGGCTTACCACTTTCAGAGAAGGTCTTATAAATTCCATCTTTCTTACCTAGCTTATAATATACAACCTCTTTTGGTTTGCCATTGTCATAGTAGTAGGCGCACATACCATCCTTAAAGCTATCTTTAAACTGTTCTTCTTTGAGTTTAACTTTCGTCCTTTTGTCGGTCCAAACAATTTGAATATTTCCATCAGGTAACTGTGTAATTTTCTCGTCTATTCGGAATATAGTATCTTCAGCCTTTTTATTATACTTAGTCTTTTTCTGAGCACACAGGTTAAGACTAAGTATAATAGTTAGTAGAATTAAAACTTTTCGCATTTAGTTTATTTTTTAGATACTGGATATTCAATAGGTTTTAATCTGCTATCCACGCACCTATCATTCGATATAGAATTCGCGCCCCCACATTGGCATCCCATACATCTTTGCCCACCTCATTCAGATCCATACCCACTATTTTCTTACCGGCTTTTTTTACTTGATTGAAGAGATAAAACACTTGATCTACTTCTAATCCTCCTGCCACAGGAGTTCCAGTATTTGGACAGTATTTTTGCTGCAATCCATCTATATCGAAACTAATATAAATATTCCTTGGTAAAGTCTTGACTATCTCATCACATATCATTTTCCAAGTCTTTCCTTCTATCATTTCATAGCTTATGGTTCTATCGAAAAAGATATTGATCTTTTTATTTGAACTTTTAGCATAATCTAGTTCATCTTCACAGAAATCACGTATACCCACCTGAGTCAAACTTTTGACATGGCCTAGCTGCAAAGCGTTATACATTATCGAAGCATGGGAGTAGGTAAAACCCTCATAGGCTTGGCGCAGATCACAATGAGCATCTATCTGTAATATACCGAAATCTTTATACTTTTCACCTAGAGCCTTTATATAGCCAAGCGATGTGGAATGATCTCCACCAAGTAAAACTAATTTTTTACCTTCATTTAATACCTTGATACATTCCTTATAAACCCAATCCACCATGTCTTCACAAGCTTGATTTATTTGCTCTGTATTTGTTTTTAAAGTATAACTATCGGCTACGGTTCTCCCTTTTTCTTGCAGTTTTATGGCTTCCACTGCATACTGTCTATGTTTCTTACATTTCTCAAGTAAAACAGGTGAAGATTTAAGATAAAAAAATCCTTTCTCCCAGAAAT
>CANESS010000057.1 GCA_947441115.1 Saprospirales bacterium | reverse complement strand
GAAGTCCCAACTCCTTGGGCATCGTTTAGTATAGTGGGGCATGAGGATATTCTAAATAATCATGAAAATGCTGTCATTTTATTCTTAAAACTTACCTCTGATTATACTTATAAGTTTAAGCAGAACACATTAGACTCTATTGACTATATCTCCACCTAACTCGAGTTTTCTGTAACCGATATGAAACAGTGGATACAAGAAACTGACTGGAATTATATGCTAGATGTGCCTTATCCTAAGTTGAATATAGCCTTAGATTTTCTCAAGGAGGTCAATCTTGTAGAGGTTGATTTTGATATCAACCATTTATGTCCAGGTGAAAATTTTTGGACCAAATGTTCGTTATAAGCCTATATTTATTCTAGCTTGTGAATTATGTATCCCATTATTATTGCCTCAAGGAGAAAAATCCTTACTATACACAAGGTGTGTTTCTGCCCGACATATTGAATAATTTTTCTTTTTTATATAATCGTTATTTTCGATCGTATGATCCAATTTTCTTAAATACTTCAGAATTAATGCTATGGAGAGGTATTATCCAGCATTATCAAGATGATGCTTACTTTCATGACTTATCTTTTTTTAAATTAGGCATGCAGCAGATAGAAGAGGCTATGAATAAGAGTGATGCTCTAACTTTATTAAAAAGAAAGTTTTTCATTTCACATGTATTATATGAGTTGATTTTAGATAATATGATATTGGATCGACATCCAAGCCTTGTATTAGAAATATATGACGACTTAGCTAAAGTTGATATCACTATTTTGAGTAATTTTCTAAGAAATATTGTAGGAGAGAATGAAGAAATTGACCGTTTTTCGGATTCCTTTGACCGTTTTTTAGCCAGGAGATTTTTAGGCTTTTATTCCATAGAATCTAATTTGGTCAAATCGCTGCATATGATCACAGGAAAAATTAGTCAATGGGACTTTAACGATAGCATAGTAAATGAATTTGTAAATATTATAAAATTACAAAAACAGAAAATAGATTTTGATATGGTATTTGATAGTGTAAAACAATATAGAGTCATAGAGTGAGAAATTTTTTAATTTGTCTAAGTATAGTTTGTCTGCAGGTGTCTTATTCTCAAGTAAGAAAATATTCCAATGAGTTTCTGAAAATAGGTGTGGGAGGAAAGTATTTAAGCACTGGAGGTGCATTGACAACCTCAGAATCTGACCCAGCTGCGGTATTTTATAATCCAGCGGGTGTAGGAGCTTTTGACAGAGTAGCGGTTTCTGCCATGCACAATTCCTACTTTGCTGGTATAGCCAATTTTGACTACGCAGGAGTCATTTTTCCTCTTAAATATAAGAAAAATATAGGTGTAAGTCTCATACGATTCGGTATCGATAATATTCCTAATACTATTCAGCTCTATAATCCAGATGGAAGTATTAATTATGATAAAATCACCTCTTTTTCTATTTCAGATATGGCGCTTTTTCTCAGTTTTGGAGGAAGAATGAGGGATACCCAAGGACTATCCTATGGGGGTAATGCTAAGATTATCAAACGTGACTATGGCTCATTTGCGGGTGCGTGGGGTTTTGGTATAGATGCAGGCGTTCAGTATACTGCGGATAAATATCGATTAGGAATTTTCCTCCAGGATGTTACAACCACGTTTTCTAGTTGGAATTTTTCATTTGATGATACTACGAAAAAAGTGTTTTCAGCTACAGGTAATGAAATACCTGGCTCTTCGAGTGAAATAACTTTGCCGAGTATACATTTCGGAGGCCAGTATAATTTTTTATTTGGGAAAGGTGAAAACCTATATTTCTCGCCTATTGGTAAGGTGTCACTTTATACGGATAAAAGAAATGTCTTGCTCGCTGGTCCGGTGAGTGTAGATTTAACTATGGGAGGTGAAATGGGTATTCATCATATAGCTTTCATCCGATTTGGCTTAAGCAATTTCACCAAGGCTACAAATAGCTTAGGCGAAGAGTATATGAGCTTTGTGCCGTCTCTAGGGGCGGGGTTCAGACTGAGTCAATTCGATATTGATTATAGTTATAATAATGTGGCCAATTCAGGTGCAGGACTATATTCGCACGTTTTTTCTCTAGCCTATCGTTTTAATAAAAAGGATAAGTATAGTAAGCCGAACATATCTCATGATGCACAGCCTATTGATATCGGAGACCCAAATATTAATGATAATATTCCTATAGAGCTCGATTGAGCCTCTGAAATTGGTTTCTATGAGCGGATTTTAATAATTTTATTTTACTATTCTATATTTATTCTTTTTCAATTCTGCGCATTACAGACTATGTAATATCAAATAACTATTATTCTCCACCCTTAAAGAGGTTGAAAAATAGTCAATCATATCATTTGCTTCTTAGTCAAGATTAATGTCAGAGCATAAATAACTATTAATTGACAATCGTCATTTTTTTTAAAATTTAAATTATTAATTTTTATAGGTTCAGAAACCCTTTTTATCAATTATAACAATTTTTTCCGCTAGAAAATTAATTGTTATTTACTTAAGATTAGTAAATTTAAAAGGAGTTTTTTTTCTAGTTTTTGACTTAAAAATGAATCAAAAATAAGGACTTATTTAACTCCTATTGACTCTGTTTGTGTATATTTGTCTTAACTCAAAATATAGGCTAAATAAAATATTATTAGTCAAGGTTGTAAACTAACTGAATGAAAATCGCACTTGCACAGCAAAATTATATTCTCGGAGATTTTGAATATAATACAGGAAGGATTATTCGAGACATCCTTCGAGCTATTGAAGCGCAGGCAGATTTGATTGTTTTTTCTGAGTTATGTCTCACCGGTTATCCCCCTACTGATTTTTTTTATTTTGAAGAGTATTATTCTAAGCTTGAAGATTGCTTTGAACGGCTCAAGCCCTACAGTCAGCACATTGGTATATTCGTAGGAGCACCTAGGAAAAATCCAATCAAAGAGGGCAAAGACTATTTCAACTCAGCTTTTCTACTTCACAATGGTAAAATAGAAGGTATCACTGATAAAACTTTGCTACCTACCTACGATATATTCGATGAGTATCGTTATTTCGAACCAAACAACACCTTTAAATGTATAGAATTTAAGAAAAGAAAACTGGCAGTAACTATCTGCGAAGATATCTGGGACATTAATGCTGAAAACCCTATTTATCTCAAAACACCATTGGAAGAATTGATTAAAGAGTCGCCTGATTATATAATCAATTTATCAGCGTCGCCCTTTTCGTATAGCCAAAGTGAAGAACGAAAGAAAGTGGTGCGAGAAAATTGCCTCATCTATAAAATGCCAATGGTTTATGTGAGTTCTGTGGGTGCTCAGACAGATTTGGTTTTTGATGGTGGTTCTATGGTTTCTAATGCACAAGGAGAAATCATTTATGAACTAAAATATTTCCAAGAAGACTTTGGCATTGTTGATATGAATGAAATATCGAGCGCAATACAAATTCAGCCAGTTTTAGAAAAAGTTGAGCGAAAGCATCAGGCCTTGGTTATGGGAATTCGCGATTATTTCCAAAAACTGAAGATGACCAAAGCTGTTTTAGGTCTATCTGGGGGCATAGATTCAGCATTAACTCTTGCTATAGCAGCAGAAGCCTTGGGTCCCGAAAATGTATTAAGTGTTCTAATGCCGAGTCAGCATTCGAGTCAACATTCGGTCGATGATGCCCTTCAAATTTGTGAGAACCTTGGTAGTCCCTATAATATCATAGCTATAAAAGATGATTATGAAGCTATCATTTCCTCTTTGCAACCAATGTTTGAAGGAAAGAAGGAAGATGTTACGGAGGAAAATATTCAAGCGAGAATCAGAGGGTTACTTCTCATGGCAGTATCCAATAAATTTGGCCATTTTTTACTCAATACCTCTAATAAATCGGAAGTTGCAGTAGGATATGGAACGCTCTATGGCGATATGTGCGGTGCTTTAGCAGTATTAGGAGATATTTATAAGACAGAGGTCTATGCTATGTGTGATTTCATTAATAAAAAGGCTCAAAAAGAAAAAGGACACGATATCATACCTCAGCATACCATAATTAAACCGCCCAGTGCCGAGCTAAGACCAGGTCAGAAAGATCAAGACTCGCTTCCACCATATGAAGTTTTAGATGCTATTTTGTACCTTTATATCAATAAAGAAATGGGATTGGAAGAGGTTGTAGAATCTGGTTTTGAACGAAGTTTAGTTGAGCGAGTTTTTAGTATGGTTAATCGCAATGAGTTTAAACGATTTCAGACCCCACCTATTATTCGTGTAAGTTCCAAAGCATTTGGTTTTGGGAGAAGGATTCCAATAGTAGCTAAGTTTTAAAATTTCTATTAAATGGCATTTATGAATAATTTATTTCAATTTAAGTATTATCTATCAGCAGTTTTTCTTTTTAGCATTGCTATAGCATTATTAGGTGCTCTATTTAAAATAATGCATTGGCCTTGGGCTGATGAAATGCTTATAATAGCTTTGCTGATCACTCTAATTTTGTGTGTCATTTTATTGTATGATATGATGACTTTTCCTATTAAGAAAAAGCCACTATGGATATTTGGACTAATTATTTCTCCGCTGACTGTCGGTATAATATATTGCTTCATGCGGGATGATTTATTAGATGTACGTGATGAATAAAGTTTTAAGTAAGAGTTCTATTGCCTCATTCCAAAGGAGTCTCTTAGAGTTTTACTCGCAATCGAATGAAATTAAACCATGGAAAATAGATAATAATCCATATAAAATTTGGGTATTTGAGGTCGTCATGCAGCAGACTAGAATGGAGCAGGGTTTACCCTACTTCGAGCGGCTGATAACCAAATTTCCTTCTATTAAGGACTTAGCAATAGCAAGGGAAGACGATTTATTCGCTGTATGGAAAGGGTTGGGCTATTATAGTCGAGCTCGAAATCTTCAATTTACTGCCAAATATATAGTCAATGAACTTAAGGGAAAATTTCCTAGTTCTTATTTAGAATTACTCCGACTCAAAGGTGTAGGCGAATATACTGCCGCTGCTATATCAAGTTTCAGCTTTAATGAGGACGTGGCTGTGCTAGATGGGAATGTGCACAGGGTATTATCACGAATATTCGGAATAGAAAGAACCATTCAATCCTCTACGGATAAGAGATATTTTCATGACCTTGCTAATCAGCTATTGCTCATAGGAAAGGCTGCCATTTTTAATCAGGCTATGATGGACTTGGGTTCAAGTGTTTGTAAACCTCAGAATCCTATCTGCCTAAATTGCTCATTTAGCCATAACTGCTATGCTTATCAAAAGGACAAAATATCAAATTTCCCGCCTAAAAAGATACGTCCTGACTTGAAAAAGCGTTTTTTTTATTGTCTTTTTATAGAATATAAAGGAAGAATTTATTTAGAAAAACGAATTAAGAATGATATCTGGAAAGGGTTATATCAAGGTATGGTGCAGGAAGGAGAAGAAGTAGACTATAAATTTTGGGCTGAGAAAAATATTAACATTTCTCAAGTTGTTTGGTCCGAAACACTCTCTCAAGTGCTTAGCCATCAAAAAATATTTATGAAAATGGCAATCATAAAAGTCTCTAAAACGAGTCTAGATAAGGCAAATTTCTTTGATATTCAGGACTTGAAAACGATCGCAATGCCGAGAATAGTGAGTCGGTGGTGGGAAGGTATCCTTAACCATAAAGGTGGATATCAGAAATAACTTTCTTTAATTTTAGATTATCCGTTTTCTTCGGATTTATATAAAAGAAATTAGCATTCATAGATTTTAGTTTGATTTTCAACTCTCCAAACGGTTCTGTTACAGAATGCATATCTATTAGTATAAGATCTATATTATATTGTGTGATGTAAAGACTCAAATCTTCGAAATAAATTTTTTCAATACCGTATTCAATAGAATAATTTAACCACTTTTGTTGATTAAATATTTTGGAAATAGTTTCATAATGAGGTGATATTATCATGACATTTTTCCTAATGTATAACCTACTCAAGACTCTGAAGAAAATTGCTACCCAGAGTCTACGAAAAATGAGAAGGGATAAAATACCAAGAGTAAAAAACATAACTAAATGAACTAAATAATACTTTTTGTTGAGTGCAATTAACCAATACAAAGTAGTAATAGCAAAAATGATAAGAACATGTTTTGAGGTAATCTTTATTATGTCTGAAAACTGAAAGGATGGATTTAGAAGATATTGCTGGCTTAGAGCATAGCTGATTATCACAGCTAGATTTATAACAATAAAAAGTGATGGATATGACCAACCATCTACCCAAAATGTATAGAAAATCACTAGGTTGGTCAATCCTAGAGCTATATTAATAGCAAGAAGATCAAATAGCAATTTACTTAAATGAATATTTATTTTTTGATTCATTATTTGTCTAAGATTGAAAACTCAGAATTATTACTTATGTATTCTGGAATAAGGTTTTTTAATGATTGAACTAAATCTTGCGGGCTCTTATTTTCCTCAAAGCAATAGAGAATCTTACTTACTTTTTCTTCTATGTCTTTGAAATTATGCTGAACATTTTTCCCAATGAGTATTTTAGAATGATGGGTAGGCATTGTATTTTCTTCATCTGCAAGTAGTTCCTCATAAAGTTTTTCACCGGGCCTTAGTCCTATATATTCTATACTTATATCTTTTCCTTCTTCTAAGCCATAAAGACGAATCATGTTTTTAGCCAAATCAACTATTTTAATAGCTTCTCCCATATCAAAAACATAAATCTCACCCCCATTACCATAGCTTCCAGCTTCAAGTACTAGTTGACATGCCTCGGGTATTGTCATGAAAAATCGTGTTATATCTGGATGAGTAACTTTTATCGGACCACCGGACTCTATTTGATTTTTAAAAACAGGTATGACAGAGCCATTGCTTCCCAATACATTCCCAAAACGGGTGGTTATGAATTTAGTTTTATGATCAGAACGATGATTTAGACATTGAACGTAGAGTTCCGCCGCCCTTTTGGTAGCGCCCATTACATTGGTAGGGTTTACGGCTTTATCAGTGGATACAAAAATGAATTTTTCACAGTTAGCAAGTATTGCAGTATCTGCCATAATTCGTGAGCCATTGAAGTTTGTTTTTATGGCTTCGTATGGGTGCAATTCCATAAGCGGAACATGCTTATAGGCGGCAGCATGAAAAACGATATTAGGTGATTCTTGATGGAAAATACCTAAGATTCGCTCCTTGTCAGATATGTCTGCTATATATGACTTAATTCGATTAAATTTGTATTTTAGTTCATTTTCTATGTCAAATAATGGAGATTCGGCCTGGTCTAAAAGTATAATTTTTTCAGGATTGTATTTGATTATTTGCCTACATAATTCTGATCCTATAGACCCTGCCGCTCCTGAGACTAGAATAATTTTATTGGTTATTTCGGTTTTAATTTTATTTATATCTAGCTGTATAGGTGGTCTTTGCAGTAGTTGCTCTATATTTAATTGTTTAGATTGTATCTGACTTTTTTCATTGATTGAAAGCCAATTTTTAAGCCGTTGGCTTTCTATAAAATGAATTCCTTTAACTTCACATATTTCTTGCGCGGACTTAGTAAATAATCCATATCCTTTTTCTGCTACTAAAATTAGGGTGTCAATATTTATAACATCAAGCATGGTTGCTAATGTTTGAATGTGATATACTGGAGATCCTTCTATTGTTTTATTTACTAGACTTGTATCTTTAGTGAAATAGGCAACAATTTTATATTTATACTGAGCCCTTTCGTAGTCTAAATAGTGCTTCGTTATTATGGATTGGTAATCAGTTCCAATGAGCGCTATTCTTTTTTCAGGACGGGTTTCTGAGTTTAACACATTGATGGATATAATATACCGAACTATCAACCTGTAAAGTATAATGAAAAATAAATTGAAGAAATAGGAGAAAATTAAAATGAAATTACTTAGAAAGATGCTAGGATATTGACTTTTAAGAAGATTACTAAATGACACAATCACGAAGTATGTACAAGTAAGTGATATAAAAACTTTAAAAATATCTCGGTATGAGGTATATCTTAAAACCGTAATATGGGTTTTGAATAGAACAAATCCAATGCTATTGAGGATTGTAACTAATAAAATGGCATAAACTACTTGAACTTGAATATCAATTATTTTTTGGATAAAAATAATTGAAGCGAGTATCGAAGAGAATACAGTAACGAATATCTCGAATCCTAAAATCAAGAAACGAGAAGAATGAAAAGTGTATAATTTTTTCAATACAAGGATTTAAGCCACAAATTTATAGTTTTTTATTTCAAAGTATCTACCACATAATTTAAAGGTATATACAGTGAACCATTAAATGTGATTTCTTGCCATGTTTGGGCATAGGTTTTAGGGTGTCAATTAAAGTCGAGGGTTACCTTTTTTTTACTATTTTTGCATCAATTAAGAAATAAGTCAATGAATACCATCGCAGTTATCGGTTTAGGATATGTTGGATTACCGTTAGCACGACTGTTTGCTACCAAATACAAAGTAATCGGTTTTGATATTAATGTGCAGAGAATTGCTGAGTTAAATAATGGCGTTGACGTAACCCATGAAATATCATCTGATTTATTGCAGTCGGTTCTGATTGATAATATGGGCGCTAGTGCACTAGGACTGCATATAACGAATGATATAAAGGTCTTGAATTCAGCTGATATTTTTATAATAACAGTGCCTACTCCAGTGGATAAGAGTAATAATCCAGATTTGACCCCACTTTACAAAGCAAGCGAAACTGTAGGGAAAGTCCTAAAAAAAGGAGATATTGTAGTCTATGAGTCAACAGTTTATCCTGGTGTTACGGAAGAAGAGTGTATTCCTGTCCTAGAAAGAGTTAGCGGTCTTAAATTTAATTCTGACTTTTATGCAGGGTATTCTCCAGAGAGGATAAACCCAGGAGACAAAGAACATACTGTAGAAAAAATTCTAAAAGTAACATCTGGTTCTACACCGGAAATAGCTAAAAAAGTAGATGATTTGTATTCATCCGTCATTATAGCTGGAACCTATTTAGCCTCTAGCATAAAAGTGGCAGAGGCTGCTAAAGTCATAGAAAACTCTCAAAGAGATATAAACATAGCTTTTGTCAATGAGTTATCTAAAATTTTCAATGTATTGGGTATTGATACGCATGAGGTTTTAAAGGCTGCTGGTACGAAATGGAATTTTTTACCATTCAAACCAGGTTTAGTCGGCGGACATTGTATTGGAGTCGATCCATATTATTTAGCTCAGAAGGCACAGGCTCATGGTTATTTGCCGGAAATAATCCTTGCTGGTAGAAAGCTAAATGACTCCATGGGAGAATTTGTTGCTTCTCAGTTAGTCAAGCAGATGGTCAAACGAAAAATTGATGTACAAAACTCTAATGTATTAGTTTTAGGATTTACGTTTAAGGAGAACTGTCCAGATGTTAGAAATACCAAGGTAGAAAGCGTAGTTCGATCTTTAGAATCTTTCGGGGTTTCTGTAGATATTTATGATCCGCATGCCGATAAAGGTGAAGTAAAACATGAGTATGATCTAGAGATAAATAATACAATGCCTAGTAAAAAGTATGATGGACTTATTTTAGCGGTAGCACATACAGAGTATACTACACTAGAGTTATCAGATTACAAAAAAGAGCAATCGGTAGTGTATGATATAAAAGGAATTTTACCAGCAGGGCAATACGATATAAGACTTTAAAAAGAATAAAAGAAAAATGAAAAGATTCGCATTAATTGGAGCTGCGGGCTATATAGCCCCAAGACATATGAAAGCCATCAAGGATACAGGTAATACCTTGGTCTGTGCATTCGACCCTTATGATGGTGTAGGAATTATGGATAGTCATTTTCCAGACGCTGATTTTTTCACAGAGTTTGAGCGATTCGATCGCCATATTGACAAGCTGAGAAGGGAGGGTAATCCGATAGATATAATTAGTATTTGTAGTCCTAATTATCTGCATGATGCTCATATTCGATTTGGCCTTAAGAGTGGTTGTGATGTAATTTGTGAAAAGCCATTGGTATTGAATCCATGGAATGTAGATGCCTTGATAGATATTGAAAAAGAAACAGGTAATAGTGCTTATACTATACTTCAGCTGAGGTTACATCCTAACATAAAAGCTCTAAAACAAAGAATAGACAATTCTCCAGCAGGTAAGGTCTATGATATTGATCTAAAATATATCACTTCTAGAGGCAAATGGTATCACCATAGCTGGAAAGGAGAACTAGATAAATCCGGCGGAATTGCTACTAATATTGGGGTACATTTCTTTGATATGCTCACATGGGTGTTTGGTGATATTGTAGAAAATAAAGTCACTAGACATGATAATGATACTGCCTCAGGATTTTTACATCTTGAAAAGGCTCGTATCAGTTGGTTTTTAAGTATAGACTATAATCAAATTCCTGAAGATGTTAAGATGGCAGGAAAGCGCACCTATCGCACGTTAACTATGGAAGGGGAGGAAATTGAGTTTTCTGACGGTTTTACAGAATTACATACGGATAGTTATAAGGAGATATTAGCAGGTAATGGATTTCCAATATCTGTGAGTAAAAAAGCAATAGAAATTGTACATGGGATT
>CANESS010000056.1 GCA_947441115.1 Saprospirales bacterium | reverse complement strand
GAAGGAATATAGTACTTAGCGGTGGTTACTTTCATCTGCGTATTATAAGGCAGTGGTCTTGTGTTTTGGACGAGGCCCTTCCCAAAAGTTTTACCTCCAAGTATGACACCTCTATCATAGTCCTGAATTGCTCCTGCCACTATCTCAGAAGCGGAGGCTGAACCCCCATTAGTGAGCACTATAAGTGGAATATTCATGTCATCCGCTCTTCGTTTAGTTCGGTGCGTAGATTGCATTTCTTGAATTTTTCCCCTAGTACTTACTATTTCATTGTTTTGATCTATGAATAAATTGGTCAGATCAACCGCTTCATGCAGTAATCCTCCCGGATTCCCTCTTAGATCTAGGATGATTCCATTCATATTTTTATTAGCTTCCTTTAGCTTAAGAAATTCAGTCCTGACATCATTCCCAGCGTTTTCCATAAAACTTTCTAGTTTAATATATCCTACATCGGTGGAGATCATACCCGCATAGGGTACATTTTTTAGTTTGATTTCCTTTCGCATGATATCAGTAGACATTTTTTTATAACTACCATCTGATTGCAGTCTTTCGTATGTCATTTTAAAAGAAGAGCCGGCCTGTCCTTTAAGAAGTTTGCTAACATCATCCGTTTTCTTGCCCTTCATCGATTTGCCATCGATTTCTACTATTCTATCGCCAGGTATGAGACCTGCTAATTGGGCAGGCATACCCTCATAAGGTTCATCAATTATGACATAATCTTCGCGTTGAGATATCAAGCTTCCTATGCCTCCATATTTTCCCGTTGTTTGAATTCTAAAGTCTTCAGTTTCTGCTTCAGAATAAAACTCTGTATAGGGATCCAGGTCTTTGAGCATGGCATCTATCGCCACTCGTATAGCACGGCTCGGCTCAACCTTATCTACGTATTGAATATTCAGTTCTTTGAAAAGGGTCACGAAGATATCTATGTTTTTGGATATCTCAAAATAGTCTACATCTTTGAAAGATGTGGCAAAAAAGGCTGCGGTAGACAAGAATATACCTGCCAGTCCTAGTTTTAATTTTTTCATTTAAATACAATCATTTTTAAGGATACCTACAAAAATAGAAGAATGTTCAGTATGATTGATTAAATTAATTTTTTTTAATCTCAAATATTTTAACTTTGCCTTATCTTGAGTATAGAAATGATAACCAGTGAAATAGATAAAACGAAAGTTCCTCAGCATATTGCGATCATCATGGATGGAAATGGACGGTGGGCGCAGAGTCAGGGAAAGGACCGAACGTTTGGCCACCAGAGTGGGGTAGAATCTGTGCGTGAAGCTATAAAAGGATGCATGGAAATTGGTGTGAAGTATCTGACTTTATACGCATTTTCTACAGAAAACTGGAATAGGCCAAAGGAGGAAGTTGATTTTTTGATGAATCTACTCGTAGAAGCTATAGCTGGCGAAACGCCTGAGTTACTTAAAAATGATATTCGATTAGAGACAATCGGCGCTATTGATGAGCTGCCCGAATCATCTTTCCACCATCTGGTGCAGGCCAAGAAGAATACAGCCCATTGCCAATCATTGACTTTAGTTTTAGCTTTGAATTATGGATCCAAGAAAGAGCTGACTCAAGCAATGAAATCTATAGCAGAATCCATAAAGAACGGCACTATAAAGTCAGATGAAATTGATGAAAAGTGCATAGCAAAACATCTTTATACAAAAGACTTTCCTGATCCTGAGATTATGATCCGAACTTCGAATGAAATGCGCATTTCGAATTTCTTAACCTGGCAGCTAGCCTATGCTGAACTCTTCTTTTTGCCTATTTTCTGGCCCGATTTTAAACGAGAACATCTCTGGGCGTGTGTGCGAGACTTTCAACAAAGAGAACGCCGATTTGGCAAAACGAGCGCACAGATTCACTAAACCTTCTTCCACTACTGAGGCCCCCCTTCTCCAATCTTGCTTTATATTTATGCAGTATATATATCTCCCTATCTTTACCGGCTATTTGCTCTTTGTATAGGTCTATCAAATCTTCATTTGTTTTTTTGTCATCGCTACACTTTCTCCATTATGGGTGTGGTGATTGTGATAGACTACATTGATTTCCGCGTCTAGTAGCTCATTGATCCTTACTTCTAGTATTTCCCCTATCTGAATGAGATGATAAACAGTGAGTTTCGTTTCACCTGTTTCTATTTCGGAGTAGGCTTTCTGAGTCATGCCTATGCGCTGAGCTAGATAGGACCGCCTATATTGTCTGTATCGCCACCTATTTTGAATTTTTTATTTGGATATGATTTGAAAATCTTAGCTAGCAAGGTTATTTGCTCATCAGAGATTTCTTTCAACTCATCTGTGCCAGATTTGAAAAGAATTCTATCCATGTCGAACCATGTTTTCTTCAATTCACTAGTCCCACATTTAGCTTCTAGATATTATACCAGTCTTTTTTCCGTTTCATTCTCGGGCACGCAGAGTGCAGAGCTATCTGGTAGTCAGATAACCACCATTCCGCCCGGAGTTTTTCCTCAAGGAGCTATAGTTTGAAGCGAAACCTGAGTCAAGTCGAAGGTTTATGTCTTCTTGAATACGTCTTTTTTTATAATTGCCGCAGAATAAATCGCTCTGTTTTTATTCATAATTTTTTCTATTGTCTTATATCCCTTCATTTGAAATAACCACCATAGCAGAGCCGCTAAAAGTCCAATAATGATTAACCATAATATCCAACGCAAGCCTCCTTTATTAGCCTCTTTGTTTTCTTCGTCTAGGATAGTTCCTAGTTTAGTTTTCTTTTCATTTTTTTTCATTTCAGAATATAGGTAATCTGCTGCTTCTTTCAGGACTATTGCCTGCTCTGCTGCGTTATCTTCATCAATGGTATCTGTGACTAAACTCTCTATATTATGTTCAGAGTTGTTCACTTCAGTTTCTTCAATGCTTATAGGTAATGGAAGTTCTTCATCTATCTCTGTTTTTGATACTTCTTCTGGCATAGCCATTGGTGGCGCCTCAGTGTTATTGATCTCTTTTTGAAAAGATTCTAAGAGTGGACTACTCATAATTTTTTTAGCCATCTCTTCATGGATTGGTGTTTTGACTTCTTCTAACTCTGATACATTAGGTTCTTTCTGTGGCATGATTGTTTCTATCGAATCAGATGTTAGAGGATTTTCGTTATCTATTATTTCTTCTAACTCATGCACTTCCTGGACTATTGCGGTTTCAAATGACGTAGTATCTTTATCTTCTGCATGAGAGCTAACCTCAAGGGTAGTTTTTGATGCATTAGCATCTACTTTGTTTATGAGTCTTAGAGCAATAAAAGTCTCAATCTCTTCTCTCATCGGATAACTGCGCGCTATCTCTTTATTGCTTCCCGATACGAGATATAGAAAGTACGCTCCATGGGCAGATGTAGTTCTATAATTATTTTTATCGCCGCAATTTTTTATAACGGATAGCATATTATTGTCACGAGCGGGTGCATTGTCGTATCCTTCGCTTCTCAGGAAAACTCTTCCATGTTTTATCCATGCAAAATAGAATGAACCATTTTCATGTTTAAAAGATATAAACTCTGGGTATTTTACGGATTTAGAATCTTTGATTCTTTCTTCGTATTCTCTTACTATTAGATAATTATCTTCCATAAAAAAATTTTGCTAGGTAAAGATACGGGGAATATAGATTATAAGAAAGTTTATATCTATAGTGTTAAAGAGGAAGGTATATTAGCTAAAAAAGTCTTTCATCTTACTAAAAAATCCGTCTTTTGATTTAGCGTTGACATCAGGATTGAAGTTGGAAGAATTTACTAGATTTTCCATAGCCTTTTTTTCTTCTGCCGTTAGATGCTGAGGAGTCCATGCATTAATCACTATGAGTTGATCACCTTTTCCGTAGCCATTGACATCAGGAATGCCTTTGCCACTCAGTCTTAAGATTTTTCCAGCGTGGGTACCTGCTTTAATATTGATTTTGACATTGCCATCTATGGTTGGCACTACTATATCTGCGCCTAGTGCTAGGTTAGCAAAATTGATATTAAGATTATAGATGATGTTTTTATCATCACGGATAAATGTAGCATGTTCTATTTCCTCTATTTGTACTATGAGGTCTCCTCGACTACCACCGTTTTCCCCTTGATTCCCTTCTCCACGCAGACTTAGGCTCATACCTTGCTGCACGCCAGCAGGAATATTGATATCTAAGGCGTCTTTACTTACGTTGACACCTTTTCCCTTGCATTCCTTGCATGGTTTGAGTATGACGTCCCCCTTGCCTTCGCAGGCAGGACAGACGGTTTCTGTTTGGAATTGACCGAGAAAAGTAGATTGCACCTTGCGTATGACTCCAGAGCCATTGCATCGTTTGCAGTTTTCTTTGGCATTGGCCTCACTGGCAGCTCCAGAGCTACCGCATGGGTTGCAATTGGTCTTGCGTGGAATATTGACTTTTTTTGTTACTCCTTTAGCTATTTCTTCTAGTGTGAGTTTTGTGGTGATGCGAATGCTTGAACCCTTATTGCTTCTAGTTCCTCCTCGTGCTGATCCCCCGAAGAAGCCTTCAAATCCGCCACCGCCACCACCGAAAACATCGCCAAAATTGCGGAAAATATCCTCCATATTCATGCCTCCATTGAACCCACCACTACCGAATCCACCATTTCCATCAAAGGCTTGATGGCCGAACTGATCGTATTTTTGCTTTTTTTCTGCTGTGCCAAGCACATCATATGCTTCAGCCGCTTCCTTAAATTTTTCTTCAGCCGCTTTATCTCCTTGATTTCTATCTGGGTGAAATTTAATGGCCAACTTTCTATAGGCATCTTTTATTTCCTTTTCAGTGGCTCCTTTACTTACACCTAATACTTCGTAATAATCTCTTTTTGCCATTTGACTTGCTCCTAATTTATTATTTAGTGCTTTGAACTTTATACCTTAGACTTTTTACTATTTTCCTACTACTACTTTAGCAAATCGTATGACTTTTTCATACATCATGTAACCACTTTCTACCTCATCTATCACCTTGCCTTTTTTGCTATCATCTGTGACAGGTATTTCTGTGATGGCTTCATGTTTTTCTACATCGAAATCACAACCTTTTGCCTCGATTTTCTTCACGCCTTTCTTTTCTATAGACCTGTTTAATTTGTCATAGATAAGGCGCACGCCTTCTTTCACTGCTGACAAATCTTCAGAATCTTCAAATGATTTGAGGGCTCGTTCAAAATCATCATTTACCGAAATCATCTCTAGAATAATATCCTTCCCTGCTATAGCATAGAATTCTCTCTGCTCCTTAGCTACTCTTTTTTTATAATTATCGAACTCTGCAAACAGTCTTAGAAATTTATCCTTTTGCTCAGTTAGCTGATTTTCAACCGAGTTTTCTGTTACATCGCTATCTAATGGTACTTGTGGAGTTTCTATTTCCACTGGATCCTCTTGCGTAGTTTCATGTTCTTCTATGTTTGTTCTTTCGTTATCTTCCATTAGATTTAGTTTTTCTATATAGATCATGCATCAAAATGCCTTCCAAATAGCTATGTCTGGACATTTTGTCAGAAAAAAATATATTATTACGGATTGAATTGAATACTGAATTTTCTCTCGACAGGTAATAGGGGATTAGTTATAAGTTTATTTTTAACGTCTATCAATTCTAGTTTTAAAGTATGGTCTCCTATGGCTAAGCCTTCTATTAGGTATGGACACCATTTGTCGACAGTAAAAATATGTTGATTGTCTATCGTCACCCTTACCTTATTGCCATAAGGGGAAATACGAGTATTGACTAGGTAGAAGTCCAATAAAATGTTTTTCACATCCTCGTCAGTATAGATGCCCTTGGGTCTAGAATAGAAAAGATATGGCCGCTTTAGGTTGTATTTTTTAGTAGGCTTTCCGAGATCTATTTGTTGGAGTTTAAACGCTTTTGGGTGTTTGATACTCTGATGATGCGATCTAGATAGAAAAGAGAGAACTAGATGGGACCCACTATCTTCTTTAATTAGATAGGTGGGGCTATAAATAGCCGCATAGGGCTTATTGTCAATTATGACATGTATGTGTTGTCCGTCCTTGGAGTTCGCACAGATACCAGTGAGATTATTTTTCGAGTTAGCCTTGAGCACATAGTTTTTGATTTGATAAATTAGTTTAGGGCTATCGGGCTGGGCTTTATCGAATCTAGCTTGGGGGAGTTCTGCTTTAGAATGTTCAACAGATTCTTTGACAGCAGTCACCTTTATACCGCCAGAGTTATAGACTGATCCTGCAGGCTTAGCGCTGAGGAGACATAGGCCCAAACTATATAGAGCGCATTGTTTTAATGAGATCATAAAAAAAGATTTTAAAAAGAAAAAAGCTGAAATGATATTAACTCATTTCAGCTTTTTAGATTATTTAGCTACGTTGACAGCTCGTTTTTCACGAATGACGGTCACTTTTATCTGGCCAGGATATGTCATGTCATTTTGTATTTTCTGTGCTATCTCGAATGATAAGTCCTCTGATTCTTTGTCATTGATTTTATCACTCTCTACTATAACTCTAAGCTCTCTTCCTGCTTGAATAGCATAAGCCTTCTCTACACCTTTGTAGCTTCCTGCTATCTGCTCTAGTTCTGTGATTCGCTTCATATAGCTCTCCATGACTTCTCTTCTAGCGCCTGGTCTAGCGCCAGATATAGAGTCACATGCCTGTATGATAGGAGAAATCATAAATTTCATTTCTATTTCATCGTGGTGGGCACCTACGGCATTGCATACAGCAGGATGTTCGCCATATTTCTCACATATCTTCATCCCTAAAAGGGCGTGAGATAATTCAGATTCTTCATCTGGAACTTTTCCTATATCATGTAGAAGTCCAGCACGTTTTGCTAGCTTTGGATTTAAGCCAAGTTCTGCTGCCATGGTAGCACATAGATTAGCTACTTCACGAGAGTGCATTAATAGATTCTGCCCATAACTGGAGCGGAATCGCATTCTTCCAATATATCTTACCAGCTCAGGGTGCATACCTTGAATATTCAAATCCAGAATAGTACGTTCTCCTATTTCTATGATATGGTCTTCTAATTGTTTTTGGGTTTTCAATACGACTTCTTCGATTCTCGCAGGGTGAATACGGCCGTCGGCTACTAGGCGCTGAAGAGATAATCTAGCGACCTCTCTGCGGATAGGATCGTAGCCAGATATAATGATAGCTTCTGGCGTATCATCTACTACCAATTCGCATCCTGTCGCTGCCTCTATCGCTCGAATATTTCTACCTTCTCTTCCTATGATCTGACCTTTCTGGTCATCGCTATCTAGATTGAATACAGAGACAGTATTTTCTATAGCATACTCAGAGGCTGTTCTCTGTATGGTTTGGATTACGATTTTTTTAGCATCTTTATTTGCTTTATTCATAGCCTCATCATAGACTACTTTGGCTTGCTTTAAGGCTTCTCCTTCTGCCTTGACGCGGACGCTTTCTATCAATTGACTTTTAGCATCTTCTCGGGTCATACCCGATATTTTTTCTAATTCTTGTTGGAAGGTTTCGTATTGCTTATCTACTTCTTCTTGCTTCTTTTCTAAAGTTTCTAGGGATTTGGCAAGTTGAGATTTTTCATTTTCTAATTCTTTCTCTTTTCTCGACTGTTGTTCTATTTTTTGAGAAAGCTGAGATTGTCTATTTTTAAAATCTGCTTCTTTTTGAATCAACTTTGATTCTCTATCACGTGTGCTTCGTTCAAACTCAGCGCTCAGCTTTAACTTTTCTTCTTTTGCCTCTATTACCTGATTCTTCTTGATATTTTCAGCTTCTTTTTTAGCATTTTCTACTATTCGTAAGGCTTCTTTTTTACTGTCTTCTTCGAGCTTCGTTACGTCCGCAGACACGCTTTTTTTGCCGAAAATAAATCCGGCTATAAGGCTTATAAGTCCTATGGCTCCACCTAATGCAGCTAATAAAATGGGATTTTCCATGATTCTATCTTGTGTTTATATTTTAATTTAAAAAAATTAAATCAATACAACTGATAAAAATAGACTAGTTCTCTAGTGCAGTATGGAGAAGACCTTCAATCTTTTCGATTTCAGGCTCTATAGAAATGTCAGAGACAGGACTAGCTGTATTTTGACTGTTTTGTTGAGCGTACAATTGCAATATACACATGGCTAAATAGTCTTGGTTGTCCTTCGCATCATAGGCAGACTTTAGCTGTTCTATCCTGTGATTGACGGATTTAACTATACTAAGTATCTTTTCCTCATCTTGTTTAAAGATTTTGAGGGGATACGTTCTATTAGCTATGACCACCTCTCGATGTACTCTCTCCTGCTGACTCATAATTTCTCTATCTGCGCTATACAGTTATCTATTTCAGATATATATTGATCTATTTGAGCTTTAATTTGTTCTTTTGTTAAATTCTCAGCCGCTAAGGTATTGAATTTTAGGTTATTTAGGTTGCTTTCTTTTTCCACTAGTAGCTTTTCTAGGTCATTTTTCAGCCTATTCTGCACATCTCTAGACAGTTCTATATCGGATTTTAACTTTTCATTCTCTGTTTTTAACTCTTTGATAAGAGTAACAAGTTTCTGAATTTTCTCATAAATAGATTCTAAACGTGCTTGCATATATTATTTGATTGTAGATAATTAAAAATTAGATATTAGAATTTTACTGAGATAAGATTATAATTTAGTTTTCGCAATCAATTCGAAACTATCCCGCTTCCGCTTCTACTTCCATCACTTCTGGTACCATACGCTTGAGCAGACCTTCTATACCGGACTTTAAGGTTATTTGTGAGGAAGGACAACCACTGCACGAACCTTGCATTTTTAGCTTGACTAGTCCATTTTCAAATGAGTGAAAGGCAATAAACCCTCCATCTTTCTCTACGGCAGGTTTTACATACTTTTCTAATAAATCCTTTATCTTACCTTCGATCGTATCTTCTTGTAGTTCCATTTTTTCAGATATCTCTCGATCTAGGAATGATTTAGTTACAAGATCTAGATTATTTTCGATATACATTTTGATATAATCTCTAGCTTCATTCATGAACTCATACCAGTCATTAGGACTATTCTTAGTTAGAGTGATGAAATTGTTTGAGACAAATACTCCCGAAATCCAATCAAATTTTTCAAAAAGACTTGTAGCCAATGGGCAGTCAGAGGTGTCTTCTCCTAATCTTCGGTCTATGATAATATTAGGGAGTAATAGTTTGCTCGTGACTAATTTTAGACTATCAGGGTTAGGCGTTTGTTCAAAATAGATTTCTAAAGGTTTGCTCATTGGATTTTATTTTCTTATTACAACATTATTTTAATTCAATTAATTTCGTTCAAGGTTCTTTAAATTAATTTTTGGCAAAGGATTTTCTCGCATAGATTTTTGTCTAGCTCTCATATGGTATATGTCTAGGGCATTTGTAATGGCATTATACATTGAGTTAGAGTCTACAGCGTCAGTACCTACTATGTCTAAGGCCACGCCGTGGTCTGGAGAGGTTCTTATATAGGGAAGATTAGCTGTAAAGTTAACGCCATCCCAACCTGAGATGTATTTAAAGGGGATCAATGCTTGGTCATGGTACATTGCAAGAATACCATCGAAGTTTGGAAATTTGGCACTACCAAAAAAACTGTCTGCTGAAAAAGGACCTTGTACAATAATTTTTTCATCTTCAGCCTTCTTTATAGCAGGACTGATTTTTTCTATTTCATCTTTACCTATCTTTCCATTTTCCCCTCCATGTGGATTGAGGGCGAGTATCGCTATTTTAGGTCTTTGACAACCAAAGTCCATGGTAAGTGATTGATTGAATAATTTTATTTTTTCATATATTAACTGTGTTGTCAGCGTTTTTGATACATCCTCTAATGGTATATGCTGAGTAACCATAGCAACTCGCAGTGCATCGGCGTTCATAACCATCAGTGTATCTTTTGTATTCGCTTTCTGAGCCAAATACTCGGTGTGACCTGAAAATGGTGGATTGGTGGTAATAAAGGCTTTATTAACTGGTCCCGTCACTAGGATATCAATTTTATTCTGCTGCAAGAAAAAAATTGCATCATTGATAAATCGCAAACTCAAAGAACCTGAAAATTCATTAGAAACACCCATGTTTACTTCTACCGGTTTGTCAGCACACTCTATAAGTGTGGGCAGCTTAGAGTGCAGTTTGAACTCACTTTGCTTCTGTAAAACATGAAAATTTGTTTTGATATTCGGAAGTGTCTTTTTATAAAACTGTACTACGCTTTCTGAGCCAAAAACAACTATCTGACAATGTTTAAAGATTCTTTCATCTTCCAAGGCTTTGAGGATGACCTGCGGCCCGATGCCATTGACATCGCCCATCGTTATACCTATTACGGGCCTCTTTTTATCCTCTGAAGACATTTAAATTTTAGATTTAAAAAACTGATATAATAATCGGACACCATAGCCTGTGCCACCTTTAGGCTTATAGTGCTCAGGAGATGTGAGGAACGAAGGACCAGCAATATCTAGGTGTATCCATGGATAATCTGTAAAGCGAGCTAAGAATTTTCCAGCTGTGATGCATCCACCTTCTCTACCACCCACATTTTTGATGTCAGCTATGTCGGATTTTATAAGATCGTCATATTCGTCCCAGAATGGCATTTCTGCAACTCGCTCATGTGTATCATAGCCTACTGCCGTCAATTGGTTTTTGACATCTTGCGGAGCAGAACCCATAATTGCTGCACCGTATTGACCTATAGCCATGACTTGTGCACCAGTGAGTGTAGCCAAGTCTAGGACTAATTCTGGTTTATATTTTTTAGCATAGTCTAGCGCATCGCCTAGTATTAATCTTCCTTCTGCATCAGTATTGAGAACTTCTACCGTGATACCACCTCTCAAAGTGATGACATCGCCAGGCGTATAAGCTATTTCCCCAGGTCTATTATCTGTAGCAGGGATTAAACCTACTACATGTATAGGTAGATTATTTTTAGCTATCGCATAAATAGCCCCCACTACAGCAGCTGCACCTGCCATGTCAGACTTCATAGAATCCATACTGCCGGCAGTAGGCTTGAGGGATAGTCCACCAGTATCATATACAACACCTTTTCCTACTAGGACATAAGGCTTTTTATTCTT
>CANESS010000055.1 GCA_947441115.1 Saprospirales bacterium | reverse complement strand
TATTCCAAATACATTGGCTGTGAGACCAAATGATCTCAATACGTATGATATAATGAATTGTGACAAATTAGTTATATGCGAGAGCAGTGTATCATTATTAACTGAAAGATTAAAGTAAGAAATCATGCAAGGTACTAAAAGAGTTTTAATCAGACCACTCGTCACTGAGAAAAGTAATATGGTGACTGAGAAGCAAAATAAATATGTCTTTATAGTAGATAGAACATCTACAAAAGCTGAAATAAAAAGTGCAGTAGAGACCTACTTTAATGTAGAAGTATTAGCTGTCAATACCTCAATAACCCCAGGAAAATTGAAGTCTAAAATGACTAAAAAAGGAATGGTAGAAGGTAGAAAATCTGCAGCGAAGAAAGCTTATATTACTATCAAAGAAGGAAGCACTATAGACATTTATAGTTAATAGATACCCAAATATATTAGACGTAGAAAAATAGATAAAGATGGCAATCAAGAAATATAAACCGATAACCCCAGGTATGAGACATAGAATAGGTAATACCTATTCTGAGATTACAACTAGTACTCCTGAAAAATCATTAGTGACCAAGCGCAGTTCTTCTGGTGGAAGAAATAACCAAGGTAGAATGACCATGAGATATCTAGGTGGTGGTAATAAAAAGCAGTACAGAATTATTGATTTCAAAAGAAATAATTTTGGTATAGAGGGTGAAGTGAAATCGATAGAATATGATCCGTTTAGAACGGCTTTCATATGTCTAGTATATTTCACCAATGGTGATAAAAGATATGTGATAGCACCAGCTGGTATCAAAGTGGGTCAGAAAATAGTTTCTGGACCTGGTTCTTCACCAGATTTAGGAAATACACTTCCATTGAGTGAGGTACCTCTTGGTTCTGTGATTCATAATATAGAGTTACAACCTGGTAGAGGTGGTCAGATGGTTAGAAGTGCTGGAGCTAATGCACAGTTACTTTCAAGAGAAGGAAAATATGCTTTATTGAAATTGAGCTCAGGAGAGAATAGACTAGTATTAGCTAATTGTTTAGCTACCATGGGTACAGTATCGAATGCAGATCATTCTCTAGAGGTAAAGGGTAAGGCAGGTAAGAGTCGTCACTTAGGTAGAAGACCAAGAGTAAGAGGTGTAGCTATGAACCCAGTCGATCACCCGATGGGTGGTGGTGAAGGTAGATCTACAGGTGGTCACCCAAGATCCAGAAATGGTCAAAAATCTAAAGGTCTTAAGACAAGAGATAAGAATAAGGCTAGTAGCAGACATATATTATCTAGAAAGAAAAAATAATTTTCGAATAAACATATAACGAAAAAAGAAAGGAAATGGCAAGATCACTCAAAAAAGGACCATACGTAGCGTTTAAACTACTAAAGAAAGTAGAAGCTGCTAATGAAGTAGAAAAAAAATCTACTATTAAGACATGGAGCAGAGCTAGTATGATAATACCAGACATGGTAGGTCATACGATAGCAGTGCATAATGGTAATAAGTTTTTCCCTGTGTATATCACAGAGAATATGGTGGGACATAAGTTAGGAGAATTCGCACCTACGAGACAGTTCAAAGGTCATTCATCTAAGAAAATTAAATAATATCAACTAAAAATCTAATCAACTCCTGTCTATCGGCAGAAAGTGAATAAACTGAATAAACTGAAAAGTAATGGAAGCTGTAGCAAAATTAAATAACTGCCCTACCTCCCCTCGAAAGATGAGATTGGTAGCGGATATCGTAAGAGGAAAAGAGGTGAATGAGGCTTTGAATATTCTAAAGTATTCTAAGAAAGAGCCTGCCATTAAATTACACAAGTTACTACTATCTGCAGTGAATAACTGGGAGCAAAAAAGTGGTGAAAGTGCGGATAGTGTGAGTTTATATGTAAAAACAATTATGGTCAACGAAGGTAAAATGCTCAAAAGATTCCAGCCTGCACCTCAGGGACGAGCTTATAGAATCAGAAAAAGAAGCAACCATGTATTAATCACTTTAGATAATAAAAACTCATAAATAAAGATGGGACAAAAGACGAATCCAATTGCAAATAGATTAGGTATTATCAGAGGATGGGAATCTAACTGGTATGGTGGTAAGGATGCTGCTAGTAAGATGGCAGAAGATGAGACAATTAGAAGACATGTGGAGAAAAAAATAGCTAAAGCGGGTATCGCAAAAGTTATAATAGAAAGAACACTTAAAAGAGTTACCGTTACTATCCATACCTCTAAGCCAGGTATAGTGATAGGAAAAGGTGGTCAAGATGTAGAGGCGCTAAAAAAAGAGTTAGACAAAATCACAGGAAAAGAAATCCAGATCAATATAATGGAAGTAAAAAATCCAGAACTTGATGCGAACATAGTAGGAGAAAATATCTGTAAGCAAATAGAAGCGAGAGTAGCATATAAAAGAGCTATTAAAATGGCACTAGCTGCTACGATGAGAGCTGGAGCTGAAGGTATCAAAGTAAGAGCTTCAGGAAGATTAGGTGGTGTAGAGATGGCTCGATCAGAAGAGTTCAAACTAGGTAGAACACCATTACACACATTCAGAGCTGATATCGACTATACATGGAAAGAAGCATTGACTATCTATGGTAAAATAGGTGTGAAGGTTTGGATATGTAGAGGTGAATTTTTAGGAAAAGCAGATTTGACGCCTAATCAAGAGCTAGCGAATGATAAAGGTGGAAAAATGACTTCGAATAGAGGTGAGCCGAGGGATAATAACCGTAGAGGTAGTGGAGGAGATCGTGATAACCGCAGAAGTGGCGGAGGAGATCGTGATAACAATAGAAGAGGCGGAGGAGATAGAAGATAATAAGTAAAGAAAGATAAAAATATAGTAGAATAGTAAATAAGTTTTTAGAAAAATTTCTGATCACTGAAAACGGTCCACTGATAAAACTAGAGAATTATGTTATTGCCAAAAAGAACGAAATTTAGAAAGCAATTTAAAGGGAAGATCAAAGGAAACGCCACTAGAGGTTTTGAATTACTTCAAGGGTCTTTCGGTTTGAAAAGTCTAGACGAAGGATGGATTACCAACAGACAAATAGAGTCTGCACGTATCGCTTTGACTCGATATATGAAGAGAGAAGGCCAGGTTTGGATTAAAATATTTCCAGACAAGCCTATCACTAGAAAACCTGCTGAGGTAAGAATGGGTAAAGGTAAGGGTAACCCAGAAGGCTGGGTGGCTGTAATAAAGCCAGGAACTATCTTATTTGAAATAGATGGCGTGCCAGCGGAAGTAGCGAATGAAGCATTGAGACTAGCTTCTCAAAAAATGCCTTGTAAGTGTAAAATTATAACAAGACACGATTACGTGGAGGCATAAGATTCAGTAAGAGATATATTGAATAAATAGAATAATAAAAACAAAGAAAATGGCAAATAAATCAAATAAGGTAAACTATAACGAAATGTCAAAAGAAGATTTGGCAGTAGGAATAGTAAAGGAAAAGCAAAAATACTATAAGATGCAGTTCAACCATTCTGTATCTCCTTTAGCTAATCCTCTTGAACTTAGAGACATCAGAAGAAGTATAGCAAGAATGTTAACAGCCTTCGCTAGCAAATAATTTATTTATAAGACATATTAAGTCATGGAAAGAAATAAAAGAAAAGAAATACAAGGTAAAGTAGTAAGTGATAAGAGAGATAAAACGATCTCTATCCTTGTCGAAAGAAAAATTAAGCATCCATTATACGGAAAGGTAATGAAGTCTTCTAAGAAGTTTCAAGCCCATGATGAAAATAATGAGTGCAAGGTAGGTGATATTGTAAAGGTAATGGAGACAAGACCTTTGAGTAAAACTAAGCGTTGGAGATTGATAGAAATATTAGAAAAAGCTATCTAAATATTCAGAATAAAAATAAACAAGTAAAGTGGTAGTAGGTTAAATAACCTGACCACTCTCAACAGAAAAAACTAAAAGAAATGATACAACAAGAGTCTAGACTAAATGTAGCAGATAACAGCGGAGCTAAAGAAGTTCTTGTGATTAGAGTTCTAGGTGGTACTAAGAGAAGATATGCTACTATAGGCGATCAAGTCATAGTATCTGTAAAGAAGGCTATGCCACAAGCAGGTGTAAAAAAAGGATCTGTATCTAGAGCTGTAGTAGTAAGAACAAAGAAACAAACTAGAAGAAAAGACGGTTCTTATATCAAATTTGATGATAATGCCTGTGTACTTCTCAATGCTTCTGATGAGCCAAGAGGTTCTCGTATTTTCGGCCCTGTAGCTAGAGAGCTCAGAGATGCTAATTTTATGAAAATTGTTTCATTAGCGCCAGAGGTACTATAAATTTAAATATCAAGCATAACGTAAAAGCTTAAGGAAATGATAAAGTTAAAAGTTAAAAAAGGAGATACAGTTAAAGTGATAGCTGGCGATGATAAAGGAAAGTCAGGAGTCATAAAATCTGTAGACTTAAAGAAAATGAGAGTCCTAGTAGAAGGAGTCAATATGGTAAAAAGACATACTAAGCCATCTGCAGCAAAACCAGAAGGCGGTATCCTAGAGAAAGAAGCACCAATGCATGTGAGTAATGTGATGTTAGTAGATGCACAAAATAATGCTACTAGAGTAGCTAAGAGAAAAGAAGGCGAAAGCTGGGTAAGAGTATCTAAAAAGTCTGGCGAAATAATTAAATAAAATACGGAAGGTAGAAATTATCTCCATATAAAAAAATAGAATCATGAGTAACACACCAAGATTACAAGAAAAATATAAAAGTGAAGTCATAAAGCAGATGACGGAGAAATTCGGTTACAAATCTGTGATGCAGGTACCTAAATTACTTAAGATAGTTTTGAACCAAGGCGTTAAAGGAGCAGTAGCTGACAAGAAATTGGTCAACAATGCAGTTGACGAAATGACTATTATCTCTGGACAAAAAGCAGTAGCCACATATTCCAAAAAGGATATTGCTAACTTCAAATTGAGAAGCGGAATGCCAATCGGAGCTAAAGTTACTTTGAGAAGCAATCAGATGTATGAATTTTTAGATAGATTCGTATCAGTTTCATTGCCAAGGGTTAGAGACTTTAGAGGAATTAACAATAAAGGATTTGATGGTAGAGGAAACTATAATATGGGTATTACAGAACAGATTATTTTCCCAGAGATTGATATTGATAAAATCAATAAAATCTCAGGTATGGATATCACTTTTGTAACTTCTGCTAAGACAGATGCAGAGTCTTTCGAATTATTAAAATTAATGGGATTACCTTTTAAAGCATAATATAATATGGCAAGTAAATCAATCATAGCAAGAGAAGTAAAAAGAGCTAAATTAGTAGCTAAATTCGCTGTAAAAAGAAAGGCCCTCAAAGAAGAAGGTAATTGGATGGAATTAGACAAATTGCCTAAAAACTCTTCTAAAGTGCGTCTGCATAATAGATGTCAAATAACTGGACGTCCTAAGGGATATGTGAGATATTTCGGTATTTCTCGTAACGTGTTTAGAGAATTAGCTTCTTATGGAAAGCTACCAGGTGTCACAAAAGCTAGCTGGTAAAATTAATATATTAATAATAACGAATAACTAACAACTCAGTATGTATACAGATCCAATTTCAGATTATTTGACTAGGGTAAGAAATGCCCAAGCAGCAGGTCATAGAATTGTAGAAATACCAGCTTCTAATCTAAAAAAGAAAATTACTGAAATCTTATATGACCAAGGTTTTATATCTAAATATAAATTCGAAGCAGATGCATTCGGCGGACAGGGCGTTATCAAAATGGCACTTAAGTACGATCCGATAACTAAGCAACCTATTATCAGACAAATTAAACGTTTGAGTAGACCAGGTCTTAGAGCATATGCTGGATCTAGCGAAATACCTAGAACAATGTCAGGTTTAGGTGTGACTATATTGAGTACTCCAAAAGGAGTTATCACAGACAAGGAAGCGAGAAGACTAAAAGTAGGCGGAGAATTGATTTGTTCTGTAAGCTAAATATAAAAGTTAATACAAACTGTAAATCGATAAAAAGAAAAGAGTATGTCACGAATTGGTAAAAATCCTATTACAATCCCTGCGGGAGTAGAGGTAAAGTTTAATAATGGCTTAGTTACTGTAAAAGGTAAAAAAGGAGAATTAGTTCAGCCTATAGATAAAGATATTAATGTAAAAATCGATGGAGCTGAATTAACAGTAGAAAGACCTACTGAGCAGAAAAGACACAAAGCAATGCACGGTCTTTATCGGTCATTGATTAATAATATGGTTATTGGTGTATCTGAAGGATATACTAAGAAAATGGAAATGATTGGCGTCGGTTTCAGATGTTCTAATCAAGGTCAACTTTTAGAATTAGCTGTAGGATTTTCTCACCCGGTTGTATTCCTTATACCTTCTGAGATAAAATTAACTACTGCTATGGAAAAAGGAACCCCACCTACCATTACTTTAGAGTCGCATGACCTTCAGTTATTAGGACAGGTAGCAGCTAGAATACAGAAAATTAGAAAGCCTGAACCATACAAAGGAAAAGGTATCAAGTTCCAAGGTCAAATAATTAGAAAGAAAGCCGGTAAAGCTGGCGCTAAAAAATAATATTGTAAAAAATAACAGATAACAATTAGTAAAAAGTAAATAGTAAGAAGTACAAAAACTGACTACTGATAGCTGATCACTGAAAAAACTGAATTGAAATGGTAAGCAAACAAGCAAGAAGAGTAAAAATTCACAAGAAGATTCGTTCTAAAATCACTGGAACTAGCGAAATGCCTAGAATGAGCGTTTTTAGAAGTAATAAGCAGATCTATGTGCAATTGATAGATGATATTAATGGTAGTACAATAGCATCTGCTAGCTCAAAAGAAATTAAAGATAGTAGCTCTAAATCAGATATATCGGTAATGGTAGGAAAAGCCATAGCAGAAAGAGCTAGTTCTAAAGGTATCGCTAATGTGGTATTTGATAGAGGTGGTTTTTTATATCATGGAAGAGTCAAGGCATTGGCTGATGCAGCAAGAGAAGCTGGTCTTAAATTTTAATAAACGAATAGAAAATATATCAGTATGACTAATACAATCAATAGTTTAAAGGCAAGTGAGTTAGAGCTTAAGGAAAAAGTAGTAGCCTTAAGAAGAGTCGTAAAAGTAACCAAAGGTGGTCGTCACTTTAGTTTTTCAGCTACAGTAGTTATCGGAAATGGTAGTGGTGTGGTAGGTCATGGACTAGGTAAAGCTAAAGAAGTAACTGATGCTATCCAGAAGGGTATTGATGATGCTAAAAAGAATTTGATAACTGTTCCGGTATTAAATGGAACGATACCCCATGAGCAGACTGGCAAATTTGGAGCTGGAAAAGTACTTATAAAACCAGCTACGAATGGTACCGGTGTCATCGCAGGTGGTGCTATGCGCACGGTACTTGAGAGTGCTGGTATTCACAATGTATTAGCTAAGTCTCAAGGTACTTCAAACGCTAATAATGTAATCAAAGCGACATTCGATGCACTATCTAAATTGAGAACTCCTTCTACAGTAGCTTTCAATAGAAGTGTGAAAATGGAAAAAGTATTCAACGGCTAATAACAAATTGTACTAGCTAAACCAATTGAACCAACTGAAAAAACTGAAGTCATGAATAAGGTAAAAATAACACAAGTAAAAAGTTCTATAGATAGAAGTAAAGATCAAAAAGCTACATTGATAGCACTAGGTTTGAGGAAAATGAATCAATCTAGAGAAATCGAACTGAATCCAGCATTGGAAGGTATGATAAATAAAGTGAAACATTTATTGACCGTAGTGTCAATCTAATATTAATCGATAAAATTAAATAGTCCGAAACAGCATTAATGTATTTCGACCATAAAAAAGAATTATAATGAAACTACATGAATTGAAGCCTGCCAAAGGCGCAGTAAAAAGTTCGAAAAGAATAGGTAGAGGTCAAGGATCTGGAAAAGGTGGCACTTCTACAAAAGGACATAAAGGAGCGCAATCCAATTCTGGATATTCACAGAAGAGAGGCTTCGAAGGTGGTCAAATGCCATTACAAAGAAGAATACCTAAAAAAGGATTCAAGTCTTTTAATAAAGTAGAATATGTACCATTCAATCTTTCTAAGATTAACGAACTGGTTGAAAAATATGCAATGACTGAATTTTCATTTGAGTCTTTAAGAGAGCACAGAATTATTCAAAAATTTGACAAAATAAAAGTTTTGGCCCATGGAGAATTAACGGTTTCCGTGCCAGTAAAGGTTCATGCTATCAGTGCTAAAGCTAAAGAAGCAGCAGAGGCCAAAGGATGTAATGTCTCTCTTCTTTAACATTACGTATTGCTAAGTAGGTTAATCTTATCATTATACAATATAGTCAATACAATATTTACTACTAGGTTTAATCTACATATGACCATAAAGAAATAAGAAAAAAAGTAACTGATGAAAGGATTTATCGATACAATTAAAAGTATATGGAGTGTAAAGGAGCTTAGGAATAAGATTTATTATACTTTAGTTTTATTATTTATTTATCGGTTAGGAACGCACATAGTGCTTCCTGGTATCGATTTGGAGTCTATAAAGAATATAAAGACTAGTACGGAAGGTGGCTTATTGGGATTATTCAATATGTTCGCAGGTGGTGCATTTGCTCAGGCTTCTATTTTTGGTCTTGGTGTTATGCCTTATATTTCAGCTTCTATCGCTATGCAGTTGTTAGGTTTTGTGATACCTTCTTTCAAAAAACTACAGATGGAGGGTGAAAGTGGAAGAAGAACCATTAACCAATACACGAGATACCTTACAATTTTATTTACCTTATTCCAAGGTGCAGGATACATTACCTTCCTTCGCGGCTTAGGTATGACACCAGCAGCGGGCATCAATTTGACTTTCTTTACCGTTATGACCATGTTTGTTTTGACAGCTGGTACATTATTCGTAGTATGGTTGGGTGAGCGTATCACCGAGAGAGGTCTTGGAAATGGGGTGTCAATTATCATTATGGCAGGTATCATAGCCCGTCTTCCTATCGCATTTATTAATGAGTTTCAAGCTAAGCAAGTTTCTACTGGTGGTTTAGTTCTTATCTTAATGGAGCTGTTGCTTTTTGTGGCTGTCATTATGGTGACCATACTTGTATTGCAGGCAACTAGAAAGGTAGCCGTGCAGTATGCGCGTAGAATAGTAGAGGGCGGAGGTATGAGCGTAATTCCAGGCAGAAGGCAAGCGGCAGGCTCTAGTGCTAAAGACGAAGCGTCTGAAGTGGCTGGTAGCGTACGTCAATATTTGCCTTTAAAGCTTAACACGGCTGGTGTCATGCCAATCATTTTTGCGCAAGCAGTCATGTTTTTACCGTCATTACTAGCTCAGTTTAAAATTTTAGATCCCAATAGTAGTTTGATGATTAATTTGACCAATCCTTCAGGCTGGGTATATAATTTAGTGGTATTTTTAATGGTGGTTGTTATGACCTTCCTCTATACCGCAATTGTTATGAGTCCTTCACAGATGGCAGATGATCTGAAAAGAAATAATGGCTTCATACCTGGTGTAAAACCTGGTAGTGAGACTGCAGATTATTTAGATATGATTATTTCTAGAATTACTTTGCCAGGTTCTATTTTCCTAGGGCTTATAGCTATTTTCCCATTCTTTGTCACTTTGTTTTTGAAAGTAGACCAGCAGTGGGCTAGCTTTTATGGTGGTACATCTCTACTAATTGCTATCGGAGTTATCCTTGATACGATCATGCAGGTAGATGGCCATTTGGCTAATAAGAAATATGATGGTCTTACGGACTATAATAAGTTGCAAAGTCGTCAATTTTCCGAAGTTTAATTCAGTGTCAATAAATAGAGAGGCATTTTGAAACGACTTCAGATAAAAACGGATGAAGAAATAGAGATAATGCGTGAGAGTTGTGAACTAGTATCTAGAGTTCATGAACTTATGGCCCAGAGTCTAAAGATAGGCATAACGGGCTTAGAACTGGATAAGTTAGCAGAAGAATTTATAAGAGATCATAATGCTAGACCTTCTTTCAAAGGGTATGGAGGTTTTCCATACACTTTGTGTATTTCACCGAATTACACCGTAGTGCACGGATTTCCTAGTTCAGTTCGATTTACAGAGACAGATATAGTGTCTATAGATTGTGGAGTTTATTATAAAGGATTTCATGGAGATTGTGCTTACACATATGCCTTCGGTAGAGTCGCAGCGGATGCGCTTAGCCTAATGGATATCACTAAAAAATCCTTGTATTTAGGAATAGATTTTGTAAAAGCAGGAGTGAGAACTGGGGATTTAGGAAATGAAATTCAGACACTCTGCGAGAAAAATGGGTATTCAGTAGTGAGAGAATTGGTAGGTCATGGGGTAGGAAGAGATTTACACGAAGCACCAGACGTGCCTAATTATGGCAAAAAAGGGAAAGGAGATATATTGAAAAAAAACACGGTTATCGCCATAGAACCTATGATTAATATGGGGGTGAAGGATGTGTATACAGATAAAGATAAGTGGACAGTGAATACTAAGGATCACAAAATATCAGCCCATTATGAACATACTGTAAAGGTGGGATTGGACAAGTCAGAGTCATTAACAAGGCACGATTGGTGCGAAGAAGCAATAAAATTAAACAAAGAATTAATTTTTGTCTAAAAAAACTACAAAAAAAGCAAATGGTTAGGTAAAAAGTCATATCTTTGCCGACCTAAAAAACTAAATGGGTAAACAGGATTTAATAAAAATAGACGGAGTAATCACGGAAGCCCTCTCAAACGCTATGTTTCGGGTGAAATTGCAAAATGGACATGAAGTGATTTCTACTATTTCGGGAAAAATGAGGATGCATTACATCAAGATACTTCCTGGAGATAAGGTAGCAGTAGAGATGAGCCCATATGATTTGAATAGAGGAAGGATAACATTTAGATATAAATAGAACTGAAAAATAAAACAAGCTGAATAACTGAAATAACTGATAAAAATGAAAGTAAGAGCATCGATTAAGAAAAGAAGTGTAGACTGCAAGATTGTTCGCAGAAAAGGTAGGTTGTATGTGATCAATAAAAAGAACCCTAAATTCAAACAAAGACAAGGTTAATAAAACTAACTATAATTTATAATAAAAAACTAATATCTAGTTAAATGGCAAGAATAGCAGGAATTGATTTACCAAAAAACAAGAGAGGAGAAATAGGATTGACCTATGTATTCGGTATAGGTAGATCTACAGCGGTAGAAATTTTAGAGAAATTGGCTCTAGATAAAAATACCAAGGTAAACCAGTGGTCAGACGAGCAAATCGCTGAAATCAACAAATACATAGGAGATAACTATACTGTAGAAGGCGAATTGCGTTCAGAAGTACAGTTGAATATCAAGAGACTTCAAGACATCGCATGCTATAGAGGTATCAGACATAGAAAAGGTCTACCGCTCAGAGGGCAGTCTACTAAGAACAACGCTAGAACTAGGAAAGGTAAGAAGAAAACGGTAGCGAATAAAAAGAAAGTAACTAAATAATAATTAGATTTTAGGTGTGAGATATTAGATTTTCTTATTTCTCGTAGCCCTGAACTCTA
>CANESS010000054.1 GCA_947441115.1 Saprospirales bacterium | reverse complement strand
GATCTAGGCACAGTAAAAGAAGGGAAGGAATATGAACTAGTTTATCACTATGAAAATAAAGGGGAAGCTCCACTTATGCTTTTTTCCGTCAGTCCTAGCTGTGGCTGCACGATAGCTGAGTTTTCTCGCCATCCCTTACCCGCTGGAGGTAAAGATTCTATTGTAGCTAAGTTTGATAGCAAGGAGAAAGCTGGGAGTTATCAAAAAAGTGTCAAGGTGAATTGTAATTCAAGCGAAAAATTACATACGCTATCTTTTAGAGTCCAGGTCAAACCCTAATCTATTTGACTAAGCAATAAGATTAATACGTCTATATTGCTCTAGATATATATATTTGTCCAATAATTTTTATAACAATGATATATTTACAAGCACAAGGTGGTATGGATATGATGCCATTATTATTATTAATGATGGGTATCTTTTTGGTAGTTCAGTTCGTTATAATTGGCCCTAAGCAGAAGAAACGAGAAAAAGAAATGGCTGGATTTATAGATGGTCTCGCAAATGGAGCAAAAGTCATCACTACATCTGGTATTTACGGTAAATATATCAGAACGGAGGAGAATATGATGGTTATAGAAATAGATACAAACGTGAAAGTGCGAATGGAGAAGACTGCCCTCAACTATGAGGCGACCAAGGCATTGCATGGTGTTAAGTAATTTTTAAGTCTAAAATGTTCTTAGATTTTGAACATTTAAATTTAAGAACACTGCGAGAAAACTATGGACAAGATGCCTATTTCTCGTCGGTCTTGGATTTCGTAGCATCTTTTCTAGTTTCTGATAGTTTTATTTCTTATACGTCTGGCTCCACTGGTGATCCGAAGGAATTGGAGATAGACATGGGAAGGGCTATAGCTAGCGCTCATTTATCAAATAGTTATTTTAGTATAACACATTCCACATATTTTGTCCTTTGCCTAGATATTAAATATATAGGTTCTAAAATGCTTCTCATTCGGGCTCATATAGCTGGCGCTAAGGTTGAGGTCACCCGCCCCTCATTAAATTTTTATAGCGAGGTGCTCATTCCCGTTATTGATTTTATATCACTAACCCCAATGCATGTAAATCATATTTTGGAGAATAATTCTCAATTTTTCTCTAAGGTGAAAACTTGCCTTATTGGAGCTAGTGGAGTTTCTAGAGAATTAGAGGATAAAATATTAGGTCTGAATCTAACAGCTGTTTTTTATGAGAGTTTTGCTATGACCGAAACTATTAGCCATTTTGCAGTTAGAAGTATAAGTAGGAATGAGGCTTATTTCGAGTGCTTGGAAGGTTTTGAGGTCAATGTCAATACAATGGATTGTCTTGAAGTTTTTCACCCTTTTATTCTGCCAGAAAAGTTAGTAACGAACGATGTTATAGACTGTATTAATTCGTCAAATTTTATTTTTTTAGGAAGAAAAGATCTTTTAATTAATACAGGTGGATTGAAAATAAACCCTGAAAAATTAGAAAAGGAATGGAGTTTGTTTCTGCCCTTTAAATTTATATTAGCAGGAGAGGATGATCCGGTTTTAGGTCAACGAATAATTATGGTATTGGAACCTGAATGCGCTATAACCAAGCCTCGAATTTTACAATTGTTTCATGGAAATTCTATAGCGGTTAAATTTATACCTAAAGTATTTTACTTAGCTAAAATATGGCATCAGACCGATAGTTTAAAGCCATTAAGAAGGGAAATAATCAGGAATAAGATTCTTTTATGTTAACTAAGTTGAAACTTTAGAAGCATTCTTCTTTTCACTAGTTTTCTTAGTAGGACTTGGGTTGGGTGATTTTGGAGTCTTAGAAATAGATACATTAGATGAAGAAACTTATCCATTCACTCTTTGCAATTTCGTTTTTTCTATGAAAGCGGGTAGAGGTCTAAGCTCTTAATGAAAATAGATTATCCTTCTAGATAATGTATCACAATTTTTTTCAATTCAGCATATGCTACTTCTAGATCATCGTTGACTATTTTTTTGTCAAAGAAGTTTGCAAATTTCATTTCGCTGATAGCTTTATTTAGTCTTGTTTGTATTTTCTCTTCAGTTTCTGAATGTCTATTGCGCAGCCTTTCCTCCAATACCTGTAAGCTAGGAGCGGCTATAAATATAGAAAGTACATCTGTACACAATAACTTTTTCACACTCATGGCTCCCATAATATCAATATCGAAGATGGGAATTTTTCCTAATCCATAGATTCTATCCAATTCTGAATTAGGAGTGCCATATAGAGAGCCTTCATAGACTTCTTCCCATTCGAGAAAGTTATTCTCCTCTATCTTCCTACGAAACTCTTTTTCTGTAATGAAATGATAATCTACACCATTTTTTTCATGATCTCTAGGTTCACGTGTAGCGGATGAGATAGAAAATTCTAAATGTGGAAAATCAAGTAATAGTTTTTTTACTAAAGTAGTCTTTCCTGCACCTGATGGAGCTGTGATGAGTATGGATTTCTTCTTCATAAAAATGACTTAGGTTTTAGGTTAAACCACGTTATTTAACTGTTCTTTAATTCGCTCTAGTAAATCTTTCATATCTACTACCAAATGCTGTATCTCGCTATCGTTTGCTTTGGAGCCGATAGTGTTGATTTCGCGTCCTAGCTCCTGGGCTATAAAGCCCAGCTTCTTTCCTGCATATTCAGCACCTTCTATAGTCTGCTTGAAAAGGATAATATGCTGCTGTAGTCTGCTCAATTCCTCGCTAATATCTAATTTTTCTATATAGTAGATCATTTCCTGTCCTAGTCTATTATAGTCTATTTCTGTAGCGGTGGTTATCTCATGTATCCCAGTTAATAATTTTTCCTTCCTGGTCTCAATTCGTTTATCACCTAGTCCAGCTATGATCGTTTTTGTTTGGCCAATTTTGCCTAACCAATCTAGGAGGTCATTTTTAATCACGTTGCCCTCTATTATTCTATACTGATTTACTTTTTGACAAAGACTCTCTATGGTATTGGTAATGAGCACTACTTCATCGGGTGTTAGTTCCTCTATATCTACTAGGGTGCTATAATTCTGAACTACAAGAGGAAATACTTCTGCCTTTGAATCTACTTTAGTAGTTAAGTTTTTAAGAAATTCGTATTGCTGTATAAAAAGGTCTTCGTTTATACTAAAAAAACCTTTTTTGCCATCTTTACTTTGTATTGATAGCTCTAGCTTCCCACGCTCTAGATTTTTCTGAACTAAGGCTTTGAACTGAATTTCAAGATTTCGAAATAGGCTGGGTGATTTGAAAATGAAATCTAAACCCTTGCTATTGAGTGTTTTTAACTCTAGCACGTAATTAATATCTCTTAGGGTGAGATTTTCAGAACCAAAACCTGTCATTGAACTGACCATATCTGAAGAGATTATTTAGAATGATTAACGAGCCAAAGTCCAAATATAATCAAAATACCCCCAAAGACAGTATATAATGTCATTTTTTCAGCTGTAAATGAGATAGAAATAAGTATGGCAAATAGGGGCTGAAGATAGATGAAACTGCTAACAGTGGTGGGAGATGAATAGCGCATGGCCATATTATTGAATAAATAAACTAAAAAGGTAGCACATATGATGACGAAGCTAAAATTCCAATAAAAGGAACTTGGTAGCTGACAAAAATCGATAGCCATAGCTTCCTGATAACCAAAAATAGCTACCCACACGCTGCCTGTTAGAAATACGTAAAAGGTAATCGTGAGCGGATGATAGCGACTAATCAGTGGTTTGACGAGAATCAGGTAAATGGAAAATGATAAGGCATTAATAATAACAAGTAGATCACCTATAGCACTAGCAGTCTGATCTTTCTCTATAGAGCTGACTATAAGTATAGATGCCCCTAGGATACCAAGGGCAATCCCACCTATTTTTTTCAGTTTGACTTTCTTTCGGACTAGAAGCTGCGATAGCAGATAGGTAAACATGGGCGAGGTAATCATTAGAAGTGCCCCATGCACAGAGCTGGTGAGGCTGATGCCTTTGAAGAAAAGCAATTGATTGAGTGCAATACCGAATAAACCACAGCCCAAAAAGCGCCACCAATCCGTTCTAGCTATTTTTTCTCTCAGGAAAAATAGGTAGATGAGGAAGAAAAGTATCAATGAAATGAATACACGGTAAAATATAAATCCATATGGACCTATATAACTCGGCATAATCTGCTTAGCTATGCTATAATTCGCACCATAGATAAGATTGACTAGGATGAGTAGAAAATAAGCTAACTTTTGCTGAGGGCCACTCATATTAAAATATGGTAGGTATTAGGCTTTCAAAATAAGCTAAAGTCTCATCTAAGCTCTGTTTGCTCATACCTCCAGCGGCATTGATATGACCACCTCCATGGAAGTATTGACGAGCTATTTTATTGACATCGACATTGTTTTTGCTTCTAAATGAAATCCTTATTTTATCATAGTCTTGCTTGAACAATACGGATACTTCTATATCCAGAACCTTCATAGGATAGTTGACTAATCCTTCGGTATCCCCATCTTGAATGTCAAATTTAGTTTTGGTCCGTCTGTCTATCCACATATAAGCTAGTTTCTTATCCTCTACAATTTTCATATTATTAGAAATACAATGCCCAAATAACTTAAGTCGATTTAAACTGAAATTATTGAATGCCAAGTTATATATCTCTGTCGCATTGATACCTTTTTCCATCAAGTTAGCGGCCATATGCAAGGTACTAGGATGGGTCGAGGAAAATTGAAACCCGCCGGTATCGGTGAGCAAACCCGTATACAAGCAGCTAGCTATATCCTTATCTAACGCACTAGCATCATAGCGAATCATAAAATCGTAGATCAGTTCACAAGTGCTACTGCTACCTGGATAACTAAAGCACATATCGAAATTAGAACTAGGCTCTTCATGATGATCTATGAGGATTTTTTTAGCCTTGGAGTTGGTTAAAAATTCTGACAACTGGTTGACTCGTGATGGATGATTGAAATCTAGACAAAAAATCAATCGGTCTGCTGAGAAATAAGTCTCGAAGCTTTGTTTTTCCTTTTCTGTATATACTTTGGCTTCAGCCACACGAGGTATCCAGTTATAGTATGGGGGAAATGGGGAAGGGAAGAGGCAGTCTACGCTAAATCCTAATTTCTCTAAATACAGCTTGAGTGCCATAGAAGAGCCTATAGCATCTCCATCTGGGTTAAAATGAGTGATAATGGTGATAGGAGGTCGTTTCCCTAATTCAATTAGTAGTTTTTTTAACTCATTTTCTGGGAATCGCTCCATTTGTATAGACTTGGTTTTATGTATGTCGTTGAAAATCAATAGTTATTCCCAACTTATAAAATTTATCCCACATTACGCATTAGGCTTTGACGAAGGAGAAGACTGAGGCGTTAAGTGGGTTTAACCCCGTGATAGATTTTGTTTCAATATTTCTAAAAGATTGAAATACAAAATCTTGTACGAATCAGCGTTTTTAATGCTGATTTTGGGTTTATGCAAATCTAATGTAAAATTTTTATTTGAGGAATTTATAGCGCATAATGTTCAGACATTCTGAGTCCAAATAGTTTCCTATGAGTAAAACTTGTTTTACAACTTAATTCTATTATGAAACATCAAACACATAGTGCACATAGTTTTCTACTTTTGAATGTTTTGAAAACGAAGAATAATTCTTTTATACAAGGATATAAAAACTTCATGCAAATAAGACGTTGAGAAAAATAAATGATAAAATATCAAATAAGTTCAATATTTAATGAGGGTCTAAGTCAAGAGAATACATAGAAAAAATCTTCGATTTTCTATTGTGTCCTATGTGGTTAAAAAATATAAAAGTAAGAACCACCAAAAAAATTAGCTTAATCCCCAACAGTTTATTCTTTTATGCCTTAGTTTTTTAGTATGTTTTAAATTTTCCTTTAAACCAAATGGTCTAATTTTGCAACTCAAAATTTAATATTAACCCCCAAACAAACAGAAAAATGGCAGGCAATAGAACGTACACTATGATAAAACCAGATGCAGTAGCCAATGGTCACATTGGCGGCATCATCGATATGATCCTAAAAGATGGTTTTACCATCAAGGCTATGAAATATACTCACATGACAGAGGATTTAGCCAAAGAATTCTATGCTGTGCACAAAGAGAGACCATTCTATATGGAGTTAGTAACTTTTATGACTTCAGGTCCTATCGTAGCAGCCATCCTAGAAAAAGAAAATGCTATAGAGTCTTTCCGTAAACTAATAGGTGCGACCAACCCTGCCAATGCAGAAGAGGGAACTATCCGAAAGAAATATGCTGAAAGCATAGAGCGAAATGCTGTACATGGAAGTGATAGCGATGAAAACGCTCAGATAGAAGGTGCTCTTCTATTCTCTGCTAGTGAGATATTCTAGTCAAATATAATCAAAATTTATACTAGAGCTGCTGCACAATGTGTAGCAGCTTTTTTTTTATTCTATAGTCTGGGTTTGAGGACTGACTTATCTAGAAATCACAAGACGCTCCAATTTAATTATACCATCAGTCTTATTTCTTAGTTTAAGCAAGTAAACGCCTTCTGACAAACCTCTTATATCTATACTTAGTTCCCCTCCACCGTCATTATGCACTTGACAAGGAATCTCCTGCCCTAGCAGATTATACATCTCTACCTTACTGCCTACTGACCACTCCCGATAGCTATCGGGACTGATTACTGTGACTATTTCAGAAGCTGGATTAGGATACACTGACCACTCACTTCTATCTTCCGCTGACTCTATCCCACTCCCCGCACAAGTATCAATAGCTGCTCCGAGGTTGTAATTAGGATAGTAAGGCAAGCCTGCTTTTGAAGTTAATAACTTGATAGCATGTTGCTTCACTGAACAGGCTATGCCTTTATTATCAGGACTATCAATTGTATGTAGGTATCTATTTGGAAGACCTGTTCCCATAAAGATTCTACTATCAGGAGTTAACTGTAATGTATAAAAGGTAGTTGCCCAACCGCCAGCATTCGGGTCTTCAAACTTATCTTTAAATCCATCATAAACAGCTACTGTTTCCTGAGAACCAACAAAATCATTTGCTTTGGTATCAAACTGGTAAAGTTTATCTAAATTACTTCCATTCTTTATTCCTGCTACAATAGCATATAAATATCTGTTATTCGGTGAAAAACAAACACTCGCAGATTGAAACCAAGAGTAGAGTTTATCATCATTATTGAATGGATAGGAAGCATAGCGAGGATTGGAGAATAATCCCTTGCACCGGTCGAAGTCGAATAATTCTAATCCTTTGTAGGAAAGTATAGCGAACTGCTTGCCATCGTGGCTGTAGTTTTGACCATAAGACAAGGTTAGATTTCCTGGGTAATTCATCGTATAGTTTACCCCTATACATTGCTTATGGTCATAAGCTATTCCTTTATCATCAATTTTGAAAAAATAATAACAATTGGTATCTTGATAACCACGTGCGGTAATCCACCAGTCTTTGCCATTGGCATGTTTACAGGCAGAGATAGCATGGGAAAAATCGCCACCTAGAAGGTTTTGTTCTTTGACTATCATTTTTCCTTTACCACTATTGAGACTCATATCCACAATAGAATAAACCACTTTATGAAAACGCAACCACTTGGTTTGAGCCAGATTATCATAATTCATAATGGTAGAGACTAGATAGTATTGATTGGGATTAGAAGGACTGCGAAAAGCCATCGTACTATTGGCATAAGAGCCAATTAAATAATCCGCATAATAACCACTCTCTGCAGAACTCCCCCAATAATTACTATAATTTAAACTATCTGCATTTTCGATTAATTGATGCTGATTATTAAATACTTTGGAGCCGTTGGAATAAAAAAGTAAATTACCGTTATAGTCTGGCATATTTATTACATTCCATGATAAACTCAAAGATTTGAAAGTACGTGTATTATTAAATGGATTAAAACTTATATTATTCATTCCACTAAACTTATACTCTCCAGTATCGGGCTGACTCGGACTTAGATTAGGGTAATGGTCTCCCATATGCCATGTTTTAATATTTTGGGAATATACTGTTGATTGAAACAAGTATAGTACAAAAGAAACCAGAACCCTATAAAAATAGGGTTCTGGTTTTATATATTTAAAGACTCGAATCTTAATCATAGTTTAGTCTTTTTCTACTTTTAACTTACCATCAAAGATACCTAAATTCTTATGAATAACTCTCACTAAATAAATACCATTTATCCATTTATTAGATTTAATTTCATATCGCTTAGAATCTAAGGTAAGCGTTTCGGAATATACGTGTCTTCCTTGTATATCAGAAACCATAATAGTTAAGGGTTCTAAAGGCATACTAGAGAACTCTAAATAAGTTATATCTCTAGCTGGATTCGGTGCAAGGGTACATGTAATCTGCGGCTTAGCCTTGGGCTGCTTGGTCGAAAATTCTATTGCAAGTGATAGTTGTCTATTTATTGAAGGTGCAAAGCTTTATCATTTTGGCATTTTAATGTCAAGCATTCATATGGTTTGGGTTAAAAATATGTGTGGCCGTATAAAAAGTGATTACCGTTACTCAAATGAATTGGTTTACAACAATTATCCTTTTCCTGAAAACCCTATCGACAAGCAAGTTAAAGCAATTGAAACAGCAGCTCAAAAAGTATTAGATGCTAGACTGCAATTTCCTAACAGTTCACTTGCCGACCTATACGACCCTTTGACAATGCCTCCGGTTTTAGTAAAAGCACATAACGAATTGGACAAGGCGGTTGACTTGGCTTACAGACCACAAGCATTTACCAGCGAAGCCAGCAGAATGGTATTTTTATTTGAACTCTACGAAAAATACACGGCAGACTTATTTACTAAAGAAAAGCCAATAAAACCGAAGAAAAAAGAAAAAGGAGCATAGTTTTTCATTGAACTCCCGCCTTGTAAGGTATTCCACCTGAAATCAATGATAACAGATGGTAAGTTTCAAAGACTCCAATTTCTTTCTAGTAAGATGCCCCTCTGGCGCAGAGTTAAGCGATAGCGGTCTCTGTGCCTTTGTAGCACAGAAACAGTTGCACTAGTTTCTGCGCTAGGAGGGCTATTCACAATAATTAAAAGAACGAAACACCTACGCACTCTCCGCCAGGGTCCTAAAATCTACAGGTACTACACGACTCACTCCTTGCTCTATCATAGTGACCCCATAGAGCACCTCTACACTGGCCATAGTTTGCTTATTGTGAGTGACTATGATGAACTGTGAGTTTTTAGAAAACTCTTCTATGATTTTATTGAACTTAGCTATGTTCGTATCATCTAGTGGGGCATCGACCTCATCAAATATACAGAATGGTGCAGGTTTGAGCAGATAGAGAGAGAAGAGAAGGGCCGTAGCCGTGAGTGTTTTCTCTCCGCCTGATAGCTGATTAATGGTCAATGGTTTTTTACCTTTGGGTTTGGCTATGATCTCTATATCGGAGTCTATCGGATTGTCTGGATCTACTAGTATGAGGTCGCAGTCGTCATCTTCGGTAAATAGTATACGGAAGGTACGGATAAAATTTTCTCTAATCTTAAGGAAGGATTCTAAAAATCTCTCCTTGGCATTGGCATCTATCTCACGTATGGTTTCTATCAGGTCATTTTTGGCGGCTAAGACATCTTCTTTCTGCTCTACGAGGAAATCGTAGCGCTTTTTCATTTCATTATAACTCTCTATAGCCATCGGATTGATCTCTCCATAGGTGTCGAGTCGTTTTCTGAAGTGAGCTAGTTTAGTATCTACCTCATCTTGCGGCATCGTGACCGTGAGATCAGAATTGATGAATTCATCCAATTCTACTTCGAATTCTATTTTCAATCGCTCTTTGATAGACTGCAGTTGCAGACGCATTTCCTGAATTTTGCTGTCATAGGTGTAGACTATTTCTGTCTGACGGCTCAGTAAGCCTTGGATTTCCCGCAAGGTGTTTTCCTGCTCGGCTACTAAATTTCTTGAAGTGAAGTAGTCTTTTTCTGCATCTTGTACATTGGTATTGAGACTATCTCTTTCCGTATAGTTCGATAGAATATCCATCTCCATTTTAGATAGCTTCTCCGTTTTTTCAGCTTCCTCTTTGTATTGGCTATCTATTTTATTTTGAAATTGAATGACATTATTAGTCAAGGTATCTAACTGCTTAGTGAAAAATAGTATCTGCTGATTTTGCTGCATGATATTGATATGCAGGGTATTGTACTCGACATCTACTTTATTCGCTTTCTCTTTGATCTCATTGTATTTGACCATATAAGCCTCTAGTGCTATCTGGTTGTGGTCGTTTTTATCTTTGAGAGCATCTAGATTTTTTAGCAAATCGGTATGTTCTAAAGCGATTTTCTGAAGAGCCAATTCATTCGTTACTTTGCTATCAGCTAGCTCTACACGTTTTTCTTCTAGCTGCATCAGTCTGGCCTTGGTCTGCTCTACCATGACCGATTTTTTAGCATACTCATCTTTTATATGAGAGAATTTTACCTGCAATTCTTCTATTGCTTTGATTTTTGTTTTGGTTTTGAGCTCTTCGATCTCTTTGAGAAGAATGCTATGCTGTTTCTCTACAATAGCTACCTCTTTATCTAGTCCTATAATTTCGGCTTTGAGTGCATCTAGATTTCTACTACGCCCTACCTGAGCTCCGTCAAATAAACTAGCAGAGCCCCCATAGAGGGCATGTCTATCTAATATAGCGGTGCCTTTGAGGTCTATGATTTTTATATTTTCATTTTCAAATGGACCGAGGTTGAGTTGCTCTAGATCTTCTACAAAATAAATATTATGAAATAAGTAATCTGCGAGCGACTGATATTTGGGGTCGAGTCGAACCACTTCGGAAGCAGAAATAAGCCCAGGATAGGTTTTCTGCGTAGGAGTTTTTATTTTATCTACCAGCTCCATCACGAAGAGTCCTACCTTACCTGCGTTCTGTTCTTTCAGTTTTCGGATAGAGAGCTGCGCATCAAAAAGCGTGTCCACTATAAAGTAGTTTCCATAGCCTGAGATAAGTCCTTCTATGGCTATTTTATATTTTTCCTCACATACGATGAGGTCAGAGAAGACATTTTTCTGCTCGAAGAGGGGGATATACTTTTTGAGAAATTTTATACTCTCTGGAAAGCCTTCGAGATTATCTATCATAGATTTCAGAAGGTTGTATTCATTCTTTTTACTATCATTTTTTCGATGAACTTGATTGAGTTCTACTTTTTTCTGATTGACGAGTTCGGTTTTCTCTTCGATGCCGTTTTTAATAGCTTCCTCTTCTTTTAAGAGTATCTGGAGCTCTTCTTCTAGTTTATTTTTAGACTGCGTCAGCGCATTGAATACATTATCTAGTGTCTCTCTTTCTAGATAAAGACCTTCGTATTCATTTTCTATTTTTAGTCTATTTTCTTCGGCTAAGATTATCTGCGATTGAAGTACAGATTTATTTTTATCTAGTTCGTATACCTGTTTCTGGGTTTCAGAGAATAAGTTTTTATCTTGATCCACAAGTGATTTACTCTCTAAGAATGTCTTTTCATTCGCATCCAATTCTTCTTGAATCGCTTTTTTATCTACCTCTACTAGATTGAATTTTTCTTGAGATACATGGACTACTTCATTGAGTTCTCTCAGTGATACATTCACTCGCTCTATCTCTGCTTGGCTTTCCTGGATTTGAGTTTTTGTTTGGTCATTGTTTTTAGCTAGGTTTGAGATTTGCTCACGCAATAGATTTCGCTCATTCTC
>CANESS010000053.1 GCA_947441115.1 Saprospirales bacterium | reverse complement strand
CCATTTGAAGCTGTTTTTTCTCGAGGTAATAGGCGTAAGTACCAGCATACTTCTGCATTTTGCCATTTTCCAATTCTACTATGTGATTACAAACCGCATCTAGAAAATAACGATCGTGTGTAATCACTAGCAGGGTAAGTTCTCTGCTTCGTAGATAATTTTCTAGCCACTCTATCATCTCTGGGTCTAGGTGGTTCGTAGGCTCATCCATGAGGATGAGGTCGGGTTCTTCGATCAGAATAGCCGAGAGAGCTACGCGCTTCTTCTGACCACCAGATAGGCTTCACACACGCTGCTCTAGATCGTAGATATCTAGTTTGCCGAGTATCTGACTCATTCTCGATTCTAGGTCCCAGACATTGAGTTTATCCATAGCTACCATGGCATCTTCCAGCGAGTAGTTGCCTTCCATCGCTTTATTGTAGTTATCTATGGCCTGAAATTTCTCTGAATTTTGACTAAAAAGGACTTCTCGAATAGTCATAGTCTCATCGAGTGGTGTATCTTGCTGAAGATAACCCACCTTGACATCTGAATGAATAAAAAATTTAGCATCGCTGTTCGGCAGTTCTTCGCCAAATATCATTTTTAGGAGTGTCGTCTTGCCCGTGCCATTTTTCGCTACTAGCGCTACTTTATCACCTTTATTGATATAGAAATTGATATCTTCAAATATGATTTTATCTCCATAATGAAGAGTAAGGTTTTCTATAGCTAAATAATTCATGGGTCGTTAAAATTGGAGTGCAAATCTAAGCTAAAATGGCTAATAAGTTGATGAGAGTTCGACTAATAAAAGTTAGGCACTTAAAGTGCCCATAATCATTCATCTTTAGAGCTAATCTTAGTCTTCATAATGCCCTAAGGCTGATATCACTAAGACAAGGACTTCAATATCGATTACTTGATAAATCAAACGATCTTTTTTGTTAATCCTTCTGCTCCAATAGCCAGAGAGTTCATATTTTAGAGCTTCAGGACTACCGGTACCTTCATAAGGATTGTTGGCTAGCTCTTTAAAAATTTGTTGAATCTTGTTTATTACAGCTTTATTTCCAGATTTTTTTATTATAAGTAAATCTCTTTCAGCCTTAGGCTTGAGCATTACTTGATACTTTCCCATATATCTTCTGGATTGATTTTTTTGCCGCCTTTTTCTTTGGTAGCATTTTTAATCATTTGAACAAACTCATTATTATACCCTTTTTCTTCTTTTTTAGAAGTAAAGGAAATTTTAAGCTCTTTCAATAAAGCTTTAAGTATGTCTAATTTTTTGCCTTCGGCCTTTAATTCTATGATTTCCATAACAATTTAAATCTAGTACAAAATTACAAAGGAAATAAAGAACTTAATAAAAAAAGATGAATCAAGGTTATGCGAAAGCGCACTTAATCTTCTTTACGATTTAGCCGCATATAAACTATGCTTTTCTAAATCATTGTATTTAATGATATCTAGAGTTCTGATATGAGTGCCATCCATGAATACTTTGGGAGCGCAGCCCGCCTCGAATGCTTCCTGCCAGCGCTGGGCGCATAGACACCATTTGTCGCCGGGTTTTAGACCTGGAAACCATGGATTAGGCGAGGACAGATCATTACCCGCAGCTTTCGAAAAGGATAGAAATTCTTCGGTGACGACTACACAGACCGTGTGCACTCCGGTATCATCGTCATCTGTATGGCAGAATCCATCGCGGTACCAGCCTGTTCTAGGTTCAAAACAACAAGCCTGAAGAGGCTCTTCGTAAACATTTAGGGAATTGGATGAGGTCATATTTTTTGCACTTTTCTCTATATGCAAATCTAGCTTTTATTTTGTGAATTAGAAATTTACTAATACTTAGAAGAAGTCACAGAGCTCTCCAAACAAGGGACTAAGGTTACAAAACCTTACTAGAGGGAGAAGTCTGCACGTATTTTAGTAATTTTTGTGTCGCTATTTATTAGTTTCAGATAGGCTTTTACGATCCATTTGCAGAATATTCTAGGAGAAGAAAATATAAGGACATTACATTCCTTTATACTTTATGAACTCTATAAGAACCTTTGCCCTCGAAAACTTACAGCGAATCCCTATCCACTGCAGCTGATACACCCTTCTTCCATCGTGCATACAGGTCCGTTGACAGGCTCTGCTGTGAAGCTATCGAGTACATCGGCTGCGAATTTCGCAGGCTCTTTGATGGTCTGTACGGTGGAGTTTTTGATTTCTTCGGCTACCGGTATTTGAGCTACTTCCTTTTCGATAGTCACCTGTGAGGCGCGAGTAGCAGCTTTAGATCGAAGGTAGTAGGTACCTGTTTTCAAGCCTTTTTCCCATGCGTGTAGGTGCATCGCGGTCAGCATTGCGTTGTTTGGATTTTCTAGGTGGATATTCATAGACTGCGATTGGCAGATGAATGCACCTCTATCGGCAGCCATATCTATAATAGCGCGCTGCTTGATCTCCCAGACTGTTTTGTATAGGTCTTTGATATGCTGCGGTATGCCAGGGATATTCTGGATAGAACCATCTTCGCCTATGATTTTATTTTTCAGTTCTTCAGACCACAGGCCTAAATCGACTAAGTCATTCAATAAATGTTTATTCACTATAATGAAGTCTCCAGAGTTCACTCTACGGATATAGATATTGGAGGTATAAGGCTCGAAGCACTCATTATTTCCTAATATCTGCGAAGTAGACGCTGTAGGCATTGGTGCCAATAAGAGTGAATTTCGTGCACCGTGCTCCATGACATCTTTTCTTAGGCTTTCCCAGTCGTAGCGATCGTTTCCTGGGTTCACATTCCACATGTCAAACTGGAAGATGCCTTTGGAAAGAGGAGAGCCTTCGAAGGAAGAGTATTTACCTTCTTCTTTGGCTAACTCTATAGACGTCTTCATCGCAGAGTAGTATATGGTCTCGAAAATATCTCTGTTGAGCTTTTTAGCTGCTTCTGATTCGAATGGCATACGCATCAAGATAAATGCATCTGCTAGTCCTTGCACACCTATACCGATAGGTCTATGGCGCATATTGCTATTCTGCGCTTCTATCACAGGGTAGTAGTTGACATCTATGATTCTATTGAGGTTTCTCGTCACACGAGCCGTCACCTCTTCTAGCTTTTTGAAATCATATTTTTTATCTTCCGTTACGAATTTATTCAAGGCAATAGAAGCTAAATTACACACCGCTATCTCATCTTCTGATGTATATTCTATAATCTCACAGCATAGGTTAGAACTTTTTATCGTGCCTAGATTCTGCTGATTGGATTTTGAATTGGCGTGGTCTTTGTAAAGAATATACGGTGTACCTGTCTCTACCTGTGAAGTCAAAATTTTCAACCACACTTCGGATGCTTTGATGGTTTTCTTCACCTTGCCTTCTGCTTCGTATCTTTCGTAAAGCGCTTCAAACTCTGCAGAGTGGCTGTCTGCTAATCCTGGACATTCATTCGGACACATTAGAGACCAATCACCATCTACTTTGAGACGCTTCATGAATAAATCAGGAATCCACATGCCGTAAAATAAATCTCTGGCGCGCATTTCTTCCTTACCATTATTTTTCTTTAGATCTAGAAATTCCATCACATCTGCATGCCACGGCTCTAGATATACGGCGAAAGCACCTTTTCGCTTTCCTCCACCCTGATCTACATAGCGCGCGGTATCATTAAATACCTTGAGCATAGGAACTATCCCATTGGATGTACCATTCGTTCCTTTGATATAGCTACCATTCGCACGAATATTATGAATGCTGAGGCCTATACCGCCAGCACTCTTTGATATTTGAGCACATTGTTTGAGTGTATCGAATATACCATCTATACTATCATTCTTAGTTGTCAATAGAAAACATGAAGAAAGCTGTGGCTTAGGGGTTCCTGCATTGAATAGGGTAGGAGTAGCGTGGGTAAACCATTTCTCACTCATCATATTATAAGTTTCGATGGCATCATCTATATTGCCTTTGTGAATACCAACGGCTACACGCATGATCATGTGCTGCGGTCTCTCCACTATTTTGCCATGTATTTTTAGCAAATAAGATTTTTCTAAGGTTCTAAACCCAAAATAATCATAGAATGAATCTCGTGCATGCACTATGGCGGCATCTAATTTTTCTTTATTAGCCATGACCACTTCATACACATCGTCTGCTATCAATCCTGCTTGTTCACCTGTTTCTATCTGTACGTAATGATATAAATCAGAGATAACATCAGAGAATTTTTTCTTGGTATTCTTATGTAAATTGGATACGGCTATCCTCGCGGCTAATACAGCATAGTCTGGGTGAATAGGAGTCATAGATGCGGAAGTCTGCGCTGCCAATTCATCTAACTGCGATGTAGTCACTCCATCAAAGATACCACTTATGACGTATTTAGTCACACGCTGTGGCACTACATATTCTGGATTCAACCCATAGCAGAGTTTGCGTACACGCTCTGTGACTTTGTCATACATGACTGGCTCCTGATTTCCGCCTCTTTTGATTACGTACATATGGCTATTTTTTTATATTATTAAAAATCGATTTCATTGTTTTGAGGTATACTAAAGGCAGTATCTTCCGCTGCCTTGTCTACACCTGCTTTTTGGTACTCTCCTACTTTTCTTTCGAAGAAATTGGTCTTTGGTCGCATGGATATCATTTCCATCCATGGGAAAGGATTAGATGCGTTATATATTTTCGGACAGCCTAGTGATATCAGTAGTCTATCCGCTACGAATTCTATGTATTTACACATAGAATCTGAATTCATACCTATGAGAGATACTGGTAGGGCATCGCTGACAAATTCTTTTTCATACTCGACCGCTTCTGAGATAATAGCTGTCACAGTTTCGTTACTCAATTTATTATTGAGCATGGAGTATAGTAGGCAAGCGAAATCACAGTGCTGTCCTTCGTCTCTTGATATTAATTCATTGGAAAAGCTCAATCCTTTCATTAGTCCTCTATTATTTAACCAATAGATGGAACAAAATGAACCAGAAAAGAATATACCTTCTACTGCTGCGAAGGCAACCAATCGCTCTGCAAACGAAGTAGACTTCTCAATCCACTTCAGTGCCCAATCTGCTTTTTTCTTCACACATGGTACGGTCTCTAGTGCGTTAAATAACCGTTCTTTTTCTTTAGGATCTCTTATATATGTGTCGATCAATAAACTGTAGGTCTCTGCGTGAATGTTTTCTATAGCTACTTGATAGCCATAAAAACATCTGGCCTCCGGAATGGTGACATCCTGCATGAAGTTAACCACTAGATTTTCATTGACTATACCATCACTGGCAGCAAAAAATGCTAATACATGCGAAATAAAATGCTTTTCATCCGCATTCAATTTATTATTCCAATCATCTAAATCGGGCTGCAAATCTATCTCTTCAGCCACCCAAAAACTATTCACTGCATCTTTATACATTCTCCAGATATTCTCATGCTGGATAGGAAATAGCACAAATCGATCGTTCGACTCTTGGAGTATGGGTTCTATATTCTGTGCTTTTTCCATTATATGATTATATTTGTATGTTTAATTTAGAAATTGTTAAATAAATAAGAAAACTTGCGATTACTTTCTGTTGACAAAACTAATTTTTATATCAACGAATTCATATTTATGTATCCACATGTGTTCAAAAAAATATAATTATTTTTATCTTCCTATACGAGACTAAGGTTTGAACAATATTTCCTCATTTGTACTGACTAGTAAATTGAAAGACTATGCTAAAAGTGTTGGTTTTCAGGATATTGGCGTTTCTAAAGCCATTACTTTAGAAAAGGAAGCAAAAGACTTAGAACGCTGGTTAAAAAGTGATTATCAAGGTGAAATGAGTTATATGGAACGAAATTTTGACTTGCGAATTGACCCAAGAAAACTCCATGAGAATACAAAAAGTATTATCAGTTTATCCTATAATTACTTTAAGGAAAAAACTCAGGAAGATGATCCTGAACAGATTAAGATTTCTAAGTATGCTAGAGGTCGAGATTATCACAAGGTGTTGAAAAGAAAATTGAAATTAGTCATAGAATGGCTAAAAAATGAACTAGGAGATATCAGTGCGCGAGGATTTGTAGATAGTGCACCTATTATGGAGAGAGTATGGGCTGAAAGAGCCGGTGTAGGCTGGGTTGGCAAGAATTCGTTACTACTCACTAAGGCCAAAGGTAGCTATTTTTTTCTAGCAGAAATACTCCTCGATGTAGAGCTAGACTACGATAGTCCTGTGAAAAATTATTGTGGTACCTGCACCAAGTGCATAGATGCCTGTCCTACGCAGGCCATCGTAGCGCCTTATGTAGTGGATAGTAAAAAATGTATATCTTATTTGACTATAGAATATCGTGGAGAAGCTCTGCCACAGGACTATACCAACCATAGTCAAGGCTGGGTATATGGCTGCGATATATGTCAAGATGTCTGCCCTATCAATGCCAGAGCTCAGCAGCACAAAGAACCAGAATTTGAGGACAAGTCAATTTTCTCCTCTATGCATCGCAGTATATGGGAAGAAATAACCGAAGATAATTTTAATGAAGTATTTCACGATAGTCCAATCAAACGCACAGGCTATAAGGGTCTGATGCGGAATTTGGAATTTAGTAAGAAGTAAATGATAATTATTAGTTCTAAGGTATAATTTTTAGTTAATAGTTTTGTATCGTACATTATACTTGTTAAGTCTATTCTGAAGTTATTTATGAGAGGCACATTTTTTTTAAGTTTAATAATGGTTATTTGCTATCGGTCAAATGCACAAGACTCGACCGGAAATCCATTAACCATAAGTGTCTATGGAGAGTTTTATTATAGCTACGATTTTTCTAAACCTCTGAATGGTGAGAAATCTAATTTTATATATAACCACAAAAGGCACAATGAAATCACGGCTAATCTCATTTATGTCAAAGCAAATTATAAAAAACAAAATTACAGGGCGAACCTTGGAGCTATGGTCGGGACTTATGCGGAGTATAATCTAGCTTCTGAACCTACATGGGCACAGTTTATCTATGAAGCCAATGCAGGATTTAAACTCTCGCAAAAATACAACCTCTGGTTCGATATCGGTATCATGCCATCTCATTTAGGTTTTGAAAGTGCCGTCGGTGGCGACTGCTGGAACTTGACGAGGAGTTTATTGGCGGAGGGCTCTCCCTATTATGAAGCAGGTGCTAAACTCTCTTATACTAGTAAAAATGAAAAACTCTACGCATCTTTTCTATTACTAAATGGTTGGCAAAGAATCCGTAAACCAACCGCTATATCCGATCTGCCATCTATCGGTTTTCAAGTTCAATACAAACCAAAAGATCGATGGATTTTGAATTATGGTAATTTCATAGGAAGTGCGCAACCAGATAGTTTAAACGCTCTAAGACATTTTCATAATGTTTATATTCAATATGAATCGCCGAAGAAATGGGGGCTTATTTTAGGATTTGATTTAGGAATAGACAAATACAATCCTACTGATTATGGTCTATGGTATTCACCTGTTGTCATTTTACGATACAAGTGGACATCTCGCTGGAGTGCAGCAGCGCGGTTAGAGTATTATTTCGATAAGCAGGGCATTATTTTTCCTACACTTTCACCTAATGGCTTTCAAACTTTCGGAGCATCTTTGAATCAGGATTATAAAATCAATAATCATATCAAATTTAGGCTAGAATACAAGTATTTACAATCAAAGGACGCTATTTTTAATAACCAAAATGAAAGGAATCACACCATTACATCAGCTTGTATATTCTCCTTTTAAAAATAAAAGAATATAATCTGTAAACTCATCCTAAATTTACGCAATTTTTTATAAATCTATCTAGAAACTAATATTCTCTATCCATGCAAACATCTTCCTCTGGTGGTCACCATCATCCACTCTCTGTAGCAGGTATTCTCGTATCTTTAGGTATTATATACGGTGACATAGGAACGTCTCCACTTTATGCTATTAAAGCGATCATAGGTCCCAATGTTATCACACAGGAGTTAGTTTTAGGAGGAATTTCTGCTGTTTTTTGGACTATTACTATTCTGACATCAATAAAATATGTCTATTATACCTTACAAGCAGATAACAAAGGAGAGGGCGGTATTTTATCCTTATTTGCCTTAATTAAAAGAAAGCGAAAAAAATCGTATTTGATTTTTGTAGCAATGATCGGCGCAGCCATGATGCTGGCAGATGGAATAATAACTCCTCCTATTTCTGTATCTTCTGCCATCGAAGGTCTAAGATTTTTTAATGAAGACTTTAATACCTTGCCTTTCATTATCGTAGTCATCTGTGGTATATTCTTGTTTCAGCAATTAGGTACAGCCAAGGTAGGGAAGAGTTTTGGGCCAATTATGTTTATTTGGTTTGGCACCTTAGCTATTATGGGACTAATAAATATTGTTAAGAATCCATTTATTTTCAAAGCGCTAAATCCATATTATGCAGTGAATCTTATTGCCTCATTTTACGAAAATCCTGAATCCAAAGTGGTAACCAGTGGTTTCTGGATGCTGGGAGCTGTATTTCTATGTACCACTGGAGCAGAAGCCTTATTTGCTGACCTAGGGCACGTAGGTAAATCAAATGTCAGAGTGAGTTGGGGATTTGTAAAAACTTGTCTCTTACTAAATTATTTTGGACAAGGAGCTTGGCTTATAGGTCATATAGGCGAGACTCTTAATGGTGTGAATCCATTCTTTGCTATCGCACCGAATGAAGCATCGAGAATTTATCTAATTGTACTAGCATGTTTGGCGGCTATTATCGCTTCTCAAGCTACTATTACAGGTAGTTTTTCTATAATTAGTGAAGCGATTCGTCTCAATTTATTTCCTAAAATTGAAGTAAAATATCCTTCTGATTCAGATGGACAAGTGTTTATTCCATTTATCAATACTATCTTATTTATAGGTTGCATTGCAGTTGTATTGATATTTAGAGAATCGTCTGCTATGGAAGCTGCGTATGGTTTAGCCATAGCATTAACGATGATGATGACTACCATATTATTGCGAGAATTTTTCATAGTAAAAAGACATAATTCTGTTTTCATCGTTTTTATTACCACAGTTTTTCTAGGTTTAGAGTTTATGTTTTTTCTCGCCAATCTCATCAAATTTTTTCATGGGGGATATGTGACTATAGCGATTGCATGTATTTTTATCGTATTAATGTTTAGTAGATACAGAACTACTAGAATAAAGAAAGCACTCCGAGAATTCGTTCCTATCAATACCTATAAAGATCAATTGATGGAACTTAGTCATGATACAAGTCAAGAAAAATTTGCAACCAATTTAGTCTTTATGACGACATCCCCTAAGGAGGCTGAAGTAGAAAATAAAGTATTCTACTCTATATTGCATAAACAACCCAAACGCGCTGATAATTATTGGTTCGTGCATGTGCACGTCACGCGTTACCCATTTACTTGCGAATACAAAGTAGATGAAATAGTCAAGAATGATATCTATCGTATTACCTTTTATCTCGGCTTCAAAGTGGAAGAAAAAATAAGTCAATTCTTGAAGCAAGTGGTAGAGGATATGGTAAAACGAGGAGAAATTACCAATATTGACAATCGCTACCATCTTGTAGACGATGAAAAGCTATCCGGGGATTTCAAATTCTTGATACTAGAAGAAGAATTATCGACTGAGAATGATCTAGGCTTCTGGGATAGACTAGCCATTCAGATAAATCTTTGGTTTAAATCATTTACAGCCTCACCAGAAAAATGGTTCAATATCGATAAGAATTTACTTGTGGTAGAGAAGATACCCCTTGTTATCAAGCAAAGCATGGATCAAACATTAGTTCGATTAGAAACTAAACCTAACTATTAAATTCATTTTATGAAAAATTTATTGTGTCTATTATTGGGACTAGTATATACTCATGCTGTCTATGGTCAATGGGACTATGTAGATAAATCGGTTCGTCTTCAAGACAATTTCTACAACTATGTAAATGGTGGCTGGATGAAAAAAACAGAAATTCCCGCAGATAGAGGTCGCTGGGGTAGTTTCGATCAGCTTAGAGAGCATACGGATACACTGACTCTTAGTCTTCTAAATCAGCTTATACGTCAAGATGTAATTACAAATGCAGATGAGTATAAAATCAAAACGCTCTATAATGCCTTCACAGATTGGGATCAGCGGAATATAGCTGGACTAAACCCACTAAGACCTTATTTTGATTCCATAGATAAAATTAAGAATAGACAGGATTTCTATACTTATCTCACACAACTGGCAGCAGAAGGTAGAGATCCTTTTGTAGGTACTTGGGTATATAGTCATATGAGACGCAGCAATGAACAAGCAGCCTATCTTGGAGATATCAATTTAGCGCTGGGTAGAGATTATTATCAGAATGAAGATGAAAAATCAAAGGAATTAATAGATGGATTAAGTCAGTATATCAATCAATTGTATCGAATGGTTTATCCTAATGGTAAAAAATCATTTGGGAAGCAATATGTTAGTTTTCAGAAAGAAATGGCGAAGACTTTATTGTCACTTGAAGATGTGCGCAATTCAGAGTTGCAGTATAATCCTATAGCAGTAAAAAATTACAATGATTCCATTTCGTCCTTTCCTGTGACGAGCTATTTTCAGCATCTTCATATGGCAGTAGATACGGTTATTATAGGGGAACTCGCTTATCATAAAAACCTAGATAAATTTATAAGAGAAGATAATCTTTCCTTTCTAAAAGATTATTTAAAAATAGAATTACTGAGAAGTTCTATGTCTCATTTGACCAAGGCTTGTGATAGTATGCAGTTTGAATTTTATGGAAAACAAGTCTATGGTCAGAATCAGCAACGCGCTATGGAAAAAAGGGCTTTAGAGACTGTGAATAGTATGATGGGAGAAGCCTTAGGTAAGGTATATGTAATGAAGTCTTTCCCTCCTCAGGCGAAGGCTAAAGCGGTCGAGTTAGTTTCTTATCTGAAAAAATCTTATGAAAAACATATACTCGCCCTACAATGGATGTCTGATTCTACTAAGAAGAAAGCCCTATACAAACTGAATAATATCGTCGTAAAGATCGGTTATCCTGATAAATGGAAAGATTATTCTAAACTCAATTTTAAATCTAATTTATATTTTGACCTAGTCAAGAGCCATAGTCTGTGGAGTGCAGAAGAGAATAGATCCAAACTCAAACTGCCAGTGGATAGAACGGAATGGGGTATGAACCCTCAGACGGTTAATGCCTACTATAATTCTTCCTATAATGAAATTGTATTTCCTGCGGCTATATTACAGCCTCCATTTTATAGTATTGATGTAAATCCTGCCGTCAACTTTGGAGGAATAGGAGCGGTCATCGGCCATGAAATTTCTCATGGATTTGATGATGGTGGCAGCCAATATGATGGCGATGGTAATTTGAAAAACTGGTGGACTCCAGAAGACAAAGCCAAATTTCAGGTGGCGACTAAAGCGCTCGAAGTCCAGTTTAATAGCTACGAGCCTTTGCCTAAGATGTTCGTTAATGGTAAATTTACCCTTGGAGAAAATATTGCAGATCTAGCCGGTGTAGCTGTGGCATTTGATGCACTTCGTATGTACATGAAAGATCATCCAATTCTAGACGGTGCAAAGTTATACTCCGAGAAAGATTTCTTTTTCTCATGGGCTACAGTTTGGCGCACTAAAATGCGAGAGAAGGCGCTAGTGAATATGATTAAAACAGACCCGCATTCCCCAGGAAATTACCGAACCATAGGACCTCT
>CANESS010000052.1 GCA_947441115.1 Saprospirales bacterium | reverse complement strand
CGATTATTCGCCAAAATTTGAAAAACCAAATATTATTAAAATGTTAATAAAATCAGAAAAAACTGTAAAATAAGACTTGACACATTACTTAAACCACATAACTTTGCTTAAGTAATTAATTTTAAACCAAAAATTTTAAACAACATGAAAAAAATTATCTTATCAATTTTTGCACTAGGTACACTAGCAATGAATGCTCAAGATGGGAGTTTCTCAAAAGGAAATGTCGCTTTAAGTGGCGAAGTAGGCAACCTAACTACTAAAATTTTAGACGCAAACGTAAGTCCAAGTATGATGTATTTTGTTAGTGACAACATTGCTCTTAGAGGCGGTTTGACTTTTGGTAATTCCAGTAAAACAGTAGGTGGTGTTACTACTACAGAATCTTCAGATTTTGGAGTAAACTTCGGTGCAAACTATTATTTTTCAAAAAGTAGATTTACTCCTTTCATTGGAGCTAGTTTAGGCTTCGGCTCGGGTTCAGACAAAATAATAGGTGGAGTAAACGCTGGTGAAGTTAAAATATCAACTATGGGATTGAATGTTTTCCCAGGCGTGAATGCATTTTTAACTAAAAGATTGGCAATGAATGCATCTTTTGGTAGTTTAGGTTATTCTACAAGAACTGATACTGATAAATTTAATGTTGAAACAAAGACTTCTGATGTCGGTTTTGACTTTAATTTGAACACAGTGAGATTAGGTGTTACTTGGGTATTAAACTAATCATTTAACATTTAAAATAAAGAAACCGAGCCTAGGCTCGGTTTTTTTTTGCTTTTACCCAAAATAAACTGGGGAATATAACTGCGTTTACATGCATTATGACCTTGAAAACCTTTTTCAATATTCTCTTGTTATAAATCTCAGATACTGGAGTACAAAATTACAAACTAATACATGCAAGAATTAAAACTAAAAAAGCCCTAATTGAAATACAATTAGGGCTTTTTGAATAATTGGTGCGGTCTGGACGAGACTCGAACTCGCGACCTCCGCCGTGACAGGGCGGCATTCTAACCAACTGAACTACCAGACCATTTATTCACAGCTTCATTGATATTATCTCTGAGAGCAATCTAAAATAATAAATAAATTAGATATAAATGACGATTGCTTTCTTTCAAAAGCGATTGCAAATATAAAAATAAAAATTAATTACAAGCTTAAAAATTAATTCAGGTCTGCATTTTTTATAAGGTATAATACGAATGACTTATTTAGTCTCCATTTTCAAAGTTTGTCATTTATCTAAAATCACCTAAATTTGTAATGAACTAAGTATTTTACCCATATGGCCTTGAGTCAAGTCACTGATTTATCACAAAATGTAACGAAGTATGAATACTCCACGCAAGAGATTCCTGCTAAGGTAGTAAACAAAAAAGATAGTTTCAGCATAGGCATTCCCCGCGAAAAAACTTTTCAAGAACATAGAGTAGCATTAACACCAGAATCTGTGCATATGCTCGTTCACCAAGGGATTAATGTTCAAATAGAGACCGGTGCAGGAAATTTCAGTCATTTTACAGATGGAGATTATTCAGAGGCAGGTGCAGAAATCATCTACGAACAAAACAAAATATTTGAGGCAGACGTAATTCTTAAGGTCACCCCCCCTACTATGGATGAGGTAGAACATATGAAAACACATCAGACTATATTCTCTCCCCTACATCTCCCTGGCATGAAAAAAAAGGTGATAGAGAAAATGATGGCAAAGAAAATCACTGCCGTTGCTTTTGAATATTTGCAAGACGAATGGGGTGCCTATCCTATAGTGCGCGCTATGAGTGAGATCGCAGGAGGAGCAGTAGTATTGATAGCTTCAGAATACCTCAGCACGGTCAAAGGAGGAGCGGGTATCCTACTCGGAGGTATTACAGGTGTACCACCTACGAATGTCGTCATTTTAGGTTCTGGAATTGTAGGCGAGACTGCAGCTAGAGCAGCTATTGGACTGGGAGCTACCGTCAAGATTTTCGACAATTCTTTATATAAATTAAAGCGCATTCAAAATAATCTAGGAACCAGAGTATATACCTCTGTTCTTTCATCTATTACCCTTTCTCAGGAGCTAAAAAATGCAGATGTGGTCATTGGAGCGCTTCATTCTAAGACGAGCCGCACGCCGATACTCATATCTGAATCCATGGTCATGAATATGAAGCCAAACTCCGTCATTATAGACGTATCGATAGACCAGGGAGGCTGCTTTGAAACTAGTGAAATGACGAATCATGACCAACCTACATTTATAAAACATGACGTCATTCATTATTGTGTGCCGAATATACCATCTAGAGTATCTCGCACGGCATCTATCGCACTTAGCAATATACTGGCTAATACCATGATTCAACTTCAGAAATCAGGAGGAATTAAAACCCTTATTCAATTTTCCAAAGGTGTGCGCCATGGAGCCTATTTATTTACAGGGAATGTGTGCAATCAGCATTTTAGTCAGATACTAGGCGAGAAGCATATAGATTTAGATCTGATTTTTTTAAATGACATCTGAGCATTCAAGCCCATTTTTTACCATATATTATGATTTAGACTTTAAAATAATACGCGCTGTATAAAATATGATCACTAGACATGTCTGATTTTTTTTCTATTCAGCTGGAGGTAAATCAAGCGTTTAAAACTCAACTACTACAATGGGCTTCAAAGTTCTCCACGTTTAGTTTTCTTGATTCTAATGATACCAGAGATGCACATAGCGGATATGATTTTATACTGGCAGCAGATGTGCTGGCTTTTTATACTAGTCTTGAGGAGCTTCCAAAAGACAAATTTCTCTTCGGACATTTTGGCTACCATTTCAATACAGAGCATAAGGGCAGAGAACCCTTCATTGACTATAGAAAATGCCATTTTTTTGAACCGCGATACGTCATTTATGCCCAGCAAGGACGACTCTACTTCAATAGAAATGCTCCTGAAAGTTTAGAGATTCTCGATATCATTTTAGCGCAGACTTTGGTGGATAATAGACTCCCTAAGATCGACTTTTATACCAGAACCTCAGAGAATCAATATTCGGAAAATATTCTAGAAATTCAACGAGCTATTCGGAATGGGCAGTTCTATGAACTCAACTATTGTATAGAGTTTTATAAAGAGAAGGTGCATATCCATCCTGTTCAAACCTTTCTAGAAATCAATCAGGCTGCAGGTGCTCCGATGTCCGCATTGGTGAAATATAATGATAAGTGGGTGCTTTCATTCAGCCCTGAGAGACTCGCAAAGCTCAAGGAAAACAAGCTCATCAGTCAGCCGATGAAAGGCACTGCTCGGAGAGACTTAACCAATATCGCCAATGATGAACGAATTAAACAAGAACTAGCACAGAGCATAAAAGAACGGGCAGAGAATACAATGATTGTAGATCTAGTTCGCCATGATATGACACGCTATGCGCTTACAGGCAGTATTCGTGTAGAGGAATGGTGTAAAGTATATAGCTTTCCCTTTGTACATCAGATGATTTCAACTATCTCAGCAGAACTCCAGGATATGAACGATAGCCATAATGCGCTAAAATCGCTGCTCCCAGCTGGTTCTATGACAGGTGCTCCTAAAAAAGAAGTGACTCAATTTATAGAAAATATAGAAAATTTTGGTCGCGGCCTCTATGCTGGAAATATAGGCTACTTCTCTCCAGATGGCAATTTCGACTTTAATGTAGTGATACGAAGTCTTTATTATGATGAAAAAGCGGAGAAAATTTCTTTAGCTGTAGGCGGCGCTATTACTTTGCTGAGCGACCCAGAAAAAGAATATCAAGAATGCTTGATAAAAGCGGAAGGCATTTTAAAGTTTTTTAAATAAGGGCCATTAAATTCAAACTATATTTGATTTCTAATTTCAAATGAGCTTTTAAAATTAAACTATATACACATGAAAAAATGGTTATTTTCCCTTCTTAATTCATTTGGACTACTTAATGGTCAAAACAATTTCCCAGAATTGAAAGAAAGCTCTGTATACGACTTCAATATGAAGACGATTCAAGGCAAAGATAAGGCTATAGCAGACTATAAAGGCAAAGTAATCATCATAGTCAATGTAGCGAGTAAATGCGGACTCACGCCACAATACAAAGAACTCGAAGAGGTTTATAAAAAATACAAAGATCAAGGTGTGGTCATATTAGGATTTCCTGCCAATGAATTTCTTTCACAAGAACCTGGCGATAATAAGCAAATTGCCGAATTTTGTCAGCTAAACTATGGTGTGAGCTTCGATATGTTTTCTAAAATAGTAGTCAAGGGTCCAGAGATGCATCCTTTCTATCAATTTCTGACCCAGAAAAAGTATAACAAATTAGAAGATGCAGACATTAAGTGGAATTTTCAGAAATTTGTCGTGGACAAAACAGGTAAAATAGTTAAAGTCGTATCTCCACGAGATCATATCAATAGTGCTGAAAATATCTCGTTCATAGAGGGATTATTGAAATAATCTAGCCCTTCTTCCGTTTATCTTTCGTGCTTAGACTCTCATTTTTATTAGTCGTTTCTTTTATTGTTTTTTCTTCCTGTCAGAAAGAAAGCCTAGATACTACCTCAAAGTTTCCTCTCAAATTTTCTACAGATACCCTCACCTTTGATACGGTTTTTCAGACCTTGGGGTCAGCTACTCGCTCTTTTCGCATTTACAATAGATCTTCGAACACGCTGATTATTTCTAGAGCTTTTCTCTCCCAAGGCACTAACTCTCAATTCAGATTTAATATTGATGGCTTACCCGGCACACAGGCAGAAAAAATTAGGATTTTACCTAATGATAGCCTTTGGGTATTTTCAGAGGTGACGGTCAATCCTAATCCTAGCAATCCCATTCTTGTTCTAGATTCACTCATAGTAGAAACCAATGGCAGTAGACAAGTAATCATCATGCGCGCCTTAGGTCAGAATGCCTATTTTCATTATGGAGAAGTTATACAATCCAACACCAATTTTCTCAGTGATAAGCCACATGTGATCATAGATAAAACTACGAATAGTGGGACAATTCCTGGCCTCATCATTGCCCCAGGAGCCACCTTAAATATCGAAGCAGGTACTCAGCTTCACTTCTCCAATAGCTCTGGAATAATAGTCCAAGGTAGCCTCAAATGCAATGGAACTAAGGATAAGCCTATAAAAATGCGCGGATTAAGACTAGAAAAAGTTTTCATAAAAGTGGCTGGACAATGGCTGGGTTTGTTATTTGAAAGAAATAGTAAAAATAATCTCATAGAATATACCACACTAGACGAGTCTGCTTTTGGAGTCTGGGCCGGATTTCAATCTACTATCAATTTTGGACAAATGACCAATGCCACCCGAACAGAAATATACCTTAAGAACTCAACAATTTCTAATGCATTTTATTGGACCTTACGCAGCATGAATTGCAAAGTATTGGCCGATAATTGTCAGTTTTTTACATCAACGGATTACCTGGTACAGTTGCTTTTAGGCGGAGAATATCAGTTTAGAAATTGCACCTTATTTAATATCCAAAGTAAAGACAAAAAAGGCAATCTAATTTTAACAAATCAATTCTACGATGAGAGCAGCAAGCAAACCTTTAAAAATAAATTGGACAATACCTGCTTTTTTGAAAATTGTATAATCAACTCAAATACCGATGAAAGTATTCTATCAGATATAGATAAAGCATTGAATCTAGAGGCGGATTACAGCTTTAGAAATTGCAATTACAATTCAAGAGGAAATCTAACCTTTTCGAGTTTTATCAATTGTCAGTTAAATCAAAATCCACTATTTACTAGTACCTCGATAGATAAAGAAAATTTGAAACTCAAGGCTACCTCACCTTGCATAGACAAAGGAATATCTAATAGCCTCAGTACCGATATTCTCGGTAATCCAAGACCGAATGGCAATGGTTTGGACATTGGAGCTTTTGAAAGTTTCTAACTTTAAAAAACTTGCCTTTGGCTATAGTTTGTTTTTCACTAACTTTGCCTATATGATAATAACTACATTCAAGCAATGAACAATTACCAATCCATCGTCGAAAAAAACAAAGACACTTATCTCCAGGAGCTCATCGAGCTTCTCAAATTTCCATCCATTTCTGCAGACCCAGCCTATAAAGTAGACGTCATGTCCTGTGCCCAATTCGTATCAGATAAAATGAACGCCCTTGGATTGGATAAAGTAGAAATCATTTCTACCAAAGGATATCCTGTAGTCTATGGAGAAAAAATAATTGATCCAAGTAAACCTACTATTCTAGCTTATGGACATTACGATGTGCAGCCGGCAGATCCTATTGAGCTCTGGACTTCGCCACCATTCGAACCCATAATAAAAGAGGGGAAAATCTATGCGCGCGGCTCAGCAGACGATAAAGGACAGTTTTATATGCATTTTAAAGCATTGGAGATTTTACTTTCAGAAAAAAAACTCAACTGCAATGTAAAATGTATCATAGAAGGAGAGGAAGAAATAGGTTCTGAGCATCTCGAAGAATTTGTCAATGCCTATAAGGACAAATTAAAAGCGGACTGTATCGTCATATCAGATACATCCATGATATCCAATGAGCACCCATCTATCACCACTGGCTTAAGAGGTCTAGCCTATATGGAAGTAGAAGTCACTGGACCCAATAGAGATTTGCATTCGGGCGTATATGGCGGTGCCGTAGGAAATCCTATCAATACCCTTTGCAAGATGATAGCTTCATTACAAGATGAAAATGGGACAATTACTATTCCACATTTTTATGATAAAGTAGAAGCTGTATCTTCTCAAGAACGCGATGCCATGAGTAAAGCTCCTTTTGATATTGATGATTACAAGAAACTCCTAGATATAGACGATGTATATGGAGAAAAAGAGTATTCAGTACTAGAGCGCGTGAGTATAAGACCTACACTTGATGTCAATGGGATCTGGGGCGGCTACATAGGAGAGGGTGCTAAGACTGTTTTACCCTCAAAGGCATTTGCTAAAATATCTATGCGCTTAGTTCCGAATCAAGATTACAATGAAATTTCAAAACTATTTGAAGCTCACTTCAAGTCCATCGCACCTAAGCATGTAAAAGTGAAAGTGACTCCTCATCATGGTGGTGAACCAGCGGTAACACCTACAGACAGCAAAGCCTATAAAGCAGCTGAAAAAGCAGTAGAAACCACTTATGGAAAAACGCCAATTCCATTGAGAACGGGAGGCTCTATCCCTATCGTCACTATGTTTAAACGCGTATTAGAAATTGACACGGTTCTCCTTGGTTTCGGATTAGATACCGATGCAATTCACTCTCCCAATGAGCACTACCATGTATGGAATTATCTAAAAGGGATTGAAACCTTGTGCTGCTTTTATGAAGAAATGGGGAGGTAGCCACGAATTAGATCTGCCACAAATTCACGAATTTTTTTTCATTAATTGAGAATTCCTGCGAAATGATTTTTCTTAAAGAAGAGAGTTTTAAGATAATTGGATTGTGTATGGAGGTGCACAACCAGCTGGGCGCAGGATTTTTAGAAATAGTTTATAAAGATGCTTTAGAATATGAATTCAAAAAAGGAAATATTCCTTATGCGAGGGAGAAAAAATTTGAAGTAAACTATAAAGGAATAATTTTACCTCATAATTTTTATGCTGACTTTGTAGTTTATAATGAAATAATTTTAGAGATAAAATGCGCTTCAAATCTCTGCGATGCAGATATAGCACAATGCTTAAATTATTTAAAAGTTTCTCAATGTAAACTCGCTTTATTGGTTAATTTTGGAGAAAAGAGTCTTGTTCATAAAAGAATAGTTCTATAAAAAATTCGTGAATTCGTGGCTACAAAACTAGGTCTTGATGCTAAGCGCGCATTTAATAATCACTCTGGGTTGGGGGTGTATAGTAGGGGTGTGATTGAGGCTGTCGAAAAAAGTATTTCTACAGAAAATATAGTCCTCTTTACCCCTAAAAAGAAAATTTGGAATTCCAGTTTGACTACAGCTATTAACCCTATAGGAGCCCTCTGGCGTTCATTTTTCATCTATTTTGATTTGAAGAAATATGCAATCGATGTCTATCATGGCTTGGCTGGAGAATTGCCATTTCTTCTTCCTAATAAACTTAAAACAGTCGTCACGATTCATGATTTATTATTTTTAAAATTTCCAGAAGACTACCCTTGGATAGACCGATTTATCTACAACTTTAAGGCTCGATATGCATGCAAAAAAGCGAATCTAATCATAACTATCAGTGAAGTCACCAAGTCGGATATAATATCGCATTACAGAATCGCACCCAATAAGATAAAAGTCATTCCTGTAGCTGCACCCACAGCGCCAATAGCACAAACCAATAGACTTCATGATAAGAATTACATTCTCTGCATCTCTTCTTTTCTTGGCAGAAAAAATCAAGCATTATTGTTAGAGGCCTATCTAAAAATAGTAGATGAGGTTGCCTATGATTTGATATTTATCGGTTCTGGGCCAGAAAAAAAAATGGTAAAGATGCTAGCAGCAGCAAGTCTTCATAGTCATCGTATTCACTTTATTTCAGACATAAGTGATAATGAAAAATTTAATTATTTACATCATTGTCTTTTTTCAGTATACCCTAGTAAAGGAGAGGGCTTTGGCATACCTATCCTCGAATCCTTTCTAGCGAATAAAGCGATACTACTAAGTGACACCCCTATTCATAGAGAAGTGGCGGGAGACGCCGCATATTATTTTCAGAATAACTCTGCAATGGATTTGAGCGATAAACTACTCTATGTACATTCTGCGAATAAAGCAATTCATATTGAACAAGGAAAATTGAGATTGGAAAAATTTGCCGAAGAAAAAAGTAATTATGAACTAACTGAAATTTATTTTTCTTTAATGGGGCGCGCGCCTCGTATCTGATCTGCTAAATACTGCAGCAAAGCTTGAGGATAGCTGTGCTGCCTCACGAGTTCTTTATTCGCTGTATCATAGGGTCGCCATACATAGTCATAAGAGATAGAACTCGTATTTGTCTGAAAAAGATAACCATTGACAAAAACACTCATTGTATATCTATTCATAGCTGTAAAATGATTCCTAGAAAATTTTAAATAGTTTTTTTCTTTCCAGCCGAGAAGATATGATAGCGTAGCTGGAAAATTGTGCTGCGCAAATAAGCTCGTATCTTGATATCCTCTATAGACTGAATTTAACTTTTTTGAATATAGAATCATCGGAATATGATAGCGCTCCTTGCTTGCAATATCATAGTCATTAGGCATTTTATGCCCATGATCAGAGGTAATGATAAAAACTGTATTGTCAAATTTCTTGTTTGTAGCTAATCTGGAAAATAATTTGTTTAACTGATTATCTAAATACCTCACGCTTTGCAAATACATTTTCTTTTCCGACGAGTAGGTTTTCAAACCAGGTATATCAAAAGGCTCATGCGTGCTCAAGGTGAGTGTATGCAAAAAAAAAGGCTGTTTTAATTTTTCATATTGATCTATGAGTGCATCGACCAAATATTCATCAGGTACTCCGAGACTTTGCAAATCGCGTTTCGTATCAAAACTAACAATGTCAAGCACGGTATCGTATCCCATTTGATTGAGATATGCCCTCATATTGGCAAACTCTACATTGCCTCCAAAGACAAATTGTGTATGATATTTTCTCTTATTCATCGTAGTGAGAATACTTGGAATATCAGAAAGAGTACTTATATTATCTGTAATATTATTATAAGGAGTAGCTAAAGAACCTGAAAGCATAGCCGCAAGGCCTTGCTCGGTTCTAGAACCTACAGAAAATGCTCTCATAAAATAATAAGAAGAATCTAAAAGGGATTCTAAAAAAGGCATATATGAAATTTGGCTATTATGTATTTTAAGTACTTCTGCACTCACTCCTTCCATGGTTATAAAGACAATATTAGGTTGGGTAGAAAATGAAAATAATTGAACATCCTTGACTACTCCCACTCTCTGCATCTCATTTACCCTAGCCAGCATCATAGTATCGGAAAGTTTTTTATATGGATTCTGTTCTAAGAACTTTTGGTTCTCTACTAGTACATTGAAAAAATTCCATGTACTATTAATAGAGGAAATATTATAGGTTCTATTACTACAGTAAAAACCATCACTTTGATTGCGCGGAATCTCGCGCAATCCTCCTCTGATAGCCAAAAAAGCAAGCGGAATCAAACACATTATCACTAGGCCTCTTTGAAACCATTTGATAGAAAATTCAGCAAATAACTTCAATTTCTTATTTACATAGAAGAAAAGAATGGCAATCAAGCTGAAATAGAAGACGACAAAGACAAAATTAAACGTAGATACATTCTTGAATAACTCAGAAATATTCTTCAAATATGGGTAAGCTCGCACGCTAAATATACAGTCCCAGTATTTATAAAGCATTATGTCGCCTACAGCAGCCATAGCCTGAAAGGCTATGAGTATAAAGAAAAATCCAAGAAATAAATTATGATACCTCAAAGGGATTACAGACGAAATCAACCATTGGAATAGACTAAGTAATACTAATACAATTAGACTGATACCTAGATCAAATTGAAAGCCTGAAATCAAACTCCCCAGAACTAAAGTGAAATCTAATTTTACTGGAGATAAAGTCAGGAATAATACTCGAAAAACCTGGCAAAAAACTAGCTGAACAAAAAGAACTTTAAGTAAAAAAACTAGATACTTCATGTTTCAATAGCCAAGTTGAAAAAAAATTTATTCTTAGTCTTTAACTTCAAATAACTCTGGCTTTAAAGCTGTATTAATAATATATTTAGAAACCTTCATATCGCCATTCATAGGACTAGATAAGGTCATGGGAAGGACATAACCATCTATCGTTTGAAAATCACTGTAAGTACTAGCCACTTCTCTTTCTTCGCCTTCAACTTCTGTTTTAGAAATATCTTTTATGACCAAATTAGTCTTTTTATCGATATAAATTGTCTTCTCTTTTCCCTCTTTGTTAGTTGACAATAATACATAGCATGGCTGATCATCTAATTTCTCTTCTGGCAATAATTTGAAGTTGGCACCCTTTTCCTTGTAATCTACAAAATCCCCTTGAATATCTAATCTAGCGATCATACCCTTATGCAATTCCTCTGGCATAGCCTCTGGCTTGGCCTGTCCACGCATTGGGAAATAATTATAAGCCGCTTTTTCATTGATGAGCATAAAACAATCCATACCCATGATTTGCATATCCAATCTGAATCCTACTTTATTGGCAAATGATAGTTTCACTGGAAATTCCATACCTTGTCTATTCGATACGCATTCCATAACCATAGTTTTCAGTCCACGTATTTTTTCCTCACCACCTCTCGCTTTGAGATTCAAGGCTATAATTTCGTCAACAGATTGCGAATGAAGTGCCAAAGACATACACAAAATAGACGTTAGTAACATTAATTTATTCATACTCTAATTTTTTAGCTAAGATAGAGCATATTAGGAAATCAACATATTAAAATTCGTTTATTTTTTTGCTTCTAATAAGGCATCGTACATTTTAAAACTCTCTTCCACGATTTTCATAGCCGCCTCTCGATCTAGAAAATCTGCTACAACCACATGCTTTTTCTCCAATTTTTTGTATTCTTCAAAGAAATTTCTTAACTCAAGTATAAAATGTTCGGGCAGTTCGAAAATATCTTGAATATGATTTACACTTGGGTCTCCAGCACATACGGCTATTACTTTATCGTCTGTATCTCCGCTGTCCACGATGCGCATGACGCCTATGACCTTAGCTGGCACTATACAAAGTGGGGCCACTTCT
>CANESS010000051.1 GCA_947441115.1 Saprospirales bacterium | reverse complement strand
TACGGCGCATAATATTGATAGCAGCATCGTGGCCATCAAACAAAGAGGCCGCAGTTACAATCTTGACCTTATTTTTTAACTGAAAATCTACCTTAGCAGAAGTGGACATATTAGTTGAGTTTAAAAGTGCAAAATAAGCAAGTTTAGCCCAAATTACACGATAGATTTTACAAAGTAAATGGATAGCGTATTAGATGGATTTAACCCCGCATACTGATTGTTTCAATAAATCCTTATTTGATTGAAATACTCCCGCACGTGCGGGATTGCGATTAATCATTTCAAATTATTAATTTGGGGTTAGCCTAATTAGTTAAGAAAAAACCCACTAATATAGTTTGCCATAGGTAGAGAAGACGGCTATCCAAAAAATAAGAAATATAGCGCACAACGAATTTAAGCCTGGGGCTGTAAAGTAAAAATAAAGCGGACTAGCTAGAGTAGCATTTTGTGGATTAGATTTTATGTAAAATAATTCAACGAACTCTCCTTCCTCAAAAATGACATTTTTAGGCCCAGCATATTCGTATCTCCTATCTCTTACTGAATATTCAATAATACTAACCGCCGCGCTAGACCGAATAATGCTTACACTTTCCACTCCGACCATCACTCCATTTGCCTTTTCGCCGAATAGTAAATATTCGAAATTAAAAAGAATCGGCAAGGAGATCACCAAAAAGCTCATAGATAGAAATACCTTATAAGTAAGTTTCTGGCGAATAAAGTTTTCTGTAATCTTCACTGTATTTTTTCTAAATTATTTTATTTGGACATTAGCTCACTTAAAACTAAGCACATCCACTTATTCTTTTTGATTATAGAACTATGGTTTTTAGATAATTATTTATCATAATCGTCAATAAATGATTGAATTCCTTGTTTTTCTTTAAAACTCAGTTGCTCATCGAAAAACAACAAATACTGCTGCGCTTTTTTAGTCTTACTTTTAAAGTATCTTTTGTTTGAACGCACAGAAGAATCTATATTGAAGGGGTGAATATCAATTGTCTTTCTGGCAAAGTATTTATATTCACCAAAGTAACGACAGGCTAATCTATCTAAATGAGGGAAATGATTCGTATCGTCAATAAACACCATTTTATGAATCGTATCGCTATTTTTAAACAAAACTGTATATCTAAGATTCATAGATTTTTTGTCAATAGATTCCTTCTTAGTATATACTTCGAAGCCATTAAGGCTAGTTAAGGTATCATAGCTTTTACTATGGAAAATACTATCTAAATTATCCAAATCATATTCTCTCTTTACTATTATTATTCCTTGAGAATAACCTGCTAAACTTAAATTTGAATTTATTTGAGTCGTCCCTACAATATGATATTTTCTGTTCTTATTTTTCAAGACATAATCTAAATATCTCGATTTTTGCTTTTTTCATGTACTTCCAATATTTAAACACTCCATCCGATTTATTCGATGTATAAAAGGTATTATTGTAAGAGAATGTTAGATTTTTATACTTAAGGAAATAATCATTCAATAATATGCTCGAACTTGTCTGCTGCGTATGGCATGAGCACAGGCCTAGAAGTAAGAAAAAATAGATTTTCATGTTTTTTAGCAATTTCCTTATCAAATATAGAGTATTTCAATAGAATACTTATGAAAATAAAGACAAAAAAAGGGCATAGCTCAGTATTATCTTCAATCTAAATTCTACCAATACCTTTATCTAAAAACGGATATATTTATACTTTTATTAAACGAATGAGTATTTAGCAATGCAAAAACTAGATAAAAAGACTTTATGGATTAGATTAGCTATGGTTATAGCCATTATCATCCTTGTCAATTTTATAGCTTCCTTTCTCTACAAGCGCTTTGACCTCACGTCTGAGAATCGCTATTCACTGAGCGATTCCACTATAAAATTATTAGAAAATTCTAACCACAAGGCCTTTATAAAAATCTACTTGGACGGAGAGGATCTGCCTGCTGGATTTCTGCGATTGAGAAATGCAACCGAGGATGTAATCAAAGAAATGAACAGCGAAAGTGGCGGTAAGATTCAATATGAATTCACCAATCCTACACAAAATACTGACAATGAGGACGAACGCATTAAAATACAGCAAGAACTAATCTCCAAAGGCTTAATGCCGACTCAACTGCGGGTGAAAAAAGAAGATGGGTTTAAAGAACAACTTATTTTCCCATGTATTCAGATTAGTGTCAACGGTAGATCCTGGCCGGTGCAGATTCTCGAAAATCAAATAGGCTATCCCCCAGAGTATGCCCTGAATAACTCTATCATATCATTGGAATATAAAATAACCAATGCTATAAAAAAATTGACAGAAAATAAAACCTATACGATAGGGATCATGCAGGGACATGGAGAGCTGAATACTGACGAACTGAATGACCTGGCCAATGTTTTAACTGAAAATAAGTACGAAGTCAATTTCTACGATGTGACTCAAAAAGTGCTGAGCAAAGAAGGAGATAGTCTAGGATCTTGGTTCCCACAGATCACTGACCTCATGATCATCGCAGGACCGAAAAAACCATTTTCTGAGGTGGAAAAATATCGGGTGGATCAATATGTCATGAAGGGTGGGAAAATCCTATGGGCACTAGATGGCATGGATGCTCAAATGGATTATCTTCGCAATGAAGGCAATATGTTTATGTCCCATGGGCTAGACTTGAATCTCGAAGATATTTTATTTACCTACGGTGTACGACTTAATAAAAATTTAGTACAGGACGGACAGCAAAGCGCAGCGATTCCTATTATGGATGAGGCCACCAAAGAGCCCCTGCTTTTCCCTTGGCTTTTTAGCCCCTTATTGACGCCGAGTCTAGCTCATCCTATAGGGAAAAATCTAGATCCTATCTACGCTCAGTATGCATCAAGTATTGATTTGATTCAAAATGATATCAAAAAGACAGTGATACTCTCTACCTCTCCATATGGTAGAGCTATACCTGAGCCTGTGCGTGTGCATTTATCAGCCGTCAAAGATAAGCCAGATTTTAAATATTTCAAGCAGCCAAATCTTCCGTGCGGTGTGTTATTGGAAGGCAAATTCGTCTCTGCTTATAAAAATCAATTAGGGGTAGATTTTGTCAAAAAAATAACGGAGGCGGGGCAGACTCCCAAAGAGCGCAGCGTAGATAATAAAATGATTGTTCTTTCTGATGCAGATGTTTTACGAAATGAAGTATCGTCTAAAGGAGAGATTTACCCATTGGGATTCGAACAATTCAGTCGTCAGACTTTTGCAAATAAAGACTTTGTGCTCAACTGTATAGAATATCTCATAGACCCAAATAATCTGCTAGCTACTCGAAATAAAGAAATCAAGGTAAGACTGCTCGATGCCCAGCGCACAAAAACCGAGAGCACTCAATGGAAGACACTCAATCTGGCTTTACCTCTCAGTTTAGTCTTCATTTTTGCAATTACATTTAACTATATGCGCAGACGAAAATGGACCACCGCTCAGCTTCCTAAATAACTATAGCGTGAATTTTTTCTACAATTTATCTCGTCTAAGTTTTTTGTTTTTGCTCTGTGGGCTGATATATTTCCCGTTCATAGGTGAGGTCAATTTATTTGACTGGGATGAGACCATACTAACCTCGGTATCTAAAGAGATGTTTGGCCGAGACGAAGTTCTCCAACCATGGCTCAATGGTAGTTATTTTCTAGAAATACCTCCTTTCTTTTTTTGGCTACAATTGATTTCCTTTAAATATCTAGGCATTAATGAATACGCTGCTCGTTTTCCAAATGCGCTTTGCGCTATCTTAGTAGTCCTGACTCTTTATAAAAATGGAAAGCGACTCTACTCTTCTAATTTTGGATTGACTTGGGCCTTGATTTATATTTCTATGCTGCTCCCACAGCTATACCATAGATCTGGATTAGCAGAGCCTTGGTTCTGTTTTTTCATTTATTTAAGTATTTATAATCTGGCAAGGGTCATCGAAGCGAGACAAGAAAGTGGTGAAAAATTTTATAGAAAAAAAGAAGTCTTTTCAAATTTGTTTTATAGCTTTTTAGCCGCAGTAGGTGCAGTCATGACTAAAGGATTAGAGGGATATATAGTTATCCTACTTACCTATTGGCTTGTTTTTCTCCTCTCAAGCGCTCGATATGGCTTTGGGTATAACAGTATTTTTCGGTGGACTTTTTACTTCATATTATTTATTATGATATGGATAGGCATTGAATATAAGTGGCACGGCAGTTCTTACCTAGGGCCATTTCTAAATTACCAATGGAATAGTTTAAATATAGATAAGGCTACCTGGACCAATCGATTCTCCTTCCAGTTTATTATTTTATTGCTCGGTTGTTTTCCTGCGAGTGTTTTTGCCCTCAATTCTGTCCGTGTGAAAACTTATGAATCAAATATTCAAAAAATATTTAGACTTTGTATGGCTAGCTGCCTTATCATAGTCATGATTATAGTCTCTTTGTTTAAAATTAAACTAGCTCATTATTCGGTCCTAGCCTATTTCCCTATTTCATATTTTGCAGCCTACAGTATACGCTATATTATCGAAGAAGGAAAAGAGATTAAAAAAATCATTTATGTTCTCTTTGCGCTGGGCGCATTGATTTGGACTACTTGTCTGGTTCTGCTACCTATCACTAAGGCTAATCTAAATGTGTTTGAAAAATATATTCATGAAGACACCTTACATCAAGCGTTATCCATGCATTATCCTTGGGAAAAATTTGAGATCTTTTTCGGTATAGGATTTTTTATCTTGTTTCTAACTTCTTTTCTACTTTTGGTTTTTCAGAAAAAAAAATTAATAGGATTTTTTATACTATTTCTAGGCGGCATGGTGCTTAATAACGCACTTCTTCTCTATTATGTGCCGAAGATAGAACAACTCACGCAAGGACCTCAGGTGGAATTTGTCAAAAACAATAAAAATGAAAAAGCATTTTATCACTATTACGGTGGACTAAGTTTTATTCCCAATTTTTATTCTGATAGTGCGTTGGATTACAGACATGCATTTGCATTAGACAGCTTGAAAAGCTTAGCAGAAAGTGGCTATCCTCATTATTTAATAGCGAAGTCAAATGACACCCATCTACTATCTGTGCATAAAAAGCATTTAAATTTATTATATCAACAAGGCATTTACACCTTTTATAAAGTAAAATAATTTCGCACTATGAGTGAACTATTCATCTACAATACACTGACAGGAAAGAAAGAAAAATTTAAACCTCGACATAAAGGGAAAATAGGTATGTATGTCTGTGGGCCTACCTTGTATAGTGAGCCACATATGGGAAATCTTAGAACCTTTATCAATTTTGATATGATTTTTCGCTATCTGTTGCACCTAGGGTATCAGGTAAAATATGTGCGCAATATAACAGACTGCGGACATATAACTAATAGTGCAGGACTAGAATTAGATAGTATAGGATTGGCTGCTAAGGCCGAGCAAATGGAGTCTCTCGAAATTGTCTATAAGTATAATTCAAAATTTCAAGATATTCAAAAGGCATATAACTTATTACGTCCTTCAATAGAGCCTACCGCCACTGCTCATATTCAAGAACAAATAGAAATCATTGAAAAAATAATGGAAAATGGGTTTGCGTATGTAAGCAATGGTACGGTTTATTTTGACGTAAACAAATATGTCAAATCTAATCCATATGGTGTTGTCAGCGGAAGAAAAATCGATGAATTATTAAACGAATCTAGAGAATTGCAAGGACAAGAAGAAAAAAGAAACCCTGCAGATTTCGCACTATGGAAAAAAGCACAATCCGAAGATATGCAAATCTGGCGCAGTCCATGGGGAGACGGCAATCCTGGCTGGCATATAGAGTGCACTGCTATGAGTACAAAGTACCTCGGCGAACAATTTGACATACACGGAGGTGGTATGGATCTTAAATTTCCACATCATGAAAACGAAGTAGCACAGAGTTGTGGCGCTGGCATGAAAAATCCTGCTAACTATTGGGTGCATGCGAATATGCTCAATGTCAATGGTCAGAAAATGAGCAAAGCTTTTGGAAATTATTTTCTACCATTTGATATTCTAGAGGGGACTACTAGTGTTTTTTCTAAACCATTTTCTGCACAGGTGGTGCGTTTTTTCATGATGATGGGCCACTATCGAAGTGATTTAGACTTTTCTAATGACGCTTTAATAGCAGCAGAGAAAGGTTACGATAGATTGACAGATGCCTTTTTAAAAATAGGCAAACTAACTATCTCTGAAACCAGTAATACAGGCAAGGAGATAGAAGAAATTAGAGATAATTGTGCTACGGCTATGAATGATGATTTTAATACCTCGAAGTTAATAGCGGAGTTATTCGAGTTAGCTACTTTAATCAATAAAATAGACAGCAAAACCATCCATTCATCTCAAGAAGATCTAGCAAATATTGATAAACTCGTACAAGATTATTTTGTACAGGTTTTAGGCATTCAGTTTGAGATTGGTACCGAAACAAATTCTGAAGCTATGGGACATTTGATGCAGTTGATTACTGATATTCGAAAAGAAAGTAGAGAAAAAAAAGATTTTGCTACTTCGGATAAAATTAGAGATGCGTTGACACAAGCCGGTATAGAGCTACGAGATGGAAAGGATGGTACGGATTGGAAAATTTGAAAGTGATTTAATGATCTGGTGATAAGATGATGAGTTGATTAAGAAATATGATAAAGTGAAAATTAGATAATGTTTAAATAGTATACAATGAAAATCCTCTCCTACAACGTCAATGGTATTCGGGCAGCCATGAAAAAAGGTCTGATAGATTTTATTCAAAGTGAAAATCCAGATATTCTCGGATTTCAAGAATTGAAAGCGAATCAAGAAGACATAGATGTTAAAGCATTTCAAGATATAGGATACCACAGCTATTGGTTGAGTGCTGAAAAGAAAGGTTATAGTGGAGTAGGAATCATCACACGAGAAAAGCCTCTAGAAGTCATCGAAGGCATGGGGTATGAATTTTTCGACAAAGAAGGAAGAACGCTCATTGCTGTTTATAAAGACTTTACATTGGTGAACACCTATTTTCCTTCAGGAACAACCGGAGATGAAAGGCAGCTACTGAAGTATGAGTTTTTAGATTTCTATTTCAAATTTATAGCAGAATTGAAAAATAGATATCCCAACTTAATCGTATTAGGAGACTATAATATTGCTCATACAGAAATAGACATTCATAGTCCTAAGACGAACCAAAAAAGTTCAGGCTTCTTGCCAGAAGAACGCGCTTGGATGACGAAATGGTTTGAAAATGGAATGCTAGATAGCTTTAGACTTCTCTACCCAGATAAATTAGATGCATACACATGGTGGACAGCTCGATTTCCTTCAGTAAGATTAGAAAATAAAGGCTGGAGAATAGATTATGTGTCCATTTCAGAATCACTAAAAGAAAATTTATTGGATGCTTTCATTCTACCGGAAGCTAAGCATAGCGACCATTGTCCGCTGGGGATTACTCTGAATTTTTGATATAGTAAAATTATTGGTTAGATAAATTTCTTAGTGAAACTTCGTGTTTACTTGATGGAAATTTGTGAAATAGTTATATCAAAAAGGTTCGCAAAGAAGAAATAAAATAAACAAAGCAAAAAAACCTGACAGAAAAATAAATTTCCATCAGGTTCTTAATATGGAATTCTTATACCGTATAAGTTTTTTTAATATCCCATACGTGAGAAACAAAAATTAGGACGGGATAAAATCACATGCTAATTTGTATAAGATTGATATTACATCATTCCGCCCATTCCACCTCCTGGCATTCCATGAGAATGTGGCTCTTCTGCTTTTGGTTTTTCTACGATAACGGCTTCAGTCGTCAATAACATAGCTGCTATAGAAGCTGCATTTTCCAATGCTACTCTCGCTACTTTAGCTGGGTCAATCACACCTGCTGCGTAAAGATTTTCGTATTTATCTTCTCTAGCGTTGTAGCCAAAGTCTCCTTTGCCTTCCATGACTTTGTTTACGACTACAGATCCTTCAACACCAGCATTTTCACAAATCTGTCTCAATGGTGCTTGAATTGCTTTACGGATAATTTCGATACCCGTCTGCTGATCTTCGTTTTCACCTTTCAGCTTAGCCAATGCATCCAATGCACGGATATAACCGACACCTCCTCCCGGGATAACGCCTTCTTCTACCGCAGCTTTCGTTGCAGCTAATGCATCATCTACTCTATCTTTTTTCTCTTTCATTTCCATTTCGGTAGCAGCGCCTACATAAAGTACAGCTACACCACCAGACAACTTAGCTAAACGCTCTTGCAATTTTTCCTTATCATAGTCAGAAGTAGTCGTTTCAATTTGCGCTTTGATTTGAGCTACTCTCGCTTTGATATCTTCTGATTTTCCTGCTCCGTTGACTATAGTTGTATTGTCCTTATCGATAGTTACTTTTTCGGCAGAACCTAGCATATCGAGTTCGGTTGCCTCCAATCTAAATCCTCTTTCTTCATTTATTAAAGTACCACCTGTTAAGATAGCAATATCTTCTAACATAGCTTTTCTTCTATCTCCGAATCCTGGAGCTTTTACTGCAGCTACTTTCAAGGTTCCTCTTAATCTATTTAATACTAAAGTAGTCAAAGCTTCTCCTTCTAGGTCTTCAGCAATGATTAATAATGGACGACCTGTTTGAACGGTTTTTTCCAAAATTGGCAACAAATCTTTCATAGTACTGATTTTTTTATCGGTAATCAGGATATATGGATTGTCTAGATCCGCTTCCATTTTCTCAGAATTTGTAATGAAATATGGAGAAATATAACCTCTGTCAAACTGCATTCCTTCTACCACTTTCACTTCTGTCTGCGTGCCTTTCGCCTCTTCTACCGTAATGACACCTTCTTTTTTCACTTTAGCCATTGCCTCCGCTATCAATGTACCGATTTCAGTATCATTATTTGCTGATATAGTTGCTATTTGCTTGATTTTATCATTGTCATCTCCTACCATTTGAGAATTTTCTTTCAAATGAGCTACAACTTTACTTACTGCTAGGTCAATTCCTTTTTTCAAATCCATAGGATTGGCTCCACTCACTAGGGCTTTCAATCCTGGGGTAACTATAGCTTGAGCTAATACTGTAGCTGTAGTAGTGCCATCTCCAGCTTGGTCATTGGTTTTAGAAGCTACTTCTTTTACCATCTGTGCACCCATATTTTCGATTGGATCTTCCAATTCTACTTCTTTAGCTACAGTGACTCCATCTTTAGTAATGTGTGGAGCACCATATTTTTTCTCTATGACCACGTTTCTACCTTTTGGTCCCAACGTAACTTTTACAGCGTTGGCCAATTGGTCTACACCGCTTTTTAATTTATCTCTTGATTCTGTGTTATAACTTATAATTTTTGACATACTATCTAATTTTGAATTATGAATTTTTAATTATGAATAGATTTAGACTATAGCGAAAATATCGCTTTCTCTCATCATGAGGTAGTCCTGGCCTTCTACTTGAATCTCAGTTCCACTATACTTGCCATAAAGTACAGTATCTCCTACCTTTACAGTAGTTGGTTCATCTTTCTTTCCAGGTCCTGCAGCTACTACGGTACCTCTCATAGGCTTTTCTTTGGCTGTATCAGGGATGATAATTCCTGAAGCCGTTTTTTCTTCTGCTTCGGCTGGCTGAACCAGCACTCTGTCTGCTAATGGTTTTACGTTCATACTGATTTGGTTTTTTATTATTAACTATTTGATTACGATTATATCAGAATTTAATCAGATTCTGTGCCAGTGCATTTTAAGTGCTATTCTGTCAGCAATTGATGATAATTTGCTAAAATATGGGCAAAAATGTCAGAACTTATGACATTGTATACGATGCCAATGCTGTAGGATCTTAACTATTCATGCGGATAAAAAACTCTTCATTACTGCTAGTACCTCTCATATGCTGGAGGAGGAACTGCATAGCCTCATCGGCATTCATATCCCCCATTTGCTGACGAAGAATTTGCATTTTCTGATGAATTTCTTTAGGTTGCAATAAATCATCCCTACGAGTAGAAGATGGCACGAGGTCTATAGCTGGATAAATTCGCTTATTAGAAAGTTTTCTCTCCAACTGTAGCTCCATATTGCCTGTACCTTTAAATTCTTCAAAGATAACTTCATCCATTTTTGAACCTGTATCGACCAGGGCAGTAGCTATTATAGTAAGTGAGCCACCGTTTTCTATCTTTCTCGCCGCACCGAAAAACTGCTTTGGCTTCTGCATAGCATTAGCTTCTACACCTCCCGAAAGTACCTTGCCAGATGAAGGCGCTACAGTATTATAGGCTCTAGCCAATCTGGTAATCGAATCTAATAGAATGACTACATCGTGACCACTTTCTACGAGTCGCTTCGCTTTTTGAAGGACTATATTTGTAATTTTAACATGCTTATCTGCCGGCTCATCAAAGGTAGATGCTATAACCTCTGCATTGACACTGCGCTGCATATCAGTGACTTCTTCAGGTCTCTCATCGATAAGAAGTACTATAAGATATACCTCCGGGTGATTAAATGCTATAGAATTGGCGATATCTTTCAATACGGTGGTCTTACCCGTTTTTGGCTGGGAGACAATCATACCGCGCTGCCCTTTACCTATAGGTGTAAATAAATCCATAATCCTGCCTGTCACTTTTTTCGGATCATTGTCTATAGACAATTTCAATGGCTCGAAAGGAAATAAAGGGGTCAAATATTCAAAAGGCACTCTATCCTTAACGGCTTCCACAGTCATGCCATTGACTAAAACGGCTTTCTGCAGAGCGAAATAGCGCTCCCCTTCCTTAGGTGGACGAATTGGGCCTAATATGGTATCGCCTGTTTTAAGTCCAAATAGTCTAATTTGCGATGGAGATACATAGACATCATCAGGTGAAGGAAGATAGTTATAATGCGCTGATCGGAGAAATCCAAACTGTTCATTTGTAATTTCTAACACTCCTTCAGCGTCTACTTTGCCATCTAGCTCTTGTAGTATTCGATTCTTCTCCTCTACAGTTAATTTATTTTTATCTTCTGCCTCCTCTACTATTTCTTCTACTGGCAATCCTTCTATCTTAGGAGCTACAGGGCTTTCTTCTTTTACCTCCTCCTCTAACACAGGAGCTATCACTTCAACTAAAGGTCTGGCGACCACCACCTCCGCTATAGATTCTGCCTCAGGATTTTTTTTCTCCTTGGCTGGCTTGGTTATCTTTTGTTTTTTCTTAACTATTGGATCCTCTTCTAGCTTAACTAAAATAGGCTCCACAGGTTCATCTTCCATGATTTCAGGTATTTCATCTGTAGAAACTTCTAGTTTCTTGGGCATACGCTTTCTTTTCGGTTTATTGTCGTCCTCTAAATTGGGATTTTCCATCATTATAGAATTATGATTTATAAAATAGTTTTAAATAAATATTGAATTAAACTTCAAGGGGTGTGCAGACAAAAAGAATCTTGGATATTTTTTTGAAAACCTAAGTAAGTCTTAAGACAATTACTCAAATCTAGTGCAAAATTATACTTTATTTTTAATTGGAATAATTTTTATTGTGAATTGGCAAAAAAAATCAAACTTTGTACCTTATATACCCCCGTTTAATTAGTATGGGATATAATTTATCTAACCCAATATCAGACCACTTGAATCCTTTTATCCATGGAATGGAAATCGAAAATACAGAGCCTCAAAGAAGAAATCTCTCAATATAAAATTGAGAATAAAGAAGATGTAGAAAAATTTCGCATAGCTTTTCTAGGCACGAAAGGTAAGCTCAAAGTTGCTATGGGGCTCATAGCAGAGGTGCCTGGTGAACTTAGAAAAGAATTCGGGGTGCT
>CANESS010000050.1 GCA_947441115.1 Saprospirales bacterium | reverse complement strand
CCGCCGAAGTAGAATACCTCAATGGAGAGAAACGAACTAAAAAAGGAAGTATTACACTGATTCGATAATATCAGCTAATCATTTATCATTTAAGACAAGCAGCCGAAGGAGAAACCCTTCGGCTGCTTTAATTTAGTTATTCGAATTAGAAGGACGGTTTGGTATTGATTAAAAATAAACGTGTCCCCTCAAATTTACCGTTTATCTAGCGACCTATTTTATAATTTAAACGATATTAGAATTTCTAATTACTTTCTTTAAGGTATAGTGGTTAGTTAGTGAATAAATCAAAGAGGAAATAGTGAATTCTTCTGAGTGCAAAGGGCAATCATGAACTTTCAAATCGATAATAATTTAGTCAAAAAAAATCCCCGACTGAATTAGTTGAGGATTATAAAAAACTTGATGTGGTGTGGGGCGGGATCGAACCGCCGACACATGGATTTTCAGTCCATTGCTCTACCATCTGAGCTACCGCACCGAAATTTTGAGTGTGCAAAGATAGATTTTTTTTCTAAACCAATTATTTTTATTTCATAGTCATAGATATTTGAATTTCTGTTGCTTTCAGACTAGTTATTTTATTTCCTCTTATCCAAGGATTTAGACTGCGTATGGTCTTATAGTTGGTGTTGTTTTCTTTAGCCCAGAGCGCTAAATCATAGATAGGTAGGGGTATAGTCTTCAATTCTGAATTCTGTGGTGGATAGGCATCTACTCCGAATTGATATATATAGCCATAGGCTTTCGGATTTTGAAGGACTTCTTTGAGGGCTATAATTCTAAATACATAGCGAGAAGTTTCTTGATTAAGCCATAGATTGTAATAATTGTCCTCCAATTGTTCATTTATTTTACCTTGAATACCAGCCATGCCCATATTGTATGAAGCTGCAGCCAGAGTCCAATTACCACACTTTAGATAGGCCTCATTTAAATATTTACATGCAGCGCGGGTAGATTTTTCAATATGGTAGCGTTCATCTAGTTCTTCATTGATGAGAAGACCATAGCCCTGACCAGTAGCTTTCATGATTTGCCAGGTACTAGCAGCACCAGAAGGCGAGGTGACATGTCTAAGACCACTTTCGGCTACAGCTAAGTATTTAAAGTCATCAGGAATGCCATTTTCTTTTAATATGGGTTCTATGATAGGAAAATATTTTTCCGATAACTTTAAAATTTGAAGGGTATTTCCCTGCCAATACACATTGCTAGAGAGCTCTCGATCTAGTCGTTCAAATACTTCAGGATCTTCCATTGGCACTGCTTCGCCCGCAAAATCATAAACTTTGTATTTAACTACAGAATTGATCATTTGAAATGAGATACTATTTTCATTTTTTGTATTAGCACTCATGAGAAGAATTAGATTGCCCAAGAGAAGTAATCCTATAATTGTATATAAAATAAATTTATTTCTTGAGGTCATAATCTTAAAATTTAATTTTTAAAGATGGGCACGGTACTGCATGATTCCCCAAAAGATAAGGCCTTTACTATGGGTGTCAATTTTTGGATTAATAGAATATAAGGCTGCTGGGTAAGCTTCACTTTGCTACATCCTTTTATCAAAAGTCGTTTACCTGAATATTCGGCATAGTCTCTGTTTTGGATAACGTGCAGTAGGACATCTTCTTTATAGTTTTCAGTTTTTAAAATACACGGACTATTTACTTCCATGAGTTTATTGGCTATAATGAGATAAGCCCATTGCGGTATAATGGCTTTATTAGATATAAAGAGTAGGCATATCTTTTCCCTATATTCCGACCAATCTTTGTCCTCAATGAGCGCACGAAACTCGGCCTCTTTTAGTATCATTTCCTTAAATAGAAATTCTTTCATATCTATAGAAACCAATGATATATCCATGGGGATCCATTGTTCTAGATCTATCTGAATAATTGGTTTAGTCTCTACCTTGTTCGTTAGCATCTGTTTTTTCTTTTAATATTCTACCCTCCAGCTGTGCATGGAGATTTTTTTGATGTTTGGCATACGATATTAGTGCGTCTCTGATAAGTGTATTCATATTTTTGCGTGGTTTCTGTGTCAAGATGGTCATACCGTCTCCACCAGTGGCTATGTAGTCGCTTACTATGATTTTATAGTTTGCTTTACGAGTTCCATTTATGTTCCAATCTAGTATTTTATTTTCTTTAGATAAACTCAAGTGAAACCCTCTGGATACTGGCCAGCCTTCTTTCTCTGCGATGCGTTCTAGGATAGATTTAAAATCGGTGCTATCGATATCAATTAGGACTAATTCGTTTTCAAATGGCATCAATTCAAAGATATGCTTCAATAAAATAGCTCCAGCTGGAAGAGATTTGGTGCGTAGTCCACCAGAATTGCAGATAGCAAGATCAGCCTTTTCATTGAGCTTTTCATTCGCAAACCATAGCATACCATCCGCAACCCAATTTCCTAATGTGCTTTCAATTTTCTTTTTAGTTAATTGATGGTAAGAATGTGCTAAGGTATCATGCATTGTCTTTTCGAGCTGCGCTCTATAAGGCAGAAGGAAGGAATCCAATTCTGTCTGGGACTGAATTTGTGTTTTCTGAACTTTTTGGGATTTATTTTCAATTGATGATATGCGAGTAGTAGCATCGCATGAAGTTAGAATAAATAAGACATATATAAATACTAGTTTTAGATTCATTGTTAAACTAGTTTATATAAATCTTTCTTCAAAGCTTCAATTACAGAGCTCGTTGAGAGCTTCCCTTTACTAATGGCGGATTCACTGAGAAGTTTTACAGCCAAGTCCTTTGAAGTGGCAGTATTCGAGAGTGATTGCGTCGTCTGAATGATTTCTTGAATCATCTGATCCTTGGCAAGACATATCATAGTCCAAGTTTGATTTGGAATGTACAATTGTTGGGAGAGATTATGTTGATATTCATTGGTGATTTCTTGGGTCAAAAGAAATTGAAATTCTTGAGCAGATAGGCTAGGTTGATTGAGTCTAGGAATAATACTGCTCAATGAAATTCGCTCCATAAATAGGACCATACGCTCAAATGCATATATTTGATTCGGTAAGATTAACTTATTAAATTCATCTTTGCGTTTCTTAGATTGTGATATATTATCTCGTTCTAACCAATGATTTAAAAACATATATACCAAAACCAATATTCCTATTTGAGGAATGATAAGTTTTAATAATTCATAAAAATTGAAGTCGCTCATGCTTTTTTATCTATTTTTGAATTGCAAATTAAGGAAATTTCGTTCTAGTCATATCATTAATTTTGTGGAAATATAAATTCATAACGTGAATACGCAAGGCAATATTGTAAAATTTACCCCGAATGCCATTACACAGATAAAGCGCTTAATTGCCAATGAGCCTAAGAACGCCCATAAATTCTTGCGACTGGGAGCAAAGAATGGAGGATGTGCGGGCTTTTCCTACATTTTCGAATTTGATGATAAGAGAGACTCTGATATTATAGAACAGTTAGACGGCTTCTCCATGATAGTAGATATGTCCCAAGCTAGTATGATATTGAATCTAGAGGTAGATTATGAATCAGGACTTAATAATAGAGGATTTATTTTTAATAATCCTAATGCGAAATCTACCTGTGGCTGCGGTACAAGTTTCAGTTAATAGTTAAAAAAGCATACATTTCAAACTAAGTTATTTTTATTCTATCTAAATTTTAAAACCCATCTTATGAATAAATTAATCCTATTTATTTCTTTAGTTCTATTGTCTTATGGACTATCGGCGCAGGCTAGTAAGACTACACAGCAAATCAAGTGGACCGTAGTGGCTAAAAACACAGGCGCTAACACCGCAGAAGTTTATTTCAAAGCGGCCCTTGCACCTACATGGCATATTTGGTCTCAAGACGCTGGAGACGATATGCTTATACCCCCAACCTTTACGTTTAAGGATAAAGATGTAGTAGTTAATGGAAAAGTAAGAGAAATAGGAAAGAAAATATCCAAGGCAGAAGAAGGATTCAAAAATAAATTGAACTATTACGAAGGTACTGTGGTTTTCGTTCAGAAAGTTAAATTAGGCAAACAAAAATTAATAACAGGATCTATCAACTATCAAATATGTGACCCTAAACGTTGCCTTCCTCCTACTGACTTTGAATTTAACGCAGCAATTAAGTAGTCTTACTAAATGTAACTAAACATTATTTTGTGAAAAAATTATTTATAGTCCTAGCGGCAATTGTTTTTGCCATTGTCTTGCCAGAATTCTCACTGAACAAATCGTTTGCTCAAACTGACACTACCCAGGGACTAAGTGATGCAGAAATAGAAGCATTACTTAATGAAGAAACTAAATTGGCAGATAGTACAATTTTGACTGCAGAGCTTGTAACATCAGTGGAAGTTTCAAATAATGCGGATGGTTATGGCGATTTTGGTCAGCCTTTGGTCGATTGCAATAAACGTGAAGATAAACTGAGTGTTTGGTCAGCCTTTGGATTAGGAATTCTAGGCGGATTCGCAGCCTTATTTTTTCCATGTACCTTTCCTATGATACCTATGACCATGAGTTTCTTTCTCAAAGGATCCGGAGACGCAAAGAAAGGCACACGAAATGCTATTCTATATGGTTTTGCTATCTTTTTGGTATATGTACTCTTGAGTCTTCCCTTTAATTTAGGGCTTAGCGGAGACGCATTAAGTAATTTTTCTACTAATCTATGGGTTAACCTTGTCTTCTTTGCTATTTTCCTTGTCTTTGCGTTTTCCTTATTCGGATTCTATAATATTTCCTTGCCATCGGCTCTCGCTAATAAATTAGATAGCAAATCGAATACGGGGGATTTTATTGGAATATTTTTTATGGCTTTTACACTTGCCATAGTTTCATTTTCGTGCACGGGTCCTATTTTAGGATTGGTATTAGGAAATTTAAATAATGCCAAGTATATAACTCCAGCATTTGCCGGTTTTGGATTGGGGTTAGGACTTCCATTTGCTCTGTTCGCTTTATTTCCTAATTTAGTTAAAAATCTACCAAAGTCTGGCTCTTGGCTAGATATAGTAAAGAATGTATTCGGATTTATAGAACTAGCCTTTGCTTTTAAATTCTTATCCAACGCAGATTTAGTTATGCGATGGGGCTTGCTAAAGCGGGAGCCATTTGTCATCATATGGATGATTGTATTTATTCTCATGGCATTATACTTAGTAGGAAAATTTACGTTTAAAAAGGGATATCACATCCAGCCTACTAAAGTTACCTATGGACTCGCATTCTTGACACTTTTATTTGTAGGTTATTTATCCACGGATTTCTTTGGAGGTAAATTGAATTATATCTCAGGATTTCCACCTCCAAAGGATTATAGCGTAATGGGTGTAAAAGAGGAACTAGAAACACATAAAAACCAATACGAAAAAGCCTTAGCCATAGCCCGAGCAGAAGGAAAGCCACTACTATTAGATTTTACGGGATGGGCATGTGTGAATTGCAGACGAATGGAAGAGAATGTATGGACTAATCCAACGATTCACGATGTCATGAAAAATAAATTTGTTATTTCCTCATTATATGTAGACGAAAAGACTACTCTTCCTGCCGATAGACAGAAGTATTCCGAAACTTTAGGAAAGCAGATGACAAAGGAGGGAGATATTTGGACCGAAATGCAAGGAAAAAACTTTCATGAATTTACTCAGCCACAATATGTTATTATAGATCCACAAACTGGACGTATTATAAATAAGCCTCTAAGTGGGTATAATTCTGTCGAAGATTTTAAAGCATTTCTAGAGTGCGCATTAAAATATAAATCTAATTAAATGTCTACCAAACTTATTTTCTTTTTTCGATTATTTATTTCGATTTGTTTCATAGTCTTAGCAGGAGTTATTTTTATGTATCCAAATGTAACCCAGCTTACAGATACAAAGACCTATGGGTTTTCTGCTTTGCTTTTTATTTACGGTATATTCAGAGTTTATAGAGCATTGAAATCTTCCGAAAACGCCAACTCCGATTCAAATTTCTAGTCTATGCATTCTAATCTAATACTGACTTCTTTATTTGTTTGGATACTTTCCTCATGTGGTGACCAGAAGAAATTATCTGATACACCTACGTCAGGCAGAATCACAGTAGTAGCTGATGAAAACTATAAGCCTTTATTGGATAGCGAGGTGATGGTTTTTGAAAACTATTATCCTGAGGCTAAGATTAACATTATATACAAACCTGCTGCAGAAGTGGTAAAAGCCATGGCTTTAGACAGTGTACGCATGATTATCACAGCGAGTCAAGTGGATACCTCCTATTTTGAGGCGTTTTATAAGCAAAAAGAATATTTGCCAAAAAATAGCTTCATAGCTAAAGATGCCGTGGCCATCATAGCGAATAATAGCAGAAAAGGTCTCCAGGTGACTACTGAAGAACTCGCTAATATATGTGCAGGCACTATAACTGATTTTTCTCAATTGAAGCACGGTGGCGGTAGCGGTAAAATCACCTTGGTATTTGATAATGCAGCTTCTAGCACGGTAGAATATATTCAAGATAGTCTTTTGAGAGGGAAAACGCTTACCAATCAAGCATTTGCCCAGACTACCAATAAAGAAGTCATGACTTATGTGCAAAATACGAAGAACGCCCTAGGAGTCATAGGGGTTAACTGGATAAGTGACAATCAAGATGAGGAAAATCTAGCGTTTTCTAAGACCATTTTTCCTGTCGAAATTAGAGACCATGTAAACTCCCAATATTACTATCCACCACATCCGGGCTATATAGCCTCACACTTATATCCACTCCGAAGACTAATGAGAGCCACCTTAAAGGAAAATGGTGCTGGCCTCGGAAGGGGATTTTTAAACTTTATGACAGGAGAAGTAGGGCAGCGCATAGTGCTTAAAGCGGGTCTAGTGCCTGCTAATGTAGTGACCAGAGTAGTACAAACTAGACCAGAATTATAATTTCACGATTTGGTTAAATATCATAAAATAAATAAACCTTAACTTTGTCCCTTCATTCTTATTTTCAAATTATAAATAAATCATGAACAAATCTTTTTCAAGTTTTATACTCCTAGCAGCAGTTCTTCTTGTCACTAATCTTTCAGCCCAATCTAAAGTTGGCATTCAACTCCTCCATGATGAGCGCTGGGTATCTGCGGAGAAAGAATTTAGCAAATCGACAGAAGAAGCGGATATTTTCTACAAAGGTCTAGCTCAGGTAAAACTAGAAAATATGGACGCAGCCAAAGTTAGCTTCAATTCGATAGCTACTAAACCTTATGGAAAAATAGGACTCGGTCTAATAGAGCTCAATGCCAAAAACGTATCAGGAGCCTCTAAGCTTTTTACGGAGGCTGCTAATGAAACTAAGAATAAAAACCCCGAAATATTTACAGCTATTTCTAGAGCTATAGCATACTCCAGCGCGGAAGACAAGCTAGAAGCGTCTAACTGGGCGAAAAAGGCTTCAGATATGGCCAAATCCAATACGGAGTATAGATTAGTATGGGGAGATGCATTTCTCAGTGCACAGGATGGGGGTAATGCTAACACGCAATATGAGTATGCGCAGCAGTATGCACCAAATACAGCCATGCCTTATGCTAAAATCGGTAGAGTATATTATAGAATGAAAGTCTATAAGGAGGCCCTGCCTAATCTTAAAAAGGCACTGGAACTAGATTCAAATAATCTTTTAGCTCTAAACTACTTGGCACAGACTTATTATAAATATAGAGTCTATGATACGGCTGAAATGTATCAGCAGAAATTGATACAAATCGGGGATAAAAGTGCAGAAGATATGGCTATGCTAGCTAATATTCATTTCCTAGCCAAAGACTATGAAAAAGCAATCAATCTCATTAACGAAATCATAAAAGGAGATAATAAATACAATTACCTTAATAGACTCATCGGCTATTCATATTACGAGACGGGTAAACATCAAGAAGCTGTTACATTTTTAGAGAAATTTCTAGAAACCCAACCAAAAGATAAAATAATAGCTAGTGATTATGAAAATCTAGGAAAGGCCTATATAGCACTAGGAGATAAAGAAAAGGGCACTCAAACGTTGAAAAATGCAGTGGATATGAATCCTGCGGATAAGGATGCGATCAAGTCTATAGCAGAGACGTTTAAGAAAATGAAAATGTATGAAGAGGAGTTGGAATACTATAAGAAAATTGCAGAACTACCAGAGCCTAGTGCTTCTGATTTTTTAAATTTAGGATCAGCTCTTTATAAGAATAAAAAATTTGAAGAGGCAGATGCTACATTTACTAAGGTACTAGAGTTATCTCCTAACTCTGCAGATGCCTATTATATGAAAGGTAAATGCAAGGTCTACCAAGATCCAGAACAAGCGACCGCATCAGCAAGAGAGAATTATACCAAGTATTTAGAAATGGTAGCTGGAAGTGAGGATAAGAATAAAAAGAAAATAATAGAAGCTAAAGTGTACCTCGCAAAAGTGGCTATAAAAAATGATAACGACAAAGCGAAAGCTAAAATATTGCTAGACGAGGTCATTCTTCTTGATCCTACAAATACAGAAGCTGCAGAGTTGTTGAAGTTTACAGAATAGATCTATCAGTTTAGTTGTTTAGTTCTGATCTTCCACCCTTGTGGGTATAGGTTTTTTAGTTTGGATTTTTCTACTTTGATCCAGCCGAGCGCTAGTTGGTTATGCACGACCAAATGACATCCATTTTCTAAATGAAGTGTTAACTCGCTATGGGATAAAAACGCAATAGTCTCGTCTGAGGACAATTCAATTTTATCAAACCCATAGACTTCATGGGCCAGCAAAATCAATCCCTGCTGTGGTTCTAGTTCCACTCCTTTGTATTGAGCCACCTCTATACCTATTTGTTTTAAATATAGATGTTTGCTGAGTGTGATTAATTCATCAAGGAGCATACTAGGAGAGAGAAATAAGGAGTTTTTAAATTTGTATGTGCTATAATTCTTTAGCTGTTCTAGCGAAATATGTTGACCAAGCCAAATATTGATGTGGTCCTTTGATAATTTCGTTTCCTGCTGTTTATAGCTACCTTTTTTTCTAAGAATACTGCAGAAAAAACCTTCTCCTTTCACTTTATGAGGCAGGAATCGATAGCCAATCGTATTTTGAGATTCTACCACATCTATATTCCATTCTGCGGGTATTTCAAGAGGTATCGTCTCAAATTCAAAATCGTCTGATAATAATTTTTCTAATAGGATCTCATTCTCTTCCGGATTATACGTGCATGTACTGTAAATTATTATCCCACCTTCTTTGAGGCTTGACCAAACAGATTTAAAAATCTCGTATTGTCTTTCGCTGCACATATTCGCTCCATCTAGACTCCATTCATTCCTCGCATTTTTATCCTTTCTGAAAAGTCCTTCACCAGAGCATGGAGCGTCTAGTAGTATACAATCGAAGTAATTGATTAATGCCTTAAAATCGGCAGGCTTGTTTTCTGTGATGAGAAAATTAGGATAGCCCCATTTAGTTAGGTTCTCACGAAGTACTGAATTCCGCTGAGGTATCATCTCATTAGCTACTAAAAACTGATGACTATCTAGGTGGTCTAGAATGATTGTACTCTTGCCGCCAGGCGCTGCGCATAGATCTAGCACTTTATCTAAGAAAATTTCTTTTTTCACTCTACCCAAAACGAAATCGATAAACATGGAGCTAGACTCTTGGACATAATACTTCCCCACGTGAAATTCAGGGTCAAAGGTAAACGATGGCCGCTCTGAAAGATAATGACCATAGCGTGCCCAAGGTATATCAGAGGGAGGGATAGACTCCATTTTTCTTGGGTTATACCGAATAGAAGTATGAGGCTCGTTTTCTAAACTAGCTAAAAATAATTCCCAATCATGAGGAAATTGAGTTTGAATACGACTCTTAAAATGATCAAAACTCATTTCTTAATTCTAGTTTTGTTATCATTCAAAAAGGATGACCAGTCAGAATATTTTTTTCCTGAGCCATCCCCTAGCCCTGAGTTGAAATGATGACAGACGGCTACAGCCAGCGCATCGGTTGCATCGAGAGATTTAGGCATGACATCCATTTTGCATAATGTTTGGAGCATTTTAGCTACTTGTTCTTTGCTCGCATTGCCATTACCTGTGACAGACTGTTTTACTTTTTTAGGATAATATTCTGCTACAGGTAATCCGAGCGATAGAGCTGCGACCATTGCCACACCTTGTGCTCGGCCTAGTTTAAGCATACTCTGCACATTCTCTCCGTAAAAGGGGCATTCTACAGCGCATTCATCGGGTTTGTACTCCAGAATGAGCGCTTTAATCTTTTCATAGATTTTCAAAAGTTTCAATTGCTGAGTCTCAAGTTTATTCAATCTCACCTCTCCTAGACAGACAGTCGAAATCATATTTTTATTTACAGCTATGATCCCATACCCTAGATGCAAGGTGCCAGGGTCTATACCTAAAATTATTTTCTCAGCCATATCTGCTTAAACATTAGTTCGTATAAAATAGTTTTCTAAAATACCCAAATCGTTTACCGATATGCATAGATTGTAGAGGGAACGTAATGGTCACTTCGGGAATAGATTGAATGGCAGATATTGACTGAGTCAAACTATAATTGGAGATAAGGAGATAGTCAAGCTGCCCTATTTTAGGAAAGAGGGAGGATTGCTCCCCTTTACACTGAATGAGGAGATATTTAGAAATTTCAGCTCTATTCGGTATACTCATATCGAAAAAATCATCCTCTATAATCGATAGAGTTTCCAATTGATTTTCTTTAGGTTCAAAGCTTGTGAATATGGGCAGTTTATCAAGTATTGTGTCTTGATTTATAGCCATCATGCTGGTATAAAACGAAAGTTTGAGTTGTAGATATCGATTGAGCTGACTGCAGAGCACCGCTATGCCAGTAGATGAACTTATCCCTAAAAAGAATAGTTCACATTCTTTAGGGTCGGATAAATCTATTTTAGTATTCGTTTTAGGCATATATTTTTTTGACTTTACGGAATCTTTTATATGGAATTAATCTCTCCATTTATTTTTTATAAAGATAGCAAAAAATGGAAGTAAAACTAGACATAGATTATGCGGCGCATCAAATATGCAAGTAAAAAAGCTTGGCTTTAACTTCCACTGAATATGCTTGGAAATTTGAAAATAAAAATATGTTTTAGCACCAAGGTAGATGAAAAGTAAATAGAAAATGATGAAATGAAACGCAAAATAACTCAGCCAAATCCAAATAAATAGCCAAAATAAAAATCCATATAGAAGAGGTTTCGCTAACATTATTTTCAAGGAAAGATCCATCTGATTTTCTTTATTTATGTGACGTAATTTTTGCTTCATCCACGAACTGAAATTTACATGAGGAAAAGAGTATACCAATGGTGACATGAAAATCCCGATTTGTTTCGTCTCTTTATAATGCTGAACTAGCGTCGTATCATCGCCGCTGCCCATGGTTTCATATACGTTTAAATAGTCTTGAGACCAGAGGTCTTTTTTAAAAGCCATATTTCGTCCTATACCCATATATGGTTTTCCTATAAGGGTATGGTAGGCATAGTTAATAGCTACTTGCAGTGCATCGAATCGAATCCATTGATTTAAAAGACCAGGCTGAGATATGTAAGGAGAAAAGCCTAACAAGATATCGGTCTCTTTGTGCGCTAAATGCTGCGATATATTCTTTAGCCAGTTTTCGCTCTGAGGGTAGCAATCATCGTCAATGGTGACTATCCAGTCATATTTGGCAAGTGATATACCTATATGAAGCGCTTGTTTTTTCCCCAAATACGGGCAGTCTTTATTTGTAATATCAATGATCGTAAGACGTGAGTGAAGAGCAGACAAAGTCTGAAGGGATTCAAGTATCTCTATAGGCGTATTTTTGCACACGACTATTACTTCAAATTGAGAATAATTTTGAGATAAAATCT
>CANESS010000049.1 GCA_947441115.1 Saprospirales bacterium | reverse complement strand
ATCATGGAATTTTGTAAGCAGTTCAATGCAAGAACACAGGATCAGAGCGGAAAGGTTCTTCCTGTAGTATTGACAGTATACAAAGATAAGTCATTTGATTTCGTCATTAAGACGCCTCCAACACCTATACTTTTATTGGAAACTTTAAAAGCTAAGACGGGTTCTAAAGAAAGTAATAGATTGAAAATCGGAAGTGTGACTTGGGATGAGGTAAAAACTATAGCAGAAACCAAAATGCCAGATTTGAATTGTTTTACCGTAGAGTCTGCCATGAAAATGGTAGCTGGTACAGCTAGAAGCTTGGGTATTACTGTATCTGGAAAAGCTCCATGGGAAACTGAATAATTTGAATAACTGAAATAACTGAACGTATGTCAAGAATAACGAAAAAAAGACAAGAAGTAAATAAACTAATAGATAGTTCGAAACTGTACTCTATTGATGAGGCTTCCACTCTAGTCAAAAAGGTAAATCTTACCAAATTTGACGCATCAGTAGATTTACATATAAGATTGGGAATAGACCCAAGAAAAGCTGATCAAGCATTGAGAGGTACCGTATCGCTTCCAAACGGTTCTGGTAAGTCTAAAACCGTCTTAGTATTCTGTAAGCCCGAAAAAGAAGCCGACGCGAAAGCTGCAGGGGCTGATTATGTAGGACTCGATGAGTACATCACAAAAATTGAGCAAGGATGGACAGACATAGACGTTATCATCGCTACACCTGATGTAATGGCTATTATCGCCAAACTTGGTCGTGTATTAGGTCCTCGTAATTTGATGCCTAACCCTAAATCTGGAACTGTTACTCCAGATGTAGCCAAGGCAGTAGAAGAGGTTAAGAAAGGAAAAATCGCCTTTAGAGTGGATAAATTTGGTATTGTACACTCATCTATAGGAAGAGTTTCTTTCAGTCCTGAGCAGATCAAAGAAAATGCAGAGGAATTTATTTCTACCTTAGTAAAAATGAAACCAAGTACTGCAAAAGGAACATATATGAAGTCTATTTCTATGGCGTCAACTATGAGTCCAGGTATAAACATTGACACAAAATCTGTAAGTAGTATTTAATTATGAAGAAATCACAAAAAAGCGAAGTAATAGAATCACTAAAGCAGAAGTTTGACGATGCTACTTTTTTCTATTTTATAGATGAATCTACCCTTACAGCTGCTAAGACCTCAAAACTTAGAAGAACGGCGTTTGAAAAAGGGATTAGCTATTCTGTAGTAAAAAACACATTGATAAAAAAGGCTCTAGAACAGTCCAATAAAAATGCAGATGAGGTATACAATATCCTGCATGGACCTACGGCTGTATTCTTCTCTACCAATTCTAACGATATAGCTAAGCTAGTAAAAGAATTCAGAGGAGAAGATGTTAAGCCAGAATTGAAAGCTGCTTATATCGATTCAGACATTTACATTGGCGATGCCGAGTTGAAAAACTTAGTTGCATTGAAATCAAAGAATGAATTGATAGGAGACATTATCGGACTTCTACAATCACCAGCTACCAATCTTATCGCTGCCCTTCAAGGCAATGCAGATAAGAAAATAGGAAGCCTAGTAAAAGCACTAGAAGAAAAAGCTCAAGCATAAACCAATCATCTAATTAATTAAAATAATCATTTAAATTTAATAATCATGGCAGATTTAAAAACAATGGCAGAAAGTTTAGTAAACTTAACTGTAAAAGAAGTAAAAGAATTAGCAGACATTCTTAAGAATGACTATGGAATAGAGCCAGCTGCTGCTGCTCCAGTAATGATGGCAGGCGGCGGAGGTGCTGCACCAGCTGCTGCTGAAAAATCAGAATTTGATGTAGTATTAGTCAGCGCTGGTGGTACAAAATTGAACGTAGTGAAAGTGGTAAAAGACTTGACTGGTCTGGGTCTTAAAGAATCTAAAGATATCGTAGACGCAAATGGAGTAGTAAAAGAAAAAGCTTCTAAAGCAGATGCTGAAAACATCAAGAAGCTTCTAGAAGAAGCAGGTGCTACAGTAGAACTTAAGTAATTTGTTCCTTGAGTTTCAGGAAAAATTAAATTAGTAAATCGTATAAGGCTTGTACCATTATGGTACAGGCCTAAATACGTTTAGAAAATTAACATCAATTTGTGAGAAATTGCAGGCGATGTAAACCAAACTTTTGACAAAAAAAATAATCCAATAATATGCCACAAGCTAGCAAAGCAGTAAGAGTCAATTTTGGCAAAGCAAAAGTAAAAGCGGACTATCCAAATCTTTTGGATATTCAACGTCAGTCTTTCAAAGAATTTTTTCAAGTAGACACCACACAAGATTTAAGAAATAAAGAAGAGTTATATAGAGTTTTTGAGGAGAATTTTCCAATATCAGACGCTAGAAATATTTTTCTACTTGAATTTCTAGAATATCATATCGATCCACCAAGATACTCTATACAAGAGTCTATTCAAAGGGGCCTTACCTATTCAGTGCCACTCAGAGCCAAGTTAAGATTATCATGTAATGATGAAGAGCACGTAGATTTTAAAACTATAGTACAAGATGTCTTTTTGGGCAATATCCCATATATGACTGAAAAAGGCACTTTTATCATAAACGGTGCAGAGCGTGTGGTAGTAACCCAGCTGCACAGATCACCTTCCGTATTTTTTGGTCAATCCGTTCACCCGAATGGTACGTCGATTTACTCTGCCAGAGTGATACCATTTAAAGGTGCATGGATGGAATTTGCTACAGACATCAATAATGTCATGTATGCTTATATCGATAGAAAGAAAAAATTTCCAGTAACTATGCTCCTCAGAGCTATAGGATATGATACGGATAGAGATATCCTAAACCTATTCGATATAGCAGATGAAGTCAAGGTAACCAAAGCTAATGTTAAGAAATTAGTAGGTAGAAAATTGGCAGCAAGGTTGTTAAAAACATGGGTCGAAGATTTCGTAGATGAAGATACAGGTGAGGTAGTTTCGATAGAAAGAAATGAAGTGATATTCGAAAGAGATATGGTTATCTCTGATGATATGACCGATAGAATTATAGATGCTCAAATAGATATGGTCACACTTCAAAAAGAAGAAAGTGTACTAGATTATTCTATTATTTATAACACGCTTCAGAAGGATACATCAAATAGTGAGAAGGAGGCTCTAAACACTATCTACAGACAACTAAGAGGAGTAGAGGCTCCAGATGATGAAACGGCAAGAGACGTAATAGATAAGTTATTTTTCTCAGATAGAAGATATGATCTGGGAGAAGTCGGTAGATATAAAATCAACCAGAAGTTGAACTTAGATGTACCTATGGAAACTAAGATACTTACTAAAAAGGATATCGTAGCTATCGTAAGTTATATGGTAGAACTAGTCAATGGTAGAGCAGAGATAGATGATATCGACCACTTGAGCAATAGAAGGGTGAGAACAGTGGGAGAGCAGTTATTTGCACAGTTTTCATTAGGCTTATCTAGAATGGCTCGAACGATTCGTGAGCGAATGAACGTGCGAGATAATGAAGTATTCTCTCCGATTGATTTAATCAATTCTCGTTCATTAAGTTCTGTGATTAATTCATTCTTCGGAACTTCGCAGTTATCTCAGTTTTTAGATCAGACAAATCCATTGGCAGAGATCACAAATAAGCGAAGAGTTTCTGCTTTAGGACCAGGAGGTTTGAGTAGAGAGAGAGCAGGTTTCGAGGTTCGTGACGTTCACTATTCCCATTATGGTAGACTTTGTACTATTGAGACTCCAGAAGGTCCTAATATCGGTTTGATTTCCACCCTTTGTGTGTATGCAAAGGTAAATGATAGAGGCTTTTTAGAGACTCCATACCTAAAGGTAAAAGGGGGAAATGTTAGCCTTGGCTCGAAAGCAGAGTATTTATCAGCTGATGACGAAGACGACAAGATTATAGCTCAGGCTAAAATCAACATATCTGATAGTGGTAAAATACAAGATGAGACGATTGTAGCGCGTGAGCAAGGCGACTTCCCATTGGTGACACCAAAGGAGTTAGATTATGTAGATGTGGCCCCTAATCAGATTGTAGGAGTCTCTGCATCCTTGATCCCATTCCTCGAGCATGATGATGCGAACCGTGCCTTGATGGGCTCTAACATGCAGCGTCAAGCGGTACCACTTCTAAAACCACAATCTCCGATAGTGGGTACAGGATTCGAAGCTATAGTAGCTCAGGACTCTAATAACCTTATCAATGCTGAAGGAAATGGGGAAGTTGTATTTGTTGACTCTGAAAAGATTCAGGTATTATATGAAAGAACTACAAATGAGAAAATGATTAATTTTGATGATGAAATTACGACCTATTCTCTACCTAAATTTAAAAGAACAAACCAAGGTACTTGTATCAACCTAAAGCCAATAGTTAAGAAGGGCGAAAAGGTAACCAAAGGGCAGGTATTGTGCGAAGGATTCGCTACGCAGCAAGGAGAGTTGGCTTTAGGGCAAAATCTTAAAGTAGCATTCATGCCATGGAAAGGTTATAACTTTGAGGATGCCATCGTGATTTCTGAAAGAATCTTGAAAGATGATATCTTTACTTCTATTCATATTGAAGAGTATGATTTACAAGTGAGAGATACTAAGTTAGGCGAGGAAGAATTAACGGCAGATATACCAAATGTATCAGAAGAAGCCACAAAAGACTTAGGAAAAGATGGCGTAATACGTACAGGGGCTCGAGTGAAGGAAGGCGATATTCTAGTAGGTAAAGTAACTCCGAAAGGTGAGACAGATCCTACTCCTGAAGAGAAGCTATTAAGAGCTATATTCGGGGATAAGGCTGGAGATGTAAAAGATGCATCTTTAAAAGCTCCACCGAGTGCAGAAGGTATTGTTATCGATACTAAAATCTTTACTAGAGCTAATAAAGAAACTAAGAAGAAAGGCAAAGAGAAAGTTGCTGTAGACACACTCGACAGTGAGTTTGAAGCTAATTCAAAAAAGTTTAAAACAGTTTTATTCGAGAAATTAAATTCACTATTAGCAGGCAAGACTTCTAATTCTATCAAGAATTTCTTCAAAGAGGAAATCGTAGCAAAGGGTTCTAAGTTTACAGCTAAAGTTTTATCTGATATTGAATACAAAGATATAGATGGTAGCAATTGGACTTCAGATGAAAAAACAAATGAGCTTGTAAAGCAGGTGATTCATAACTTCAATTTAAAGATGAATGAAATCACAGGATATTACAAAAGAGAGAAATACAATATTACCATCGGGGATGAACTTCCAAACGGCGTTCTTCAACTAGCTAAGGTTCACCTCGCAGTAAAACGAAAGCTAAAAGTAGGTGACAAACTAGCTGGTAGACATGGTAACAAAGGTATCGTAGCTAAAATTGTACGAGAAGAGGATATGCCTTTCTTAGAAAGTGGTGAGCCATTAGATATCGTGTTGAATCCTCTGGGCGTACCTTCCCGTATGAACTTAGGTCAGGTATATGAGTCGGTTCTAGGATGGGCTGGATTGAAGTTAGGTGTAAAATTTGCTACTCCAGTATTAGACGGAGCTACTGTCACTGAAATCGATGATTGGATGAAAAAGGCAGATCTTCCTTATCTAGGCTCTACTTATTTATTCGATGGAGAGACTGGAGATCGATTTGATCAGAAAACAACAGTAGGAGTTATCTATATGTTGAAATTAAGTCACATGGTAGATGACAAAATGCATGCGCGTTCTACAGGACCATACTCTCTTATTACCCAGCAGCCATTAGGTGGTAAAGCACAATTTGGTGGTCAACGTTTCGGAGAAATGGAGGTCTGGGCAGTAGAGGCTTATGGTGCAGCTAATATCTTGAGAGAATTATTGACTATCAAGTCTGATGACATACTAGGTAGAGCTAAGGCATATGAAGCTATCGTTAAAGGCGATAATATTCCTCAATTTGGTCTTCCTGAATCCTTCAATGTATTGGCTCATGAATTAAGAGGTTTGGCTCTAGATTTAAGATTCGATTAATATTAAAGTACAAGCTGTTAAGATTAAATAAAAAAATAGTATTTAGAAGTGAGTAAATGAATTTGTAAAAATCAAGTAACTAACAACTAACAACTGACAACTAAAAAAAATTATGGCATATATAAATAGAGGCACCCCACAAGTTAAAACTGAATTTACTTCTTTGACTATCACACTAGCGTCTCCTGATGCTATTAAAGAAAGGTCAAGAGGTGAAGTCACTAAACCCGAGACGATTAATTACCGAACGTATAAACCAGAAAGAGACGGATTATTTTGCGAGAAGGTATTTGGTCCAGTCAAGGATTATGAGTGCTATTGCGGGAAATACAAGAGAATTCGATACAAAGGCACCATCTGCGACCGATGTGGTGTAGAGGTGACTGAAAAGAAAGTACGAAGAGAGCGTATGGGTCATATCGCTTTGGTTGTGCCCGTGGTTCACATTTGGTACTTTAGATCGTTACCAAATAAAATAGGTTACTTACTCGGAATGAGTTCGAAGAATATCGAAAGTATTGTTTATTATGAGAAATATGTAGTCATACAAAGTGGTGCTGCTTCAGGCGAGATTAATGTCATCAATGACAAAGGTGAACAAGAAGTGAGAAGCTATCACAGAATGGATTTATTAACTGAGGAAGAGTATATAGCTGCTATGTCTAGCCCAGAGTTGTCTAATAACTATTTATTAGAAGATAAAGATCCAAACAAATTCATCGCTAAAATGGGTGGAGAATCTATCCGTCATTTGTTGACTTCTATTAATTTAGATGATTTATCTTATGAACTAAGAAATCAAGCTCAAACAGAGTCTTCTAGACAGAGAAAGCAGGAAGCACTTAAAAGATTGAGTGTAGTAGAAGCTTTCAGAGAAGCCAACACTCGAATTGAAAACAGACCAGAGTGGACTGTGATAAGTTTATTGCCAGTTGTTCCGCCAGAATTGAGACCATTGGTTCCTTTGGACGGTGGCCGCTTTGCTTCTTCAGATTTGAATGACCTCTATAGAAGAGTCATTATTAGAAATAATCGTTTGAAGAGATTGATGGAGATTAAGGCTCCAGAGGTTATCTTAAGAAATGAGAAAAGAATGCTACAAGAAGCGGTGGATTCTTTATTTGATAACTCTAGAAAGTCAAATGCTGTAAAAGCAGAAGGCGGAAGAGCGTTGAAGTCTATATCTGATTCTTTGAAAGGTAAGCAAGGACGTTTCCGTCAGAATTTGTTAGGAAAAAGGGTTGACTATTCTGGTCGTTCTGTGATTGTGGTAGGACCGACACTTCAGATGCACGAGTGCGGTTTACCAAAAGATATGGCAGCAGAATTGTTCAAGCCGTTTATCATTAGAAAATTGATAGAAAGAGGTATTGTAAGAACAGTGAAATCTGCGAAGAAATTAGTAGATAGAAAAGACGCTGTTATATGGGATATACTTGAGAATATTTTAAAAGGACATCCTGTTTTATTAAACAGAGCTCCTACACTTCACAGACTATCTATTCAGGCATTTATGCCTAAATTGGTAGAAGGCAAGGCTATTAGACTTCACCCATTAGTTACCACGGCTTTCAACGCCGACTTTGATGGTGACCAGATGGCGGTGCATGTACCTCTTAGTAATGAGGCTATACTTGAAGGTCAGCTATTGATGCTTTCTTCGCACAATATCTTGAATCCACAGAACGGTACACCAGTTACACTTCCTTCACAAGACATGGTTTTGGGACTATATTATATGACCAATATTAAGGAGAATAGCCCGGAAAATCCTGTCAAAGGAGCTGGAAAAGCTTTTTATTCTATAGAAGAGGTAATCGTAGCCTATAACGAAGGAAAAGTAGAGCTTCACGCACCTATCAGATGTAGAGTAAGTGTAGAAGAGGAAGGTGAGCTAAAAACTAAGCTTATCGAAACTTCTGTTGGTAGAGTGTTGGCTAACCAATTTGTGCCAGAAGAAGTAGGATTTATTAATCAATTGCTTTCTAAAAAAGCATTGAAAGATATTATATCTAATATCATCGAAAAAACAAGTGTTAAGCGTACGGCTCAATTTCTAGATGACATTAAGAATCTTGGATTTACTATGGCCTTTAAAGGCGGGCTATCGTTCAACCTTGAAGATGTATTAACTCCAGAAATCAAGACAAAGCAAGTAGAAATAGCTAAAGCTCAAGTGATGGAAATCAATGGACTTCACAATGAAGGTCATATCACGGAGAGAGAGCGATACAATCAGGTAGTAGATACATGGGAGAAAATGGATAGAAATATCACCATGGATCTTATGAATAGATTGAAAAAAGATAAAGGAGGGTTTAACTCTATCTATATGATGCTAGACTCTGGTGCGAGAGGTTCTCGTGCGCAGATTAAGCAGTTGGGTGGAGTAAGAGGTCTAATGAATAAACCTAAAAAATCAGGTCTTACTGGTGAGCAGGATGTTGTAGAAAACCCTATCTTATCTTCACTGAAAGAAGGACTTTCTGCTTGGGAATACTTTATCTCTACGCACGGCGCTAGAAAAGGTCTAGCAGATACGGCTCTTAAAACAGCGGATGCAGGTTACTTGACCAGAAGATTGGTGGATGTAGCTCAGTCGATCGTTATCTATGATGAAGACTGTGGTACGTTGAGAGGTATCGATACGACGGCGCTTATAAAAGAAGGTGTAGTCGTCGAGAAATTAGGCGAGCGAATCGTAGGAAGAACGTCTCTTCATAATGTATTTCACCCTGAAACTGACGAGCTAATTGTTAGTGCTGGTCAAGAAATTATGAAAGCAATTGCCGATAAAATAGAGGAAGCAGAAATAGAGAGCATAGAGATTCGTTCTGTATTGACGTGTGAGTCTTCTCATGGGGTTTGCGTAAGATGTTATGGTAGAAATCTAGCTACAAATAGAATGAGCGAGATAGGTGATGCTGTAGGTGTTATAGCAGCACAGTCTATTGGTGAGCCTGGTACTCAGTTGACACTTCGTACCTTCCATACGGGGGGTATCGCTTCTCTTTCCAATACGATCAATGAAATTAAAACAAGACATGAAGGTATTATAAGACTAGACAGTGTTCGTTCTATTGAATCCGAAATCAGTGGAGAGAAAAAGAATGTGGTTATTGGCCGTACAGGTGAAATGAGACTTATGAATAGTGCGGAAGATAAAGTTCTTCAAAGCGCATACATACCATATGGTGCTACATTGGAAGTAGTAGATGGTCAAAAGGTAGGTAAAGAACTCATAGTTTGTTCATGGGATCCATTTAATAACCTTATTATCTCTGAACAAGATGGTACAGTAGAATATGAAAGTATTGTCAATAATGTAACCTTTAAAGAGGAAATAGTAGAGCAGACTGGAAACGTGGAGAAATTCATAATTGAGTCAAGAAATAAGACTATCTCTCCCGCAGTTATTATTAAAGGTAAAGATAGTAAAGCCTATGCCCTTCCTGTAGGAGCTAATCTGATAGTAGATAATAAGCAAAAAATCAAGGCAGGAACTATCCTGGCTAAAATACCTAGATTTGTAGGAAAATCAGGCGATATCACAGGAGGTCTGCCGAGAGTTACAGAATTATTCGAAGCTCGAAATCCATTGAACCCCGCTAAAGTAGCCGAGGTGGATGGTGTAGTAACTTTTGGAGGTATCAAAAGAGGTAATAGGGAGGTAATAGTAACTCCAGTGTCTGGCGAACCTAGAAAATATCTTGTACCACTATCCAGTCAGATTTTAGTTCAGGAACAGGATTATGTGCGCTCGGGTACACCATTATCTGATGGTAATATCGCTCTAGATGATATTTTAAGAATCAAGGGAGTCTTTGCGGTACAGTCTTATCTAGTAAATGAAGTTCAAGAGGTATATCAAAGACAGTCCGTAAAAATAAATGACAAACACGTAGAAACAATCGTTCGTCAGATGATGTCAAAAGTATTGATTGATGATCCAGGAGATTCTTCATTCCTAGAAGGTGAGTCTGTTAATAAATTTGATTTCTTAGCTGAAAACGATAACATCTTTGATAAAAAAGTAGTCGTAGAAAACGGCGATAGCACTACCCATAAAAAAGGTCAGATTCTTACTATCAGACAAGTCAGAGAGGAGAATTCACTATTGAAAAGAAGTGATAAGCAAATCATGGAAGTGAGAGATGCCGTAGCTGCTACTGCTTCTCCATTATTAGAAGGTATTACGAAAACTTCATTCGGACGCGAGAGCTGGATCTCAGCTGCTTCATTCCAGGAGACGACTAAGGTACTATCTATGGCTTCTATATCTGCTCGTAGAGACAATCTTATAGGTTTGAAGGAAAATGTTATCGTAGGTCAGCCAATACCTGCTGGTACTGGTTTCCGTAAGTTCAATAATATTTTTGTCAATAAACGAATCAATACAGAAGCTTAATCAATTAGTTTAAATTGAAAAAAATAGACTCCTTTTTGGGAGTCTATTTTTTTTATAGTAATTTTTAAAGGACTTCTTGTGTTATTATGATATTATACAGTAATCGTTATGGATAATAAGATTAAAAAAATTGGAGTAATGACATCTGGAGGAGATTCTCCTGGCATGAATGCGGCTATTCGTGCCGTGGTAAGGACCTGTCATTATTATGAAATAGAGTGTATCGGAATTCGAGAAGGATACAATGGCATGATAGCTGGAGATTTTATAACACTAGGCCCGCGTGATGTAGCGCATATCATCAATCATGGAGGCACTATACTTCAAACGTCTCGCTCCAAAGAATTTATGTTGAAAGAAGGACGTAAAAAAGCGTTTCTCAATTTAAAGCAAGCTGGAGTAGATGGCTTGGTCTGCATCGGTGGAGATGGAACGTTTACAGGCGCACAAATTTTTTCTGAAGAATTTGACCTCCCAATTATTGGCTTACCGGGTACCATAGATAATGACATATATGGTACAGATTCTACCATTGGATTTGATACTGCGCTGAATACAGCCATGGAAGCTATAGATAAAATAAGAGACACAGCGACATCTCATAATAGAGTTTTTTTCGTAGAGGTCATGGGCAGAGATGCTGGTTTTATAGCCCTGCACAGCGGTATGGCTAGTGGCGCTTTAGATGTATTAATCCCAGAGAAAAAAGATAGTTTAGAAGATTTATTCGCCATATTTAAAAAAGCGAAACGAATGGGTAAAAAGTCTAATATAGTGGTCGTGGCAGAAGGAGAGGAATTGGCTAGTGTGTACGATTTGGCTAAAGTGACTAAGATGAAGTTCCCTAATTATGAAACAAGAGTCGTGGTGCTAGGACATATTCAGCGCGGTGGAAGCCCCACTTGTGCAGATCGAATCCTCGCTAGTAGGCTGGGATACGGCGCTGTAATAGGATTGATTGAAGGTAAAACCAAAGTTATGGCAGGTATTCAAGCGAATAAATTGGTTTATACTCCTATAGAAGAAGCTATAAAAAAGCGCAATGATGTGGATTGTGAATTACTCAAAATAGTAGAAGTGCTATCTATGTAATAGTATCGATTCAGATTAAAAATTTTAACTTGAGTTTAAAAGTAAAATTATGAAAAAAATTAAAGTAGGAATTAATGGCTTTGGAAGAATAGGTGGATTAGCCCTTGACAGCATGATAGGAAGAGATGCTATCGAAATAGTAGCTATTAACGACTTAATCGATGCAGACTATATGGCGTATGTAATTAAATACGATTCGGTGCATGGCAAATTTAAAGGAGAGGTATCTTCTAAAGATGCATCTTTAATCGTCAATGGAAAACAAATAAAAGTAACTAATCATAAGAATCCAGCAGACATTCCTTGGTTAGAATTAGGAGCTGAGTATATTATAGATTGTACAGGCATTTTTTTGGATGGGGAGTCCGCCTCAGCCCATCTAAGGAATGGGGCCAAAAAGGTCATTCTCTCCGCTCCGCCTAAGGATGACACCCCTATGTATGTCATGGGAGTAAATCACACAGAGCTGAAAGCAGAAACCAAAATATTATCCAATGCTTCTTGCACTACCAACT
>CANESS010000048.1 GCA_947441115.1 Saprospirales bacterium | reverse complement strand
TTTATCTAGTTGAGCTATATAGCCATCCATAGAGAATACACCATCGGTTACTATTAATTTATTTCGACAATCTTTGGCAGCGATGAGCTGCTTTTCCAGATCGTCCATATTATTATTCTCATACCGAAATCTCTGAGCCTTGCATAGTCGCACGCCATCAATTATAGAAGCATGATTTAGACTATCCGAAATGATGGCATCATGTTCGTTTAACAACGGCTCAAATACACCCCCATTCGCATCAAAGGCTGCTGCATATAAAATCGTATCTTCGGTCCCTAAAAATTCAGATATCTTTTTCTCTAATTCTTTATGAATATCCTGTGTGCCACAAATGAACCGAACAGAACTCAATCCAAATCCATATTTATCTATGCCCTCTTTGGCGGCAGCTATTACTTCAGGGTGCGAGGATAAGCCTAGATAGTTATTGGCGCAGAAATTCAATACTTCTTTCCCGTTAGCTATAATTTTAGATGCCTGTGGGGTAGAAATAATTCTTTCAGTCTTATATAGTCCTTCATTCTTTATAGATTCTAATTCCGCACTAAGTTGCTGCTTAAAGGTATCTGGATACATATTTATAAATTTATTGAAAAGATTTGATGTTCAAAAATAAGCATATTGCGCTAACTTTGTAGCTTAGAGTATGAATTCTTTTGCAGCTATCTATATTCCGCATCTAGACAAGACCTTTTCATTTGAAGAAGTCAGTGCTGAGAAGGCGACTATGTACATTGAAAACTTTGAAGTCTCCCGTCGAATTCATTTTCAAGAATGTGTTCATGCCCCACCTCCCAATTTTCCCCTTTCATCGAGCGATGAAAAATCAGTTCCTAAGATTATTTATGAAAATTTGGTAAATAAAGCTATTATAGAGATACAAAAAGGTGGATTTTCAAAAATTGTATGCGCGCATCAGCAGGCTATAGATAGACCCGCCGAGCTATCAGACGTTCAAGAAATATTTAAACAACTCATCATCTCCCTGCCCAATACCTTTGTATATCTATTTCACCTAGATGGCGAATTATGGGTGGGAGCCAGTCCGGAGATTGTAGGGATTTGGAACCAAAATCTATTTAGCACTATATCCTTAGCCGGCACCCAAAAAGATGATGATTTTTCAATAAAGGAAATAGAAGAACAAGCTATCGTATCAGACTTTATTACCTCTCAATTTATGCAGGTAAGCACTAGAAGCGTTCAGCAAACGCAGACGTTAAGCTTTGGAGGAATCAAACATTTGATGACTAAATTCTCTTGGCCTATGGTGCATATATCTGAATTTAAAACTGCTATACAGACTATTCATCCCAGCCCAGCGTTAGCCGGAATGCCGAAAGAAAAAAGCGTAAAGTTTATTCTCGCAAATGAACCTATACAACGAAACTTTTATACAGGGTTAGTCTCTATTCACCTTGTGGATAGTGCCTACAGTTTTGCGACCATTCGATGCGCTAAAATCACCGAAAATCAAATCATTTTTTATGCTGGAGCTGGTATCACAAAGGATAGCATTGCAGAGGCAGAATGGCAGGAAACGCTAGAAAAAATAGCTGTTTTGAAAAAAGCAATAAAACTCTAATTTCTTTTTAGAATTGACCATTTAGAATCAGCTGAACTAACTGATGCGAATATCCAGCCTCGTTATCATAAAAAGCGGTCAATTTCACTTTATTTCCCAATAACTCTATACTGCTCTGGTCTATAAGTGCTGCCAAAGGAGAATTAATCACATCGGTCGATACAATCATATCTTGGGTCAGGTCGATGATACCCTTATATTTTACCTGAGACTCTTCTAATAATTTATCTAAAATAGTTTCATTACTAGACTTTTTGTCAATTTCTATAATAAACTCTGTAATAGATCCATTGATTACAGGGACTCTAAATGATGAACCAGATACTTTATCTTTCAGAGCAGGGAAAATACGTCTGATAACATTGGTAGCACTGGTAGTCGTTGGTATGATATTGACCCCTGCTGCTCGCGAGCGCCTAAAGTCTGTATGAAAGGCATCCTGCAAATTCTGATCGGCTGTATAGCAGTGCACTGTGGTGAAATTAGCATAGGCTATACCGAAATTTCGTTGAAAAATATCTAGAATGGGCGCTACACAATAGGTAGTACAACTCGCATTGGATATGATAGGGCTCGAGGCATAGATATCGTCATTGTATCCGCGAATGACGATAGGAATATCTTCTGCATCTGGTGGTGAGGACAATATGACCTTTTTGACCCCGAGAGCCAAATACTCATTGAGCTTAGGTTTGGTCTTATTCGTACCGCTACAATTGATAGCCACGTCTATGAGAAGTTTCTCCCAGGGTAGGTCGAGAATATTCGTATATGTGGTATAGGCCACTCTGCGTCCACTTATAATTAAAAAATGATCCTGATATGAAATTTCCAAGTTAGATAAACCGTAGGTAGAGTCATACTTGAGAAAATAAGCTGCCTTATCTATAGGCATAATATCATTGATAGCAATGAGCTTAAAGCTAGATGTATCAAAAATATTTTTGACTACCTTGCGTCCAATCCTTCCAAGTCCGTTGATTGCTATATTCATAGTAATTTATTCCGTGATTTGTTTATTCCGTATAGAACGATCTCCTCTATGCTTTTCTTCTTTATACTTTTTACCACCACTATAAACCCTAAATATATTCTAATTTCGCTTCATCCCCTGCGGATATCTTTACCCGAGAATTAAGAGCTAACGGACTATTGTCATCTATATGGCCTAAAGGGAAACCAAATAGAACTGGATAATTATAGCCTCTAGTATGCTCTAGAATGATTTCTTCGTAGGATTTCCCAAAAGGGATTTTATTGTCTTTTATATCTGTAAAACCACCTACCACCAATGCTTTCAATCCATTCAATTTACCTGCTAGTTTTAGAGATATCATCATTCGATCTATGTGGTATAAATATTCGTCTACCTCTTCGATGAATAAAATTTTTCCATTGGTATTAAATCCAGACTTGGTGCCGAGCAGAGAATAAAGAATGGATAAATTTCCACCAATGATTTCGCCCTCCGTGGCTCCACTATATCTATTACTTAGATGAATTTGCCATTTTATGGAAGGAAAATGACCAGATAGATTCTGCGCTAAAAGTTGTTTTGATTCATTACTCGCCTTTGGGAAAGTTAGTGGCATAATAGCATGAAGGGTCTGTATACCATAAAACTGATTAACTTGATTGTGCCATATAGTCATATCACTAAAACCAATCAGCCATTTAGGATTCTGTATAAATTGATCCCAAAGAATATGCTCCAATATCCGAATAGAGCCATATCCGCCTCTAGCAAACCAAATCCCTTTCACCTGTTCATCATTCAACGCTGCTTGAAAATCTTCTATTCTAGCTTCGTCATTTCCTCCATATTGATGATCTTCGAGACCAACTGTCTTGCCATAACTGACTACGTACCCCAAGGATATAAGCCAGTTCTTAGCTAATTCTACTTCATCTAAACTCACTTTTCGTGCAGTGGTTATGATTCTTATTTGATTATTTGGTAAGAGAGCTGGTGGTCTTAGCATGACGTATTCTTCGATGCACAAAATTAAGAATATATTCTTAATTGCTCACGGAATACAAAGAATACACGGAAAAAACTGTTGGCTGCTTCTTGGTAACTTTTTGATAATTACTTCGTAAGAGAGTCATTAAAATAAATTCTTAATGTCTATTAGTGCCTTTCTGATTATTAAAATAAAAATGAAAACTTCTACGAACTTTGCGGTGAAAAATTACCTATCCCGCGTTGACGAAAACGACCTTAGAGGTCTTCTTCTCCAACGTCTTTTTATTGGTGACAGAAACAATCACTGTGCCTGTAAAACCTTTAACCGTTATCTTATTGGTAATAGGATCATAAGTATATTCAAGATTTAACTTCTTGCCTGTTAAATCATAGAATTCTATGCTGTAATAGACTTCAACAACCTCGGTTCCAGGAGAACCATATGGATTATAAATAATAACTAAATCACTTGGATCACCTGCAAACGATGAAGAGAAAGAAGAACAAACCAAAAATAAAACAAATAACTTTTTCATATCATTATATATGGTTTAATAACATTAAAACCAACAATTTATTACTACAAAGATAGTAAATAAAAATTATATTTACACGAGAAAAACATCTCCAATCTCAAGAATCTTAACATTAAAAATAAAAGTGGGTAACAAAAAAGGGGACTTCTATGCACTCTATGATAAATATAAGTCTTTTATAATAAAAGACTTATCTGAAATAGAACTCATAAAAATTTACAAAAAATTTGAAGGTTTTGAAAAATTCAATGACTCAGATTTAACATTAAAAATTGCCTCAATTTTCTATTTATCCCTAAGAAAAACAGGTCAATATGAGTTATTTGAAAATCTTATCAATATTGTCCTACCCGTTCATGAGGCAAATAAGGATTATAGTCGAATTGGCATATGTTGTAAAGATTTAAGTTACCTGAAAAGACTTCACGGAGATTATGATTTATCATTTGAATATATATTTAAGTCACTAGATAATGTCTCAAAATTAGGTGATCCGATTAGAATAGGTTCCGCCTTAAATTCAATTGGAAATTTTTACTTAGATACTGGAGAATTAAATCATGCTTTAGAATACTATCATAAAGCTTACGAAAATATAAAATTATTCTCGGATAACGATGCCTACTTTATTATCAAGGCCAATCTTGCGAATATTTATCTTACTCTCAACTATTTTTCCAAGGCGAAAGAGCTCTATGTAGAGGACCTAGATAGATTAAAAGAGAATAATTTACACGATAGATATGCTAATGCTTTATTAGGTGTTTCCCAAATATATAAGGAGGAAAGACGAACAAAACTCGCCTTTAAATATGCCCGGTTATCTGTAGAGAGTTATGAGAAATCAAATGATCAAGTGGGATATGCTACAGCTATATCAACCCTAGGCAGTATCTATGGAGATTTTGAGAAGTATGAAGAGGCATTGGCTCACTATAAAAAAGCCAAGGAGATACTAGAGAAAATTCAGTACAAGCTAGAACTTCTCAAATTGCAAAATATGATGGGGGAAACCTATCTTAAAATGGGCAATACCAAACAAGCCATTGAGAATCTCGAGCTGGCCAAGACCATGGCATTGGAAATTAAACAGAATTTCGAGCTAAGAAAAATCTATGAAAATCTCTATAAGGCCTATGATAATAATAAAGAGAAACTCAAGGCTTATGAGGTATTGAAGGAGCTGACCTTATTAAATAACAATCTATTTAACTTCTCCCTTCAGGCCAAGGTAAATGAGGTACAAGTCAACTTCGAGCTAGAGAAAAAAGAACTAGAATATACAAAAGAACGAGAAATCAATGAGTATAAGAACAATCTATTTTCTTATCTCACTCATGAATTTCGTACTCCACTGACTCTCATCAATACTCCGCTGGAAATGCTCAGAAATGAGACGGATATCGACGTGATACGAACCCGCATGACAAATGTATCCACCCATGTACAGCATATGCAGCATCTCCTCAATCAGCTGCTCGATATTAATAAAATAGAAGAAGGGAAAATGCCCGTCATGAAAAAAGCAGGAACCATCAATCCGCTTTTATGGCACATGATTCACCTCTTCGAACCAGAGATGCATGACAAAGGCATCAATTTCACCTATCACCTGCCTAAAAAAACGATTCAAGGCTATTTCGATACGGATAAGATAGAAAAAATTATAAGTAATTTACTTTCGAATGCACTTAAATTTACACAGAATAGTGGAAATATAGAATTTAGTGCAGACATAGATCACGATGTATTGACCATGGTCATCAAAGATAATGGTCTTGGTATAGCTCCAGAGTATCAAGAACATGTTTTTGATAAGTTTTATAGGATACCTACAACCAAAGATGTCAAAGGAAGTGGTCTGGGACTTAGTTTTGTCAAGGAATTAGTATCTCTGCTTCATGGCGAAATCAAACTAGAAAGCGAACAAAACAAAGGATCAAAATTCACGATTACGCTGCCTATAGAGCGTATTGAAAAGTTAAAAAAAGCTGTAAAAACTGCCCAAGAAAGCAATTCTGTAATGAGTACTAAGAAAAATTCCATACTGATAGTAGAGGACAATCTAGAGATTCAGAAACTATTGCGAGAAGTGTTACAGGAAATATACAAGGTATATACAGCCGATCATGGACGAGATGCCATAGCTAAAATAAAAAAACATATACCAGATATAGTAGTGAGTGACATTATGATGCCGATTATGAATGGGATAGAGCTTTGTAATTTTATCAAACAAGATGAGACCCTAAACCATACACCCGTAATACTTCTTACTGCTAAAACACAGATCAATGATAAACTACTCGGGCTAGAATCTGGAGCGGATGCCTATATCACTAAGCCATTTAATATAGAAGAACTATCTAAGACAATCAGCAATATGCTAGAGCAGCGTAAAAAGATTTTAGACAAATTTTCATCGAATATACTCAAACTTTCGGACGAGGATTTAGTATCGTCTGATCATGTTTTTCTGCATCAAGCCAAAGAATTCGTTTTGACCAATTTAGAAGATGAAAATCTATCGGTCAATGACCTAGCTAAACACCTGAATGTAAGTCGATTCACTCTTATAAGAAGGTTCAAAAAAATCAATAACTCTACACCGAATTTTTATATACAGAAAATAAGACTTGAGAAAGCAAAGGAACTGATAAAGAACAAAGTAGCCAATGTGACAGAAATAGCCTTTAAAGTAGGATTTAGTTCTACGACTTACTTCTCTTATAGCTTTAAAAAGGAGTTTGGATTGACTCCTAAAGAATATTTTAACCAACCTGAATAAAAATCCTGGTATTTTTCTAAGGTTTGTTGATGTATCCTTGTTTTATGGATAGCTAGTTATTTTGTATCTCAATATGTTTATATAAAAGCAAAAGCTTTTATTCCTAAGCATTCATGATGGCACTTATTTGTTTCTGAATACTTGTATCCTTCCATAATTTTGGAACCTTAGCCTGCACGGATATACGCTTGGTGGCTTCTAACCATTTATCCATTGAATTTTTCTCTAATAACTCTATAGTCAATGGTTTTAATACTAAATCACCATATCGCTTAGCATCATAGTCAGAATTTAGATGACGTATGATTTCATCTAATCGTGTTTGAAAATGGAATAAACTGTGTGGTTGTTTTATAAATTCTATTTGCCAGTGGTGATGACCTGAATTGCCAGTAATTACAGGCGCTACCGTATAATCTTTAATTAAAAAATGCATTTCCTTATTTAGCTCTGCTATCGCTTTCTCTGTATTATTTACCATAAGTTCCTCTCCAAAAGCATTGATGCTATTTCTGGTCCGTCCAGAAATCTCAAAACGAATTGGATTTACATTTGTTATTTTCAGTATATCTCCCATACGATATCGATACAAACCCGATGTATTGGTTATAAGCAGTTCATAAGATTTATCCAATTCTAGCTGCTTTAAAGAGAGGATAAGTGGCTTTTCATTGTCTATCTCAGTATAAGGAATAAATTCATAATAATTATTTGTATTCAATAAAAATCCAAGACTATCCGATTCACTCTCCATCTGCAGTCCAAAAAAACCCTCACTCGCATTATATGTTTGCCAAAGAGCTAATTGATTTCCAAATTTCTCTTTATAAAAAGACTCAAAAGGCCTTACATTGACCCCTCCATAGAAATAAACCTCCATATTTTTCCAGACCTTATAAATGTCTTTCTGAGTAAATTCTTCTACACGATCTATGACCATACACATCCATGAAGGTATACCTGCTATCCATCGAACGTCACTCTTGGCGAGAATAGGAATCATTTTATCCGTTTTCTCCTTCCAATCTGCTATCGTGGCTATATCTCTATTTGGAACTCGAAACGGCTTGTATAGAGGCTGAAGAAAATAGGTAAAAAGAGCGGAGACGTCTCCTACTATGAGCTCATTGACCTTAGTGTAACTTCCCGTCAAAGAAAAATTTTTCCCCTCCAGAATTTTAGACTTTGGGTTATGTGCTATATATTGACTGAGCATAGTCTTACCTGCTGTATAATTAGCGCTAATACCAGATGCAGACAAAGGAATAAACTTGCTGCGGCTCGTTGTACCACTAGACATAGCTAAGGCAACAATTTTTTCAGTTGTTAGTCTATTTGATATGCCTTCTTTAATTTCTAGAATATATTTTTCAATATCGTCATAGTAGATGGCAGGACAGTGAATTTGAAAACCTTCCATATCCTCTATCCCTAGTGATTTTAGATATTCACAAGACCTATTCTTTTTAATTATATCATGTAGAAGATCCCCTTGAGATTCTATATTTAGATGATAGTTTCGAGTCAGCCTTTTTTGCTTCCAAATAAAAAAACTATTTATGAGACTACTATACACGTCTGATTCATCTATATTTTTCAAAACTATCCAATTTTCTTTACATCATTATAAATATATTTGCAGTATGAGCACTAAAAATAGCATTCACCATATATCTCCAATAGATGGCAGGTATAGCAGTAAAACAGACAGTATATCCACATTTTTTTCTGAATTCGCTTTGATTAAATCGAGGGTAGAAGTCGAAATAGAATATCTGATTCAGTTAGCCTCCCTAAATTTAAAAGGATTTAAAAAATTCCAAGATGCGGAGGCTGCCAGTTTACGAAGTATTATAGAGCATTTTTCTGAATCTGATGCCTTAGTAGTTAAGGATATTGAATCTACTACTAATCATGATGTAAAAGCGGTAGAGTATTTTATAAAACAAAGAGCTAATTCCATAGGTGTTAATTTCAATACAGAGTTTATCCACTTCGGATTGACCTCACAGGATATTAATAATACAGCTTATCCATTAATGCTGAAGCGCTATTTAGAGCAGAATTATCTGCCTCATATGAAGGAAATCATTCATATACTGAATGACAAATCTAATGAATGGAAAGAGGTGACTCTGCTAGCTAAGACTCATGGTCAACCAGCCTCTCCCACAACCTTAGGTAAGGAAATTAAGGTATTCGCTGATAGATTAGAAAAACAATTAAGTTTATTAGAAAATGCAGAGCATGGGGGTAAATTCGGCGGCGCTACTGGAAATTTCAATGCCCACAAAGTAGCTTATCCAGAAGTTAATTGGGTAGAATTTGGCAATCAATTTTTAGACTCACTCGGACTGACTAGGCAGCAATACACCACACAGATAGAGCACTACGACGGCATGGCTCATTTACTAGATACCACGAAGCGTATTCATACTATTTTGATAGATTTAGCTCGTGATATATGGTCTTATGTTTCTTATGAAGTATTTACACAGAAAATCAATAAGAACGAGACAGGCAGTAGCGCTATGCCGCACAAAGTCAATCCTATAGATTTTGAAAATGCTGAAGGAAATCTAATGTTTGCCAATGCTATTTTGGAATTCTTATCATCAAAACTTCCTATATCTCGATTGCAAAGGGATTTGACCGATAGCACAGTCTTGCGAAATATAGGTGTGCCTTATGGGCATTTTGAAGTTGCCTTTCATTCTATAGTCAAAGGATTGGGCAAACTTACTATTAATGAAATGGCGATTCATCAAGAACTCGAGAATAACTGGATAGTTATAGCTGAAGCGATTCAAACAATATTGCGAAGAGAAGGAATGGAAAAGCCTTATGAACTTTTGAAAGATTTTAGCCGAACCAATAAAAAGCCTACCAAGGAAGACTTTCATTTATTCATAGATAGTCTGGCTGTATCTGATGAAGTTAAACTAGAATTGAAGGCTATCAGTCCACAGAATTATATTGGCTACGCATAGTCTGCCTCCATTCACTATGTCTAATTTTCGATTTCAATTTTATATTCTCATAGCTGGTTTAGGCGTAGCTGCGATGAAATTTTATCTATTTTACACCACAAAATCGAATGCTGTTTTTTCAGATGCGCTAGAGAGTTTAGTTAATATTTCAGCGAATACCATTACCCTTTACAGTCTTTATCTCTCTGCCAAACCGCGCGACAAAACACACCCTTATGGTCATGGGAAAATAGAATTTTTAGCAGCTGGAATAGAAGGCGGTCTTCTCTTTGCCGCTGGGGTCATCACTATGGTCAAATCCATCTTAGATTATTTGAATAAAAATGAGTTGAGTCTATCTAGTTTAAGTTTAATCACATTATTGGGGCTAGGATTTGCAAACTATGCACTCGGCATATATTCAGAACGAAAAGGTAAAAAAAATCAATCCCCTGCCCTGCTATCCAGTGGTGAACACTTAAAAGGAGATGGCTATACTACGTTTGGCATTTTAATCAGTTTAGTGCTCGTATATTTTACGAAATGGCATTGGCTAGATACCTTTATAGGCATAGCTGCAGGAATGTTTATTATTTATCAAGGTATGAAAGTCATGAAAACATCTATTCTAGATATACTAGGCACAGCAGATGAAGCTATCCTAGATAGGGTCATACGCCACCTACAAGAGTATAGAAAAAATGCTTGGATCGACATTCATAATCTTAGAATATTAAAATTTGGAGCGGAGTATCACCTAGATGCCCATGTGACGTTGCCTTACTATTATACTAATCAGGAGGTGCATAATGAAATGAAAGAAATGCACCAAGTCATCAATCAGCATTTTAATTCAAATGTAGAGTTGTTTATTCATCCAGATCCCTGTGAGCCTTTCTGCTGTGAGTATTGTCATTTAGAAAATTGTGCAGAAAGGAGTTCCGCCTTCAAACAAACTATTGAATGGACACTAGACAATGTATTGAAAGATGAAAAGCATGCTCCTACAGAAGATAAATCATTGGGAAAGTGAAAGAACAAACTAGAATAATAATTTTAGCTATTGAGAGTTCGTGCGATGACACGTGTGCATCTGTATGCATTGATGGAAAGATTATATCCAATATAGTCTATTCTCAGAGGATACACGAGGAATTTGGGGGAGTGGTCCCGGAACTAGCCTCTCGTAGCCATGAGGTAAAAATAGTGTCTGTAGTAGAGACTGCACTGCAAAATGCGGGAGTCACCAAAGACGATTTAGTAGCGATAGCATTTACTCGTGGACCCGGATTAGTAGGATCATTATTAGTAGGTGTTTGCTTTGCTAAAGCTATGGCTATGGCTTTAGATATTCCAATTATTGAGGTACATCATATTCAGGCGCATGTCTTATCTCATTTCATAGAATATAAAAACACTTCTTTCCCATTCTTAAGTTTTGTGGTATCGGGTGGTCATACCCAGCTCATACTCGTACGAGATTATTTAGACATGGAAGTGATCGGCACTAGTATTGATGACGCTGCTGGAGAAGCTTTTGACAAAGCTGCAAAAATGCTCAAACTCGACTATCCAGGTGGGCCATGGATAGACAAACTAGCCCAAAAGGGCAATGAGAATGCATTTACTTTTGCAAAACCTAAAATTGAAAAATTCAACTTTAGCTTCAGTGGATTAAAGACATCAATCCTATACTTTCTTCAAAAAAAGGAAAAGGAAAATCCTCTTTTTATCACTGAAAATATACATGATTTATGTGCTTCTGTGCAAAAAACCATCGTCGATATTTTGATAGATAAATTAGACAAGGCAGCAACTCAATATCCAGTGCAAGCCATATCTATAGCAGGCGGTGTATCCGCCAATTCTAGATTTAGAAGTGCCGTGCTCGATTATGGTCAGCAAAATAATATAGAGGTGCTCATACCTTCATTAGAATATTGTACCGACAATGCAGGTATGATAGCCATTGTAGGTTATTTTAAGTATTTGAAAAAAGATTTTTGTACTTTAGATGTAGAACCCTTGGTACGAGGTTATCAGTTATAATGCTATTTATGTTACGATATTGTTTTCTACTTTTTCTATTTATTTCAAACTCTATCTATTGTCAACAGACTAATCTAGAAGTCTATCCATTATTTGGCACACTCTTTAATCACTCTCCTGCAGCAGCAGCTATTATTACTGAGCCCACTTATGGTTTAAGATTCGCTTACACTAAGCGCCCTCAAAAAGCAAGTCC
>CANESS010000047.1 GCA_947441115.1 Saprospirales bacterium | reverse complement strand
GATGGGCTAGCCTTTTGTGTTGGAAATATTTCTTTAAAGCCCTTTCATAGATTTACCGAAGAAGACTATCTTCAAGACTATAAAACTCAGGTAATCGGAGCTGTCAAAGTAATTCAAGACATACTTCCCCGTCTTAAGTTATCTGCCTCATCTTCTATTGTACTCTTCTCTACTGTAGCAGTGCAGACAGGATTTAATTTTCACAGTTTGATATCAGCTAGTAAAGGCGCTATAGAAGGACTGACTAAAGCACTGGCGGCCGAACTAGCTCCTAAAATACGTGTCAACTGTATAGCTCCCTCTATCACGCAAACGCCACTAGTTAGCTCTCTGCTAAATACCGAAGAAAAAATAACGGCTAATGGACAGCGGCACCCCCTTGGAAGAATAGGACAGGCAGAGGATGTAGCATCCTTAGCAGCCTTTCTATTGAGCGATTCCTCCTCATGGATCACAGGTCAAATAATACACGTTGATGGCGGTATATCTACTTTAAAAAAATAATATTTTTTCTTATGTATCAGCTCCGTTTCGAACAGAAGATTCCTACAAATATTGAAAGTGTTTGGAATTTTATCAGCGACCCTCGCAACCTAAAGAAAATTACTCCTTCATACATGGGATTCCAAATTACAAATGAACCTATAGCTGAAAAAATGTATGCAGGAATGATAATTGCCTACAAAGTAACCCCTCTGCTTAATATACCGTTGCAATGGGTCACTGAAATAACTCATGTGCAGGAAATGGAATACTTTGTAGATGAGCAGCGAATTGGCCCATACTTGCTTTGGCATCACCAGCATAGAATATCAGAGATAGAAGGAGGCACTTTGATGCAAGATATCGTATCCTATAAGCCGCCATTCGGTCCACTAGGGATTCTGGCGAATAGTTTGATTATAGAAGGTCAATTAAAGTCTATTTTTGAGTATAGATTCCAGGCTGTTGTTAGAGAGTTTGGAGTATTTAGTTCATAAAATTGATTTTTCTTGATTCTAATCAAAGTTTGAACAGACTGATTAATTCTAAAATATTTTTATACCTTTGTGTCAAATGTGAACCATGAACCAGCATAACATACTAGTGATAGGAGCGGGCGGTCAAATAGGAACCGTACTGGTCGAGAAATTGAGAACTATATATGGTTCTTCAGCCGTTTTTGCTACGGATTTAAAAGAGAATCCTGACAAGCATATCCAGATTCTCGATGTCATGGAGAGAGAAGGTTTGGAAAAATTTATAGATAAAAATAAAATTCGGGAAATTTATCATTTGGCCGCTATCTTATCCGCAAGAGGCGAACAAAATCCTAAGTGGGCCTGGGATATTAATATGGGCGGTTTATTTAATGTACTAGAATCTGCCGTAAAGTATAAGGTAGAAAAAGTTTTCTATCCAAGTACTATCGCCGTATTTGGCAAACATATTCCTCTCGAAAACACACCTAATCAAGTGCCTCTCATTCCCGCTACAGTATATGGCATCAGTAAAGTAGCTGGCGAATTATGGGCCGAATATTATTTTAATAAACACGGACTCGATGTAAGATCAGTGAGGTATCCTGGTGTGATAGGTTATCAGTCGCTGGCTGGCGGGGGCACTACAGACTATGCCGTCGATATATTTCACGCCGAAGCCAAAAATGAAGTATTTGAATGCTTCCTAGCGCAAAATACTAAACTGCCTATGATCTATATGGACGATTGTATTCACGCTACCATAGATATTATGCGTGCTCCAGCAGAGAATATCAAATGTCGAACAAGCTACAATCTAGCAGGCATGAGTTTTTCGCCAGTAGAGATAGCTAGTGAGATTCAAAAAAGAAATCCTAATTTTAAAATTGTATATCAGCCAGATTTCCGTCAAGCAATTGCTGCTTCATGGCCACAGAGCATCGATGATTCGGATGCTAGAAAAGATTGGGGATGGAAACCTCTCTACGACATGAGTGCTTTAGTAGATATTATGATGACCGAGGTGCGTAAACTATACCCTACGAACCCAAATTCTTAACCATAAGATCAAATTCTTTATAACTCAGTTGTCCTTCAGCTGTTTTATTCTGGCTTAAAAAATAAACATAGGTAAAGGGACTGCCGAGAAATAAAGCTGTCACTCTAGTAAATTTAGCATCATCGCCCATCCCAAAAGCGATTAAATTTTCCTCCCCTTCATATAAATTAAAAAGGGTCAGACAATCATTTCTAAAATTAACTTTCGTTGCTATTTTTACTAAATCAGCTCCTTTTTGTCTTGCCTTTGATATGATTTCTTTAAGCTCTTCTATACGAGATGTCTTTTCATAATTGTGATAGGAAATTATAACTTTAACCCCATATCCTTTAGCATGTATTATGAGTTCTTCTTGCTGCTTTTCATCGAGCTCTATCTCAATATCTATATACTTAGCTCCTAATTCAATAGCGGCTTTTAATTGATCCATTTTATGATTGCTTGCCTTAGATGAATCCTCTCTATACGTAGCTATTATTTCTTTGCCTAACGCAAAGATTTCCTTGAGATGACTCGTTTTAAATCCGCAAATATCCAGCCTAAGCTCAATGAGATCAAACATTTCGACGATAGAGAGCGCACGTTTTACACTGCTCTCCGTCAAGACCAAACAACCTTTCATTTTTCCTATTATTTAATAAATTAAACTGCCACCCAATCTCTCAAAATCAAGAAAAAAGTCTGGATATGATTTTTGGATGGCAGTAATACCTTTCAACTTACCTCCATTCAAGAATACTGCCAAAATAGCACTAGACATGATCATTCTATGATCATTACAGCCTTCAAAAACACTCTGGACTTGAGACTCCATGGGATAATTTATTTTTGATTTACCAAAAATTATTAAATCATCTCCCTCTAAATTGTATGGTATTTTCAACAATTCTAGCCACTTTATTATACCATTTAGTCGGTCACTTTCTTTAAATTTTAGGCGATTGACGCCTTGAATGATCGATTTACCTTCTGCAAATATGGCCAAAACAGCCAAGATAGGAATTAGATCTGGCGCATGATTTGCGTCTACTTGGAATGGTAGATTTTGACTAGACTGAATCACCAATTGGCTCTCCTGCCATGTTACCTTTGCTCCATAGCTTTGAATGACTTCCATGACCATAGCGTCGGCTTGCAATGAATGTCGATTCAGACCGTTTAGAGACACACGACCTGAAATAGCAGCAGCAACTATCCAGAAAGCTGCCGCACTCCAATCAGCCTCTATATTAAGCTCTACATATGAATGCAGAAGGCTAGGTTTGATAACAATCTCCCCTCCTTTCCATTCTAGATCAGCTCCTATCTCGCCTAGCATTTGCATAGTCATATCCAGATAAGGTTTGCTCTTTACATTAGAAATTGATAGACTTAATGGATTATGGTGTTTTAGCCCTACCATATAATATAATAGTCCTGTAATGAACTGTGAACTCAATGCACCATCTATCTTTAAGTCTAATGGCAACCTCTTCCCTCTATATCGTATAGGTAGATATTGATTCGCGGATTCATAATCTATCCCTAGTTGACCAAAAATAGAGAATAAGGGAGTCATCGGCCTAACGTTAAGACTATCTTGTCCTACTATAGCAGTTTCTCTTTGATTTAACATGAATAAACAAGCAAACAGTCTTGCCGCTAGACCTGATTCACCACAATCAAGCTTTATATCCTTATTAAAATCAAATCTTGTTTCAATTTCTACTGCCCCGTTCTCTAGCGAAGTTAGCTTGGAGCTGCATGCTCGTATTACCTGCAGCGCGACTAGTTCATCCGCTGATTTGCCGAGATTACTTATCTTGGACCTAGAAACCAATAAGGAAGCTGCCAAGGCACGCTGACCATAACTTTTAGAAGGTGGAATATTGATTTTTCCCTCTAATTTTTCTCCTGCTTGTATCAGCACATCCATTTCTCTCTTTCTGCTGTATTTAAATACTCCTTTAAACTAGCCAACGAAATTTTTTCTATTCGTGCTCGTCCTATTTTTTCTAACATCACAAAATGCATATCTTCGTTTTCTCTCTTCTTATCAGAAACTATTTTCTGAAAAATGGCCTGTGCAGAAAAGACCTCTAACCTTATCGGCAAGTTATAGGCAGGTAAAATTTGCCTGATTTTTTCAGCTAAATTTAAATCTAGTCCATAAAATATTTCAGATAACTTGGCGGCAAAGTACATACCTAAACCTACTGATTTTCCATGTGATAAACCATAAATACTTTCTATAGCATGCCCTATGGTATGGCCATAGTTCAAAATACGCCTTCGGTCAAATTCAAAGGGGTCTTCTTTTACTATATTCGATTTATGTATAATACAACTATTTATTACTTCATTAAAATCCTTCTGATTACCTATAATTTTCTCCAAATTATTCGCTTCCAATTTCTCAAAGAGTCTCTGATCTAGAATGAGTCCATACTTGATAGACTCTGCAAAACCGTCTGCCATTTCGTCTATAGGCAAATGGGCTATGAGCGCAGGTAGAAAGTAAATAGATGAAGGCTGATGGAGAGTGCCCAGCTGATTTTTTTTGGTTGCATAATTAATACCATTCTTTCCTCCCATACTAGCATCGATCAGACTAAGAAACGTAGAGGGAACTATAGAAAAAGAAATCCCGCGTAGATAGACAGAAGCTACATAACCCACCAAATCAGATATAGAGCCTCCACCCACAGCTACTATATGTCCGGTTTTATCCAACTCCATATCTGCTAACATTCTGACAAGCTGCTCAAAACCACACAAGGTCTTACATTGATCTCCACCGTCAATTTCTATAATTGTATCGAGGCTATCTAGTGAAATAAGTGGTCGAACTTTTTTATCTATTACCCAGAGGACTTTAACATAGTTATTTCGAATAGACACTAAGATTTCATCCCAGCTACTCGCCTCTAATATCAGGGTCTCTGATTTATTAATAACAGTATATTCTTGTATCGTTTTCAATAAATTGATGTCAATTCGTATGCCTTATTATCTCTTATTTCCATCCCACTATGCTCTAGCCCATTAGTTACTATAAATATTTGAGCGCCTAAAGCCAAATTGTATCTTGACAATTGTTCTATCGCTTTTGTGTCTAATTTCTGATTCGGCGCCTTGCATTCTATCAGAATATGGGGAGTAGCAGAAGTATTAAACGTACAAATATCAAAACGTTTCATGCGTTCATTGATAGAAAACCCTTTCTCAACCGCTATCTTGGAAGTAGAAATTTTCTTATCATAAACTAGGTAGTGAAGCCATAACTGCCTCACCTCTTCCTCTGGAGTGCAGACTACCCATTTCTTCCGCACTATATCGTATACGAACTTCTTTTTGTCCCTATACTCTAGCTTAATGTTATACTGTCCAAAAATTACTATCATGATTCATCTTCGAGTTTCTCCCCTCTTAGTTTTCTCAAGCGTTTTCGAGCATCGGTGGCGAATACAGAATCTTTGTATTTTGTTAATAAATTTAGATAGGCCTCCTTCGCTGTCTCCGGATTGTTAAATATCCCCTCTTCCATTTTCGCCCATTCATAGAGCGCTCGATCAGCGAGAATAGAAGTGGGATATTCTTCAAATAAAAACTTATATAGTCGAGAGGCACTTGTATCGTTTTCTACTGTCCTTTCATAGTTAGCCTCTATCAGTATCACATCATCAATAAGACTAGAATTTGGGAAAACTTTTTTCAATGAATTCAGAGTTTTGATCGCTTCCTCCGGTCTATTTTGATAGAAAAGTAGCTCTGCACTGGATACGTCTTTCATAGCCATTTCCTTCGCTTCAACGCCTTGATTCTCCTGAATAAATACGGCCAACTGCAGCGCATCATTCGCGATCAATTCACTCGTTGATGATTTCAAAATAGATAGCAAATCCTCTGCCAACTCATAATCACCGTTGAAGTAAAATACCTTAGAATTTTTATAGCGAGCTTCTTCTCCCATCGGGCCATCTAGTTCGTCCTTATCCACTTGGCCGTAGAGCAGGGAAGCTTCCCAGATATCGTTCATGGCGAGCTTTACATCTGCTAGATCTAATTTAGCTCTAGAAACGTAACGCTTGGGCAACATAGGTATTTCTAGCATTTTTTGTAATAAATTAGAGGCATTGTCCATGCTCTTCAGATGCTTCACCGTAAACTCTGCATAAGCGAGTTGAATATCAGCGGTGTTCTTTGTAAAGCCATGCTGAGCTAAATAATTCATAAACTCTAAATTCAAAAGACCTGTATGAACTGAATCTCTTAATCTTCGCTTCTTGACTTTGCTATAGATAGTCATTATCTTTCTTTCTTGTGCTAACTTACTTAAATCCGCTGAAGAATTTTTTATCAAATAATCATAGCCTTGTATAGCTAGATCATATTCTTGCTCTGCAGCTGCTATTTCAGCTATCTGATAGATCTGATGTCCTTGTCCTCCTGTTCTTTTTTCATACGCTTTGACTAATTGCAATGCTTGATCATAATCCTTGACTGTCATAGCCATCTGTATAGCCAGTTCGCTCCACTTATTGCTATTAGGTTCCTGGCTGATCTTGGAAAATACTTTTTTTTCCATAAGCCGCTGTGCCGTATTACTAGTCTGTAAAAAATCATAAGATGCATAGCTTCCTAAATAGCTGGTCTGATCTTTTTCCAACTGAGAAAATGCCAGTTGAACTGCCTCATCTAGCTTATTTTGCTTTGTATAAACATGAAGTTGGTGAGAGAAAAAAGCCTCTTTATTTTTAGTTTTAGCCTGATACTTTAGGATTAAATCTTCTGCCATAGACCAATTTCTAGCCTCTATATATCGCTGAAGATAATTATTAACTTCGTATTCATTATGCTTCAGCTGGTCATTAATATATTGCCATTCTTTCTTAGACAACACCGTATCTCGTGACTTCTCATAAACTAGACCTAGATTGTATCTATACTCTATATTTTTATCATTAGACTTCACCATTTTGCGCGTCACATCAATTGCCTCTTTATATTTGCGCTGCTGTATATATGTTTTGTAGAGGTAGCCATAAAACTTAGTTGGTTTGAGGTCAAACTGCTTTTGAAGCAATACCTCCGCCTTGTCGTATTCTCTAAGTTGAAAGAACTGTATAGCTAATTGCTCGTCTTCGAAGGACTGTGCAAAATTATCAATAAAAAAAAATAGTAGAATGAAACTAAGACTAATCTTATTCATAAGTTTTCCTCATTTAACTCACGAGTGTGCCTATCGCTTCACCTTTCAATATCCTGACTAAATTACCAGCGATATTCATATCAAATACCATAATTGGCTTTTTATTCTCTTCGCAAAGCGTAAAAGCGGTCAAATCCATGACCTCATATTTATTCTCATAGACCTCTTTGAAACTAAGTTGATCAAACTTCACAGCATTTGGTTCTTTGCGCGGATCCGTTGTATAGATTCCATCCACATTAGTGCCTTTCATGACAATATCTGCATTGATCTCTATAGCGCGAAGAGCTGCTGCTGTATCGGTAGTGAAATAAGGGTTGCCAGTACCAGCACCGAAAATTATCACTCGCCCTTTCTCCATATGACGAACAGCGCGTCTTCTAATATATGGCTCTGCTATCTGATCCATGCGCACTGCGCTTATGAGTCTTGTATAAATACCTAAATTTTCTATGGAACTCTGCAAAGCTAAACCATTAATTACCGTAGCTAGCATACCCATATGGTCACCCTGCACCTTATCTATTCCTATTTCCGATGCATCTTTACCACGAAAAATATTTCCACCACCTATAACTAGTGCTAGCTCTATTCCTAAATCTACCGCCGACTTTATATCGGCTGCATATTGCTTTAATTTTTCCGGGTCTAGACCATACTGCCTGCTACCCATCAATGCCTCTCCACTTAGTTTTAGTAATACTCTTTTATACTGCATCTGTATCTATTTTACCTTGTCTTATGTACTTTAGAAGCTAAGAATCTCATTTATTTTTCCTTTGATAGATTCCTTTAGTCTCTGCACATCGCACTGGCAAATATAATTATCCTTCAACTTTTCGCAGATTTTAGTCTTTAAATCTTGTTCGTGACAGATATATTCCTGACAATCTGCACATTTATTTATATGCCCTGCCAGCCAGATTCGCTTATCTTCAGACAATTCATTGTCTATATAAAACATAACTTGATTCCTTACGTCTTGGCATAAATTATCCGTCATAATTCATCATTTTTATTGCGTTTATCTTTATAACCCATTTTAGTTCCATAAAGTTGCAGTTTTGTTTTGAGCAAATTTCTAGCTCTGAAAAGTCTCGACCTCACCGTTCCTATAGGTATCTCCAGTATATCGCTGAGTTCCTCATACGTAAATTCTTCGAGATCTGCTAGAACTATGATTTGTCTGTAATCAGCGGGCAGTCGCTCTAAAGCAGTGGTGACCTCATCGCCTAGCATCGCTTTGAAATGATCAGAGTTGTCTCGAATTTCTACTCCATCTATATTTTGGGATGTATTATCATCATTAGAGTCTCCATCGTTAGTCTCTATGATATTGTCAAATGAATAATGGGTAGGCTTAGAGGACTTTTTCCGATAGTCATTTATAAAACCATTCTTCATGATTTTAAATAACCATGCCTTCTCGTTGGTTCCTTCCTGAAAATTGTCCATGAAACGAAACGCCTTGACAAAGGTATCTTGCACTAAATCATTAGCATCTTCTTCGTCTTTGGTTAGATAAAATGCATAATTATATAAAGTGCTGAGGTGAGGAAAAAATTTATCATTAAAATAAATTTCCCTCTCCTTCTGTGTGCGGGAGTTGATCTTATAAAACTCTACTTCCTCTTCCAAGCCGTTGGATCTACTTTTCTATTTGAAGTTTTAAAGATGAGTTGATATCATCTTTTGATAGAATAAGCTGATAAATACCATTCGCTAGATTTGGAATCGATATTGGATAGTTATCCGCCTGACTTGTCAATTTAATATTTGTTTTATATACTGTTTGACCAAGGTTGTTGACTAATGTTATATCCATCAGGCCTTGTGTTTTAGAATCCACATTTAGATTAAAGACTCCTGCATTCGGGTTTGGACTAATACTCGCATGAATACCTATATTTCCGCTTTGAACAGACCCTAAAAACCGTGTGCCACCTTTAAACATATATACCGCTGAACCGCCGCCTATATTCTGAACGTCTTTAAATATAAAATACTTAACGCCATTCTCAGTGCCGTCTTGATACTCTCCCAGAACCACAGAGTCAAAAAAGAATCTATTACCTCTAATGCCACCTAATAAAGAATTCGTAAATGGCATGTCCTTTGTTTTGAACCATCTCACATCTTTATTTTCTAATTTCATTTGATCTGCATACAAGTTTTCTATTTCCGACTTCTTGTCATCTAGCTCTTTCAGCTCTGCCTGATTTAAATAAAACTTGACATCAATAGGGCTATTCATCGATCCCGATTCTACTTTATAATTCCAAAAACGTTTCAGCATGAGTGTAGCTGAATATTCCTTGCCTGTATTATTTACACTAACGAAGGTATTCGGTCTCACTACAATATCGGCTTTGCCAATAATGTTATTACCCTTTTTATTCACTGCGAAAATATATCTATTTGGCTCTTGTCTCGCAGCGTAATAAGTCCAATTATCAGCGTCCGTGCATTGCTCTTCGGCGTTATAAATGGAAACTAAAGAGATCGTAGCGTTAGATTGTCCTGAGCGGTGAATCACTGTAGCTGTGTCTGATATAATCGGCAGACAAGGGGCTGTGGCGTTAATCCTTACCCAATATTTACCGCTATTGCTTCCCGATAAATTGTTTAACACCAATTGGTTATTTGTAGCTCCTGGCACTAAAATTCCATCTTTAAACCATTGATATCCGGTCGCAAAACTTGCATTGGTTACCAATTGGACTGTTTCACCCATGCAAGCGGTCTGACCCTCTGGCTGAAGCTGAATAGATGGTTTGGATTTAATATCTATTGCGAAATTATTCGAGATCACCTCAGGGCACACAGGATCGCTATTTACTGTGACGTGGTATCTACCATTATCTCTCTCAGATAAAAACTGAATATAAAATTGAGAATCAATTTTTCCTTGTATAGCTACTCCATCTTTATACCATTGATAGATATTACCATTGTTAGAACTAAACCCAAATTTAAACTCTCCATCTTGACAAGCTATTAAAGCAGATCTTGTCCCTGAAACTGAAGGCTTTTTAAATACTTTTACATCTATTGTATCTGAAGCTAAATCTATACATTTATTTAAGGCCTTAACTCTAAAAGAATACTTACCAGCATTACTTAAGCCGGCAGGCGCTGCTATAAATGAATCCAAACTACTCACTAAAGTATTTCCTCTATACCATTGAATTTCTTGTCTATTTAACGCGCTAGCTTCTAGCTTCAACTTTTGACCTTCACAAAATTTGATCTGCGCTGGGTAAAAGCCTTGAATGATAGGGCTAGGATTTACGAGGAGTTTGGCTGGATTAGAAACAGCATCTGGACACCCTGGATAACTAGAGGCTACTAATCTGTAGGAGCCAGAATCCGTTATTTTAGAGGAGAATAAAGTTAAAGAGTCCTTAATAAAATTATTCATTATGCCGTTGTCTTTAAACCATTGATAGCTCAGTGAATTGATAGGGGTGGTTTTAATCACATAGCGCTGACCTACACAGATTACAGTATCAATTGGCTGGGTGACGAATCGAGGGGTATCGTGCACTGTTACCTTGACCATGAGCGATTTTACATCTCTACATTTATTACTATCAGTAGCTATTACATGGTAAATGCCCGACTCAGAGAAACTGGCATTGTTTATTGAATACTCAGATTTAGAAGTGTCTGCCCCAGTTATAAAATTGATAGTATCCTTATACCATTTATAGGTTGATGCATTCTTTACTGAAGCCGATAATTTAGCTCCTCTATTAAGACAAACATTAATTGGTGATAAATTAGTGTCAATTTGAGGTTCTTTATGAAAGGAAACTCTTACCTCCCTTGAGAACGTATCTCTTGTACAGAACTTAGTGCTAAAAATTTTCACTTGATATAGACCGGTGTCCTGGGGCTTGGATATTGCCACTCTATAGAAAGAATCATTAAATGTATCTGAAGGAGGAGATACTGAGAAATTTTGTATCACATTCCCGTCTTTTAACCAGACGAATCTATTTCCAAAGGTATCGGATTTCACTTTTATATTGAGCGTATCGTCTTTACATAAAAGGGTATATTTTAAATCTTCAAATAATTTTGGCACTATTGGTGGGGTTACTTTTGCGGTAGTAGTGTCTTTCTCCCCAACACAAAGCCCTTTCTGAACGCGTATATTGTAAAAATAAAAATAGTTGTTTAAGGTAGGATTAGACACACTGAATGCCCGTCTCAAAATAAGTGGTTTGGCGACTGAGAATGGAAATGCAAACCCTGTCTGATGAACTCGCAGCCCTGTAAGTCCTGTCTGCGACAGTAAAACTAATCGATACCCTGTATCTGGATTCGTAATCACAAAATTAAGATTGACTAAGGTCGGCAAGCTAATATTCGCTGCAATAGACGGAGATATAACTCCTGTTTCGGCTACTATCGTGCCGTACTTATCTAGAAGAGCTACATTGATAGTAGAAGCAGCAGGGCCGTCTAAATACATCCAGCAGTTCCGAATGATGACTGGCTCCTGTGCATCAAACTGTATCCCTGACAGTGGGAAAAAAGTATTTGTAATACTAGTACCCGATTGATCTAGTTTACCTACTGAATCTGCGGCTGACCTGGCGGCTGCTACATAAAAATCTCGCGTGGTGTTTAATGTAGGTGTATTATACGTTCTACCCACAAAATCAAATGCAAAAGGAGAAGCTGTGGCTGATTGATACCAGTATGCAGAATCTGTATTAGCAGACATAGTGGCAGTAATATTTGCCGTGCCTCTATTACAGATTATAGTCGTATCCGGCACGGTTAATCTAGGATTATTAGGAAGAATTGTTGCTACTCTTGAAAAATTCGTGCCATTTTTATCCGTTGCCGTTACTGTTAGGAATAAGGTATCTTTTAATAGAGTCACAACCTGCGTAGGAGTATTTATAGAAGCATTGTTAGTCCAGCTATACGTATATGGGGGACAGCCTCCTGTGGCGTTAGCACTAATCAATACAGGTACGTTATAGCATGATCTAACTGGCGTAGTAAGTGTCACATTCAAACCCCCAGTAGACGAAGTAATGCTTAACGCATTCGAGGCATTATTACATCCGCTTGAATCTGTCATCTCTATATAGACATTCGAAGGCAGCGCTGTAATAGTGAAGTTTTGAGGATTTCCTGGGCCTATAGTTGAGGCCCCAATCTTCCATAT
>CANESS010000046.1 GCA_947441115.1 Saprospirales bacterium | reverse complement strand
GTTGTCTTTTAGCGTCACCGTGCGATTAAAAACGAGCCTATCGGAGTTAGAGGATTTATCTAAAATGAAATAGCCCTTACGAATAAATTGGAATGGACAGTGAATTTTAGCAGACAATAAGGAAGGTTCTACATATACTTTGTTCAGTATTTCAAGAGAATCAGGGTGTATATAATCTAAAAAATCGCCTTCTTCACTCGCTGGATTCTCTACTTTAAAAAGTCTGTCATAGAGCCTCACTTCTGCCATAGCAGCATGAACTTGAGAAACCCAGTGTATCGTTCCCTTTACTTGGATACCGCTAGTATCATTTCCGGATTTGGAATCAGGTATGTATTCGCATATGATTTCGGATAGTTCTCCTTGATTATTTTTTTTAAAACCAGTACACTTTATAATATAGGCGCCTTTAAGACGTACCATGGCGCCAGGAGCCAATCGAAACCACTTCTTCTCCATTTCTTCTTTGTAGTCTTCGCGCTCTATCCATAGCTTATTTGAGAAGGGAACTTCTCTATGCCCGCCAGCTTCATCCTCAGGATTATTTTCAATAGATAGATTTTCTGAACTTCCATCTGGATAGTTCGTAATGGTCAATTGAATAGGATCTAATACGGCCATAACGCGCGCAGCAGACTTATTTAGTTCCTCTCGTACGAAAAATTCCAAGAGGCCAATGTCCACAATATTCTCTCTTTTTCCTATCCCTATTCGATCGCAGAAATTGCGAATTGCAGCAGGAGGATAGCCTCTGCGGCGCATTCCGCTGATGGTAGGCATACGAGGATCATCCCATGATTCTACGTGTTTCTCCTGGACTAGTTGTAGAAGTTTACGCTTAGAAGTAATAGTATAGTTGACATTCCTTCTAGCGAACTCATATTGATGACTCGGATATATTTCTAACTTCTCTATGGCCCAATCATAAAATTCTCTATGTGGGATAAATTCCATAGTACAGATAGAATGTGTAATATGCTCTATGCTATCACTCTGACCATGCGCAAAATCGTACATAGGATAAATGCACCAGGCGTCCCTAGTTCTATGATGGTGAGCCTTTTTAATCCGATATAAAATAGGATCTCGCATGAGCATGTTCGTATGTGCCATATCTATTTTAGCACGAAGTGTTTTACTCCCATCCGGAAATTCTCCATTTTTCATACGAGAAAATAAGTCGAGATTTTCTTCGATAGTTCTATCTCTGTAAGCACTGTTCGTTCCAGTAGAGGTAGGAGTCCCTTTTTGTTTGGCTATTTCTTCGCTAACACTATCATCTACATAAGCTAGTCCTTTTTTAATAAGGCTTACAGCAAAATCATATAATTGACTAAAATAATCTGATGCATAAAGCTCATTTTTCCATTCAAATCCAAGCCACTGAATATCTTCTTTGATACTGTCTACATATTCTGTTTCTTCGGTAGAAGGGTTTGTATCATCAAATCGGAGGTTGGTATACCCTGGAAATTTTTTAGTCAGACCGAAATTAAGGCATATGCTACTCGCATGTCCTATATGCAGATAGCCATTGGGCTCAGGAGGAAATCGAGTGACAATTTGTTTGTATTTCCCTGATTTTAGATCACTTTCAATGATCTCTTCTATAAAGTTTAAACTCTCTGCGGCCGAATCAATCATGGGTCATCTTCTCTTCTTTTTTTTATTTGGCTTCTTTTTCAATACTTTTTCTTTAGTTTTTTTTCCTCGTCCCTTTTCACGTTTAGATTTTCTAGATTTAACTTTCTTACCACCATGTCCTTTCCTTTCTTTTACTAATTTCCCACGTTTAAATTTAGAGATCTTTCCTTTTTTTGTCTTCGATTGCAAAACTATAAGCTCTCTGCGTTCGGCTTTAGTTAGTTTTTTCTTCTTGAGCTTTTTCTCTAATAAGGCCTTTCTTTGTTGTTGCTTTTTTGAGAGCTTTGGTTGTATATATTCAACTTCATCTCTATATGTTCTACTCACTGTCTCTCTTCTAGCAGGAGGGGGGCTATATGTACTTTGAGCCTTCGCAAATTGGGCATAGTAGACCAATACATCGTTGCTCGTATTGATAAGTCTAAATTCATCAGCGCCTTCTTCATACTCTATGGTATGACTCTGAGCCAATGCATTAAAATACTCAGATTCATCGAGGGAAAGTTCGTTACAGGCCATACGAGTAGACATGACTTTTTCAATATATAGCGAATTTCCATTGATGGTAAATTTCGTGTGATATGCATTGCAACCGCCATTTCCTCTAATACTTCCGCCACTAAACTGCAGCGTAGGAGCATTTGAGTTCCCTCCTAGATTGTGCTCTTGGCTATTGATAGTCGCCTGTTTCAGTCTCCAGAATTTATTAGATAAGAAATAGGATATCTGGGCCTGAGAAGCCACCGTGAGGATTAATGATAATATTAAAAGTAATAATCGCTTCATGTTAACGTAAGAGTGTTTATATTTTATCGATGGATTCAGCTAATTTTCTATCTTTTTCAGTTACTATATTCCCAGCATCGTGCGTAGTGAGATCTATAGTTACTTTATTATATACATTAGACCAGTTAGGGTGATGATTCATTGCCTCCGAGAGAAAAGCTACTCTGGTCATAAAACTAAAGGCTTCTTGAAAATCTTTGAATTCAAAAGTTTTAGTTAATAAGTTGTTTTTTTCTTCCCACATAATCATTTATAAAGTCTAAAGTTAGCAAATTTAGAAAAAAAAAGGTCTAAACCTTGGTTATAAATACAAAAATCTGCAAATACCTAAGCCGGATTCTGTAATCCAGTCATTTCTGACCAGACGACTATCATTTATCTAGTCTCGTCATTACTGACGAGATCTAACGACCTACCCTTCTTGATTTCCATTAGACTTTCATCTTCAGGAGCGAGACGAGCAGCCTCATACAAGATATATTTGGTCTTTCAGCGTCTAGGGTTTATCCCTCTGGTTGGTCGCCCAATCAGATCGTGAGCTCTTACCTCGCGTTTTCACCCTTATCTCATCAATAAATTGATGAGACGGTTATTTTCTGTGACACTTTCCATTCTCGCAGGTTTGAATTGCGAGACCTACCCGTTAGGTAGTAGACCGCTCTGTGCTGTCCGGACTTTCCTCTTCGTATATTTCAACGCAGCGATAGTCGTACTTGCAGATATATTTTTACTCTTCAATACTGATGTCGAATTGGGATAAACTCACAAATTCTTCTACTCTATCATGTATTTCTTCTATATCTAGTTCCTTTAGTCTCTCAGTTCCGAATTTCTCTACACAGAAGCTAGCCATAGCTGAACCATAAATTATGGCTCGTTTCATATTGTCAAACGAAGTATCTCCTGTCTTAGCTATGTAACCTATAAAGCCACCTGCAAAAGTATCTCCTGCACCTGTCGGGTCGAAAACCTCTTCTAAAGGTAAAGCTGGAGCAAAAAAGATGTTGTTTTCATGAAATAATAATGCTCCGTTTTCGCCTTTTTTTATAATTAAGTACTTGGGTCCGAAAGCTAAAATTTTCTTTGCTGCTTTGACCAATGAATATTCGCCAGATAGCTGTCTAGCTTCACTATCATTAATAGTTAGCACATCTACCTTAGCTATGACTGCTTTCAATTTATCTAAAGCTATATCCATCCAAAAATTCATCGTATCTAGTACGACTAATTTAGGTTTTGAAGACATCTGATCTATCACTTTCATTTGAAGGTCTGGATCAATATTTCCCAATAGTACGTAATCACTAGTTTTATATGCTTCAGGTAATATTGGATTGAATTCTAATAAAACATTCAAGTCTGTTACTAAAGTATCTCTCGTATTCATATCCATGTGATATACTCCACTCCAAAAGAAGGACTTCCCATCTTGCTTTACCTCTACTCCTGTCACATCAGCACCTCTAGCTTTTAGATTCTCCATCTCTTGAAAATCAAAATCACCACCAACTATCGATACCAAATTGATAGGTTTATGAAAATAAGATGCTGAATAGGCGATATACGTGGCAGCGCCACCTATAATCTTATCAGTCTGTCCAAAAGGAGTTTTTATAGCATCATATGCCATAGTTCCTACTACTAGTATGCTCATTTTAAATGAATTATTTTAATTGTAAAAAAAAAGTTTGCAAATATACCAATTCCTTTATATTTGCACTCGCTTTTGAAAAAGAGCACTTTCTCGCTTAGCTCAGTTGGTTGAGTCCCGCACGTGCGGGATTAATCAGTGGGGGAAAAGGGAGTAGAAAAAAAGAGATAAAATCTCGCTTAGCTCAGTTGGTTAGAGCATCTGACTGTTAATCAGAGGGTCGCTGGTTCAAGTCCAGCAGCGAGAGCTTGAAAGGAGTCTAAAAGGGCTCCTTTTTTATTAAAATTCAGTATCATGTTTTATATATACATCATTTATTCAGAGACGGCAGATAAGTATTATACGGGTTATTCGGAAGATCCATGGTCACGTATTATTCAGCATAATGAGAATAAATCGGATAAATATACCGGCAAGTATGACAATTGGAAATTAGCGGCGGTATTTGAGGCTTCAGAAGAACGAGCCGAAGCTATGAAGCTAGAAAAATTTATTAAAAAACAAAAGACGAAAAAGTTGACTGACAAACTTATAAATCCAGATTTTGTATTGACGGGAGAATTAGCTCAGTTGGTTAGAGTCCCGCACGTGCGGGATCCAGCAGCGAGAGCTTGAAAGGAGTCAAAATGGACTCCTTATTTATAATTACAAGCTATGTTATACATTTATGTTAATCCTTAATGGTGGATTTTATCTTTAAAAATTATACTCAAAGCCAAATTAGTCCACCACCAGTGCCATCAGAGTCTTCTGTGTAAATTTTATCAGTTGTTCGGTTTTTGCTATAACTTTTTTCAGCACTAGGAACTTTTTACAGAATATCTATGGTATAAGGTTTTATTTAACCTGCTATACTAAAAAGGATTAGTCGTAAAATTATTATTAACTTTGTTGATAATTTGCAATCTATAATCAAGAGTATAGCTATCAAGTCTATTTTAGTTGCTGAGTTGGCCTTATGCAGTGCTATATTATCAGCTCAAGCTGATATCACTGTAGTGATTATAGATAGTATAACCAGAGAGAAAATAATTGGAGCTAATATTATAGTCATTGACTTGAATTTAAAAGCTAATACTCTGAAAGATGGTTTGGCAAAGTTCTCGAAATTGCCTCTTGGCAAACATAAATTTAGCTTTAGCTATCTCGGGTATGAACCTGTGCGGAAAGAGGTGGATATTGCTGAGAATGAAACGCTCACCGTATCACTCCATTCAAAGACCTATGAGTCACATGAGATTGTGATACAGGGAACACGATCGAATAGAAGTATAGCCAAGACTCCTACACGAGTGGAGGTTTTAACAGAAGAAATAGACGAAGCGACTACTATGGATCCGTCGAAAGTTGCCCATCTTTTATCGCATAGTACAGGGATACAAGTGCAGCAGACCTCTGCTACATCTAATACCGCCAATGTGCGTATTCAAGGATTAGATGGACGATATACTCAGATCTTAAAAGACGGCTTTCCTCTTTATGGAGGGTTTTCTGGAAGTTTAAGTATTATGCAAATTCCACCCCTTGATTTACGCCAAGTAGAATATATTAAAGGGGGAGCTTCTACGCTTTATGGAGGTGGTGCTATTTCTGGCTTGATCAATTTAATATCAAAAGAACCTATGGTCGATGAAACTATCCTGCATCTCAATATGTCACAAGTCGGAGCGTTGGATATAAATGTGTTTAATTCGCGTCGCCTAGATAATATAGGATTTACCCTATTAGCACAGCGAAATACACATAATGCCTATGACGCAGATAGGGATGGATTCTCAGATTTGCCTAAACTCTTAAAGTACAATTTAAATCCGAAAGTAGTCTTTTATATAAATCCAAAAAACATACTGAGCCTATCGGCTTCCCTAACCACAGAGACGAGGCAAGGCGGTGATATGTCCCTAATGAAAAGTGAAACCTTTACGCCTAATAATTTTTATAAAGAAAAAAATGAAAGTCAACGAGTCACGAGCCAGACTATGTTTGAACACAAACTAAATAATAATCAAACAATATTTTTCAGAAACTCTTTTAATTTTTTCCACAGAGATTTATTAATCTTTCCTTCATTTACAGAAGGTGAGTATAAGTTCGCCGGTAATCAAACATCCTCTTTTTCCGAAGTTTCATTTACACAGAAAAAAAATAAAAATGTTTTGATAGGAGGGCTCAATTTTTATACAGACCATTTTTCTGAAATAGCCCAAGTGAATCTGAGTCCTAGAGATGAAGATAGAAAAACTATTGGTGGATTTACGAATTATACTTTTGATCTCAGTAAAAAAGTATCCATAGAAAGTGGTTTAAGAGCAGATTATGTGCTGAATGATAAGATTTATATACTACCTAGACTTTCTGCGCTTATTCAATGGACTAATCGCCTAACGACTAGAATAGGCGGCGGAATGGGTTATAGAAATGCAAGTATATTTAATCAAGAAGCAGAAATAGTAGGATATAAAAATGTGCTGGCTATAAATCGAGATAAAACTCGGTCTGAAGAATCTTATGGAGCTAATGCTGACATTGGGTATAAGTTGACTCTAAGTGACCACAGTTTCCTTACACTCAATCAAATGTTCTTTTATACTGCATTGACAAACTCATTACAATTAAAAACCAACCCTAACAATACGTTGAGTTTTGAAAATATAGATGGCATAGTGACAAGCAAAGGTGCGGAGTCTTTTATTAAATTAGGAGTCAATGACTTTACTTTTTTCCTAGGATATACATATACTGATGCAGAGATACAAGCGAATGGAATCGAATCTGAATTTACGTTGACTCCAAGACATAGTATCAAAGGAGATGTATTGTATTCTCTGCCAAGTCAATGGAGATTGGGAGTAGATTATGAATATAAAAGTTCACAAAAATTATCCAATGGCAGCTATACGCAGGACTATATTACTTTCGGAGCAATGGTTGAGCGGTATCTTGATAGATGGATGTTTTTTGGCAATATAGAAAATATTTTTGACTTCAGACAAACGCTTAATGGTAGGATCATATCAGCGCCCAACAATACTCCTCAGTTTACAGAAGTATGGGCCCCTTTAGATGGCTTAGTTATCAATTTTGGTGTTAGACTAAAACTATAGTCATGAAGATAAAAGTTATTGGTATCGGCAAATCTGCTCCAGCATTTATAGCAGAAGGAGTTCAACATTATAGTCAAAAGATAAAACATTTCTGTGAATATGAATGGCTAGAATTAGTACCTAAGAAAAAAAGCGAGCAGGCAGAGCAATCAAAAAAAATCGATGCAGAAATTATTCTGACTCATCTGGAGAGTTCAGATTTCGTTATACTTCTTGATGAAAGAGGAAAGGCATTTGAATCTAGCTATGACTTTTCTGAGTTTATCAATAAAAAGCAAATCAGTGGAAGGAAACGCATCGTTTTCATCATTGGGGGTTCTTTTGGCTTTGACCAAATGGTCTATGATAGAGCAGACGAAAAAATTTCACTAGCTTCGATGACCTATACTCATCAAATGATACGGCTTATTTTCCTAGAGCAGTTGTATAGAGGATATGCTATTTTGAATCATTTACCTTATCATCATGAATGATGACTCCATACCTTGATTTTTATCCGAATCTTCAAAAATTAGAGAATATGTGATCTCTATCAAAATTTGGACCAGTTCTAATTATAAATTTGGATTAGTGGGTGTCCAAATTAATTTTGATGTAGGCATTAGTGCAATTTCCTATCTACTTTAGCATTACTAATTAATTTTATGTAATTAAACTTTGCCAGGAAAAGGGCAGGCGTCTTTGTAATTCTAATAGCTTTAATCTTGACCATTCTATTCTTTAGTCAAGATATTCAATTGACAATAAATATTTTTGCTTTATCCTCCTTTTTTATGGGGCATAAGATGTATACAAACTTGCCGACAAATGTGTCAGATGAAATTCTTTTATCACTTTATTTAATTGGTTTTGGTCTAATAGTTTTTTCTAAGGAAAAAATGAAACAAATGATATTAGGAACTCGAAGTATGAGTTATTCACTTAGGCTTCATTATACAATTCACTATTTATCTTATCAACGACTTTATTTATTTACGGCGTTTGTTTTATAGCTATTCTGGCAATTAATTTTTTCTAATGATTAATTTGGGTATAAATTCAAAATCTCCTAACTTTGCACTGACATGAACATTACTCTTCGAGATTTAGCCTTAATTTTGAATCAGACACTACCTGATAATTCTCCAGCACATGAGTTAGATAAACTTGTAGTGGACAGTCGGCTTATTTTTTATCCGGAGCGCACGTTATTTATAGCTTTGGAAGGTTCTAGAGTGTCTGGCACCTGTTTTATTGACGAATTATACGAACGCGGTGTGCGAGTCTTTCTAGTTCAGAAAAAATATGAAGGACAATGGAGTTATCATAATGCTTACTTTTTCTTTGTAGATGACCCCCTATCTGCTTGGCAAGATATAGTAGCCGTTAAGAGAAGTGAGTATAAGCTGCCAGTTATCGGTATTACAGGCTCTAATGGAAAGACCATTATAAAAGAATGGCTATCTCAGTTATTAACTGCAACGTATTCTATTTGTAAAAGTCCTAAGAGCTATAACTCTCAGATAGGAGTTCCTCTCTCTGTATGGGAATTAAATGATAAGCACGAATTAGCCATATTTGAAGCAGGGATATCTAAGCCAAATGAAATGACCCTTATTGAGAAGATTGTACGGCCAGACATTGGTATTTTGACTAATCTAGGAGATGCGCATCAGCTAAATTTTAAAGATAAAGAAGCTAAATTAAATGAAAAATTGAAGCTATTCTATCACGCAAAACAACTCATTGTTAAACAAGATCTCATTTTAGAATTCGCTAATGCATTTAAAGAACTAATTCAAAAAAATCCAGCATTGAAATTGATTCGGTGGGGGATGGATGAAAAGTCAGATATCAAGATTAAATTGGATATTGAAAAGAAGTTAATTTGTCTTAGCCAAGGCTCCAAGGACTATCACCTAGCTCTAAAGCATACGGATAATGCTTATGTAGAAAATATGATTAACTGCGCGGTGACTATACTCATACTCGGGGAATCATTAGAAAATTATATTCCAAGATTTTCAGATTTGTCACAGTTGGAGATGCGCCTTGAGCTTATCGAAGGGCTCCAAGACATAACCTTAATCAATGATACCTATAATGCCGATATAGAATCTTTGGCAATAGCTGTGCAATACCTTTTTTCTCAATCTTCTATTGCTAAGAAGTCTATCATTCTCTCTGAAATAGAAGATACGAGCCCAAAAACCATGGAGCTAATAGCCGAAATATTGCATGGCAAAAAGTTTAGCCATTTGGTTTTTATAGGATCTTCTTATCAGAGTCATAAACACCTTTTTTCCCAGGTCGATGCAGATAATGTATCCTTCTATTCCACTACAGAGGAGTTCCTTTTGAAGCAGCAGCCAATGGCATTTAGTAGAGAGATATTATTGGTAAAAGGAGCTCGAACATTTCAGCTTGAGAAAATAGTGCAGCAGTATCGTAAGAAAACACATACTACCTATCTAAAAGTCCACCTAAATGCCCTTAAGAATAATTTGACTGTTTGTACCAGAAATCTAAATAAGGATACTAAGGTGATGCTCATGCTAAAAGCATCGGGCTATGGTCTAGGTAGCACAGAAGTAGCCAAGCAGCTTGAAAATCAGAAAGTAGATTACTATGCTGTAGCCTATACCGATGAAGGTATAGAGCTTCGAAATGTGGGCATTCAAAAACCTATAATGGTTCTGAACCCAGAGGTAGATGCATTCAGAAAATTGATTGATTATAAACTAGAACCAGAGATATATAGCTTGGCGATCTTAAAAAAAATTATCGATGAACTGGGTAACGAATCCGAGAAACCAGAGATAAATATTCATCTCAAATTAGAGACTGGGATGCATCGATTAGGAGTCACTGAAACGGAACTGCCTGAGGTTATAGAACTTTTAAAGTCTAATGATTGGATTCATGTGCACTATCTCATGACTCATTTAGCGGCAAGCGATGATATTCTATTAGATACCTTTACAGAGGAGCAGTTCGTTAGGTTTCAAAGTTTAGCTCTTCAGGTAGAAAGTGCATTAGGTTATAAAATCAAGAAACATGTCCTCAATACGGGGGGTATTATCAGACATGCTTCGCATCAACTGGATATGGTTCGCCTGGGGATAGGTTTGTTTGGTTTTGATAGCACAGGTATTCTCCAATCTCAACTGCAAAATGCTATTTCCCTCATCTCCCGTATAGCCCAGATAAAAATTGTTTCTGCTGGTGATACGGTGGGTTATTCTAGAAAAGGTCAGACGTCGCGAGATACTCGCATTGGCGTTATAAATGTAGGCTATGCTGATGGCTATTTTAGAGATTTTGGAAATGGCGTAGCACAGGTCTATATCAAAGGACAATTTGCGCCAACCATAGGTAATATCTGCATGGATATGATTATGGTCGATATCACAGATTGTAAAAATATAGAAGAAGGCGATGAGGTAGAACTGATAGGTGCGCATATCTCCGCTGCTGACCTAGCCGCAAAGGCGAATACTATATCGTATGAAATATTGACCTCTATTTCGAATCGTGTACAGAGGGTTTATTGGGAGGATTAGAAGAAATTTTAATGTTTAAAATGAGCCGTTAGTTTGATTAGGTGATCAAGCATTTTTGGTTCAATATCCATTTTTAATATCTCATTTTTTTCATTGCGCGTAATAATACCTCCTACCATATATGCACTATGATATGTTACAATAGGGCCTGGTGCTGAATAGTTATAACCTATACTTTTTGAATAATATGAAAAGTATTCAAAATATTTCTTAGACATATTGAAGAATGCTTCTTCAACTTCCTTTTGGCTATACATTCCTGGTGCTTTGGCTATGATATAATATGAAGATGAATCAAGTTTTAAAATAGTAAATGGTATGTTCCAGTATCCGGATTTCTTTTTGGTAAGAGAATTTGTATGCGAGAAAACTTGATTGAAAACTTCGTTAAGACCATTAATAATTTGAGGTTTCTTACCTATTGTAAAAATTGATAGTTTCTTCTCATAATTTCTTACTAGATCTTTGTTGTTGAATAATTGAAAGCTTATAGTGTCGAATACTCCTCCAAATTTCCTATTGGCAATCATATAGTCAAGAGTTAACCCACTTCGCACTGTAGAGTCGGCATTATAATTTATCTTAACCTTATAACCATTTTGCTCTAGGACTTCTTTTATAAAAAGATCATAATCTTCTATAGTTAACGGCCGAAAATTAATTATAATATTTTCTTGTCCAAAACCAAATTTGGCAAAAAGCATAATAAGAATTATTGTCTTAGACATTTAGCCTAATATAAAACATCTAATTTAAATTAGTGGGACAAAAATTTTCAATTTAAAGAAAAAAAATTTAAACTGTTTCCCAAACCTTAGTTCCTTCACTACAGTTTTTGCAGATATCTATTTCCTTTTGAGATTTAAGAATTGATTTTCTGAATTGCATATAAGCCTGATTATGCCAGATGGCATCGAGATCATTCTCTAAGAGATTGCCCATTTTGTAATTTGCATCTTTGTCAAAGCAACAGGGAAGAAGATAGCCATCCCATTTAGAAACCGCCGAATGCCACAATTTCCAACATTGGTTTTTAAGTTCGTTTTTAATTATCCAATGTCCATGGCTTGCTCTTTTATACCTCGAATATTTAGTACTCGAAGAAATCGTTTAAATTCTTTTAATGAAATCAAAATGCTAAATAGAAATTATACTTGACTTTTGAATCCAGTAGTGCTTACTATTCTCCGCTTCTACTTGTATCGTTTCACCAATTTCATCCAAGACTTTCACCATTTCGCCTATCCGTAGTGCTTTAGACTCGCCTTTAAGGTTCATATTCTCATATCCTGTAGATTCTATAGAAATAATTGCAAATCCCTTTTCCTGCCTAAATTTTTCCTGTAAAAAGTACAGGCATAGCAGAACAAGTGTAAAGGCAAAGAGATAGTTTTTAAGAAAACCAAACTTCAAATCCCCTTTAAAAAATCGATAAATATTATAGGCTAAAAGTAGACAAGATAAAATTATGATAAGCAGTTTAAGTATAAATTCTGATAAAAGAAAACTAACTTTACGAAGGTAGTCGTTGGTAAATAATATTTTATTTTCAGTATCTAGGCCTAGTTTAGCTCTTACAACTTTAATGTTAAATTTAACGTCTTCTTGGTTGTAATTTTCGCGTAAGGATTTTTCATAATTCGCTACAGCATGAGCAAAGTTTTTATTTTTAAAATAAGCGTTTCCT
>CANESS010000045.1 GCA_947441115.1 Saprospirales bacterium | reverse complement strand
TATAGGCTTTACGCTCAAAATAGATAAAATAACGGACCCCAGCAAAGCATCAATAAGGAAGTAGAGATTAGTAAATAGCAACAGCGATAGCCCTAGTATCAGAGCGGTTAAGAATAATTGTTTTAGTGCTGTGTGGGTCATCATATTTTAAAAATTTATTATATATTCACCATTAAGGCAATAAGAAACTTTAAGAGTTCTTTCCTCAATCTTAATCTACCTTAACTTCTTAATAGCTCACTTTCTAAATTATAATGTTATCTAGAACCATGTGGTACCTCATCACTCGCATCTTTAATGGCTTCTATTCCTGGCAATTTCTTTCCTTCAAAATATTCTAACATTGCCCCTCCACCAGTGGAGATAAAACTTACCTGGTCATTGAGATGAAATTGATTAATAGCAGCGACACTATCTCCGCCACCTATGAGAGAGAAGGCTCCGTTCGAGGTAGCCTCTGCTACTTTTTTGGCTATAGTTTCCGTTCCCTTGCTGAAGTTGGTCATTTCAAATACCCCCATAGGCCCATTCCATAGGATAGTTTTAGACTCTAGTATGACCCGCGAAAATGCATCGATAGCATTTGGCCCGATATCCAAACCCATCCAGCCATCTACTATGTTATCAGAATTGGTTGTCTTGATATTCGCATTATTAGAGAAATTATCTGCTACCACACTGTCTACTGGGAGATGAATTTGAACTCCTTTCTCCTTAGCCTTCATCAATAAGGATTTAGCTAGATCTAATTTGTCATCCTCTACAAGTGATTTGCCTATTTGACCTCCCTGAGCCTTAAAAAAAGTATAGGCCATTCCCCCACCTATTATAATATCATTCGCTATATTTAGTAGATTCTCTAATATTAATATTTTATCGCTCACCTTAGCGCCCCCTACGATAGCGGTGAATGGCTTCTTGGCTTGATGCAATACTTTTTCAGCATTTACTACTTCGGCCTCCATAAGATAGCCAAACATTTTTTTATCTGTAGCAAAATACTTAGCTACCTGCGTAGTGCTGCTATGAGCTCTATGCGCTGAACCAAAGGCGTCATTAACATATACTTCTCCTAGCGTGGCTAGCATCTGCGCAAATTCTTCGTCTCCCTTCGTCTCTTCTTCATAAAATCTTGTATTTTCAAGCAATAGGACCTCTCCTGCCTTTAAGTTTTTTGCCAACTTATAGCTAGCCTCACTGCCACAATCATCTGCAAATTGGATAGGTCTATCTAGCAATTTTCCCAAGTGATCTAAGAGGTGGCGGGTAGAATATTTATCCTCTGCACCTAGTTTTACAGATTGCAAAATGGATTTAGGACGGCCAAAATGGGTCATAATAATAGCCGCGCCGCCATCTTTTAGTACTTTCTGAATCGTAGGCAAAGCCGCTCTAATACGCGTGTCATCCGTTATCTCTAGTTGATCATTAAGAGGAACATTAAAGTCTACACGGATAAGTGCTCTAAAATTTTTGAAATTGAATTGATTGATAGTAGTCATATAAAAAGAATAAAGGGCAAAGGTAAAAAATAATTTTCAGTCTACACTATTCACTATATGCTATTTTTATCCAGTGAAATTCACCCAGTACTTTAAGAACGTCTCGCTTCTTGTCTTTATCAATTTTGCAATAAAGCCTATATGGGTATTTTTGATAGAGCGACAGTTTCAGAATATTCTTCCAAAAGAAGAATATGGCCTATACTTTAGCCATCTTGAACTAATATACATATTTTCTGTTATACTTGATTTTGGTCTACATAATTATGCTGTCAAATCTATATCAGAGCGAAAAGAAGGCTATAAGGTATACAACGCTGAACTCTGGATTAGTAAGTCTATATTAATTGGATGCTATCTAGCTTTAGTTTCTGCTTATATCCTATTTCAAGATTGGCCCTTAGCACATAGCTTCATTTTTTTTCTCATTGCTTTGGAATTTCTCATCTTTTCCTTATATCAATTCCTTCGCAGTTTTGTGCAGGGACTTCAGATGTTAAGGCTAGATAGTTTTCTCAGCAGCTTTGATAGAGTTGTGCTCATTGTTCTAGGCGGCGGACTATTACATTGGAATTCATATAGTTCTAATATTTCTTTGCTACATTTTATTGGCTTTCACATTCTAGCTTATGGTCTTTGTTTTAGTATAGTGTTCTGGTTTTTAAAGCATAAAATTTCTTTTTCAATAGACACATTCTCCCTCCGTCAGCTCACGCAGATAATCAAAGAAGGTTGGCCACTAATAGTCATAGTCTTACTTATGACTATTTATTCGCGTATTGGCAGTGTGCTTTTGGGCAATTTATTAAGCGATGGCCTTTTGCAATGTCACAGCATAGCCCTATCCAATAGAATAGTCGATAGCGCCTATAATACCTTAGCCCTGCTTAGTGTATTTCTTCTTCCTAACATTGCCTTTCACTATGCTGAGAAAAAATATGATTATATAGAAAAAGTGGTTTTTATCTCTTTCCTTTTGAGTACCATTCTGTCCCTCGGTTTTATTTTCATATGTTTGTTATTCGGCGAACAAATTTATCATAAACTCTACCCTGCCAGTTCATACTATGACATACAGGTATTCAAAGCGCATGCATGGAGTGCGCTCGGCATTGGCTGGATGTATGTTTTTGGTTCTTATCTCACTGCTACCAGTCGGTTCAAAACACTTATTATCATTGTATCTCTAGGGGTCCTTCTCGCACTTGGCTGTTATTTTTATTTCATCCCGCTCTATAAGGCGCTAGGCGCTGCTACTGTAGCTGCTGGAGTGCAACTCACGATGGGCGCTTTGCATCTTCTAGCCGCAGGTTATTATATTTATCAAGACCATAAGAAATGAACTTAGTTGTAGAAATAGGCAATACCAATACGAAATTAGCATTCTTTGAAAAGAAGGAGTTAGTAGAATTGCTGATAGAAAGTGATTCTACTATCATTTTAAATAGATTAAATTCCATAAATGTTGAAACTGCTATTATAGCTGGCTCTGGCAATATGAGCATCGACTGGTGGAAGGAGTTTACTGCCGTAAAAAAGATATGCTTTGATGCCGACATGCTTCCTGAAATCCACTACGCCTATTCGACCTCTAAAAGCCTAGGAGCGGATAGACTTATCAATGCTTGGTATGCAAATCAACTATTCCCTGCACATACAAATTTAATTATAGATACGGGCAGCTGTATTACCTTTACGCTAATAGACCTTCATAAAACACTCCTTGGTGGTTCTATATCACCAGGTTTGATTCTAAGAGCGAAAAGTCTTCATGACTATACGGACAAACTGCCTCTCATAGATTTATCCGAAACTGAGACAGGTGAACTAGTGGGAAATAGCACAGAATCTAGCATACGGAGCGGAATTATCTTAGGAGCTCTCTTTGAAATAGACAAGCGAATAGAGCAATATCAGGCACTCCACGATAATTTAAACATTATTATGACTGGCGGGGGCACCCAATTCTTTGAAAATAAACTAAATTATAAGATATTTGCAGATAATCATTTTACCCTAAAAGGCTTAAATGAAATACTTTTATCCAATGAATAAGTTTTTAGCACTTTTTTTTACCCTAGTTCTTATCTACCAAAGTTCCTATTCTCAGTATAGAAGTATCACTTCTGCTTCAGATATAGGAAGGCTAAATTCTAGTATTTTTTCGCAAAATAGATTTGCGGGGCAACTCTCTGCTGCCTATGTAGGCAATTTCACCACCAATTTTCAAAACCCAGCCAGCTATGCAGACGCCACCTTAACTGCTGTAGAGGTAGGAGCGAATAGCATCTCGGGGATCTACCATGTGGAGGATAGCTCAAATAGTTCTGGTGGACTGGGCATAAACCATTTTTCTATGTTGTTTCCTCTCACTCCGGGCAAAAGTGGATTGAGTATGGGCTTTCTAAGAAATGCGAGTACGGATTATAGTATTCGAAAAAATGGCGTTGACAATACGTTTGGCAGTTTTTCCAATCAGTTAAAAGGGTTCGGCAATACCTATCAAGCCTATATCGGTACAGGATTTCGAATAAAAAATTTGAAGCTAGGTGCTAATTTAGGATTCGTATTCGGACAGACAGAACACACGAATGACATTGTATTTCCGGATTCTACGCACATACCTCGACTCGTCAATAGAAATATCATTTCAGAATTTGGCATTCAATACACCCTTGGAGCGCAATATGAGTGGAAAATAGCGAAAGAAAAGCAAGCAGTTCTCGGTATGTATTACACCTCTGCCTTAAGTAAAAATGGTACGAACGAACTAAGAAGGCAGAATGCTTTCGATAGATCAGGAATTACAGAGTTTGTCATCTTGAAGGATTCTAGCTTTACTACAGAACTACCTAAATATAGTAAGCTAGGCATAGGTGCTAGTTTGATCAATAATAAGACGACCCTCATAGGAGCCGAATTTACATTAGAGAGTTTCTCTGGATTTAGATCAAAACTTACTAATGAAAATTTACAAGACGCTTGGCATATTCATCTAGGTGCGGAATTCAAGCCATTTATGAGCAGAGATTTAGATGCGCGTAAGTATTTCAATAGACTGACTTATAGAGCTGGTGCCGTACTCGGTAAGAGCGAACAAAATTTTGAGGGTACAGTGAATGATATTAAATTTATGGGGGGAGCAACCTTACCTGTTTTCGGTAGAAATATTGGCTATATCACACTCGGTGCAGAATATGGTATTCGTGGGTTTGGTGGGCAAAAAAACCAACTATATGAAAACTATTTGAGTATTCATATGATTATTACCTTTGCTGACAAATGGTTTCTACGTCAAAGATTTGATTAAGTATATCTCCGTCTCCTATTAGGACAGAACGAATGCAACAATTTCTTCTATTTTCTTTGAGTTTATGTATCTCGTGCAGCAATGATTTGCAAAATACTATTATAGAAAAAGACAAACTGAATGCACGCACCGATGTAGGAAAAAACATAGAAGTGAATTATTCTGAAAATGCTACACGAGCTGCCATATTGACTGCGCCTACTATGGTGAAGCAGGAGGATACATCATTTAAAACATATTTTCCAGACGGCATCATACTCAAGCTATATGATAGCCTAGGAACTATCAGTAGCACTATGACCTCCAAGTATGGGGAGCATGATCATAAGACCAATCAGATGAAAGCGAGAGATAGTGTCAAGGTAGTCTCTATAGATGGACGAATATTGAAGGCTCAAGAAATTATCTGGATAGAAAATATGAGACAAATGATTTCCTATGGTCAAGTAGAGATTCAAAATAAAAATGAAATTATTTATGGCGACACTTTATTCGCAGATGAAAATCTCAAACGATATGTCGTGAAAAAAATAAGAGGAATAGTACATGTGGCGAAATGATGATGTGATGATTTGTTGATGAGTTGATTTGAAAATTGTTAATGTGATTATGAGACAATTTGATACTTTGAAATTTACTTTGGGTCTTGTTGGCTTTATTCATTAATATATGTTTTAAGGAATGTATATTTACTTCGTAGGATTGACTAAAAAAATTAATAATTTGTGAATTCGTGGCGTTATGATTAAAAATGAAAAATGTTTACTCCTCATATTGGATGGATGGGGCACAGCAAAAGAAAATGAAATCAAAGGAAGTGCGATAGACAATGCTGGTCCACTTTTTTTTCATGAGTTACAAACAAACTATCCCCATGCTTCTCTCGTTACGTTTGGAGAGGAAGTAGGTCTGCCTAAAGGCCAAATGGGAAATAGTGAAGTAGGTCATCTCAATATAGGGGCAGGGAGAATTGTCTATCAAGAATTGCAGCGAATTAATGTAGCAATCACTTCGGGAGAATTAAAAAACAACCCCGAACTCAATAGTGCTTTTCAATACTGTTTAGATAACAATAAAAAACTGCACCTCATCGGGCTATACTCTGATGGTGGTGTGCATAGTCACACTGACCATTTCAAAGCGATTATAGACTATGCCGAAGAAAAAAATCTGAACAATATTTTCATTCATGCATTTACGGATGGGAGAGATTGTGATCCGAAAAGTGGGAAAGGTCTCTTAGAAAATTTAGAGGAATTTCTTTCCACAAAAAAAACAAAGCTAGCCTCAGTATGCGGTCGATACTACGCTATGGATAGAGATAAGCGATGGGAGCGCGTCAAGCTTGCTTATGATTTATTAGCCAAAGGACAGGGAGAAGAAACAAATAATACTATTGAAACAATAGAAAACAGATACGCAGCTGGTGAAACGGACGAATTTATCAAACTTATCAAAACAAACCATTTTCAATCAATAGAAGAAGGAGATGCCGTCATTTGCATCAATTTTCGAACGGATAGATGCCGTGAAATTACCCAAGTTCTTACTCAAAAAGCATTTGAAGAATTTGATATGAAACCGCTAAACCTTCACTACACGACGATGACGGAGTATAGCAAAGATTTTGAAAAAGTACACGTGATATTTCGAAATGATAATATTGTCAATACACTAGGGGAAATATTGGCTAAAAATAATAGATCACAGCTGCGCATGGCAGAAACGGAAAAATATCCGCACGTGACATTCTTTTTCTCTGGCGGTCGTGAAAATCCATTTGCAGGTGAGTCTAGAATCTTAGTTCCATCACCTAAGGTCGCTACGTATGACTTACAACCCGAAATGTCTGCCTATGAAATCAAAGACAAACTTTTAGTAGAATTAAAAAATACGCAACCTGATTTTATCGTGGTCAACTTCGCTAACACGGACATGGTAGGTCATACAGGAGTCTTCGAGGCGGCCGTCAAGGCAACTCAGGCAGTGGATTCTTGCTTAAAAGAAATTGTACCACTAGCTCTAGAAAAAAACTATCACATTCTCATCATAGCAGACCATGGAAACTCTGACTATATGCTCAATCCTGATGGCAGTCCCAATACAGCGCATAGCATGAATCTCGTGCCGATAGTATATGTATCTAATTTACAGAAAAAAATTAAGGCAGGAAAATTAGGAGATATAGCTCCTACAATTTTAAACTTGATGGGAATAGATAAGCCGAGTGAAATGATGGGAGAGAGTTTGATAGGTTCCTAATTAAAACAAATCACAGCTAAATAGTGCTAAGGTCACCAGTGGTTTGAATATGATTATATTTTGGCTATGGCGCAAAATACAGGCACAATAAATTATCTACCTACTATTAATAAAGGTATTAAATTCAGTCTTTGCTAGAGGACTTTCAAACAAAGATCCGTGCTCACCCCCTACTATTTCTACGAACTGACTTTTTTGGCAATTGGTACAACTCGATACGTCCTGTTTGAAAGTTGGCCAAGAGTATAGTTGGATAGGGGCATCGTTAAGTCCTTGAACAAATAAAATATCTGATTTGAAGCCCTTTGTGAAATTCAACAATGACCTTTGAAAATAAGCAGTTGAATTAGTTGTGGTTGTTCCGTATACACTTTTCAGCTTGCTACATACAGCTCCAGATTGAATTTGCCCATTTTCCTCTAGTTGACATCGATACACAAGGTTAAGAGGTCCTGGAGCATTTGCTATAACGCCATTTGTTTGGTGCATAGTATTCAGTCTCGTTACAATGTAACCTCCTTGAGAATGCCCTCCTAAGAAAACTTTTTTTACCTTTATACCCAATTCTTGATTTGCTTTGTTTTTTATCCATAGCAGAGCGGCTTCGGCTTGAATAATATTATCTCCCAACAATACATTTTCTTGTGGATAGATGACACTTACTATCATCATATCTTTTCTGTCCAGAATACCTTTGAATTTATCTAGCGTATTATTTGCAGCAGTCATTAAGCTAGTATCATAGAGAACAGTCCCGTGAAATACTAATAAGACATCTACCTCATTTAAAGCAGGCTTGTCCACTATGACATCTACACTAATACTATTATATGCAATTGTTTTAGTCTGCCTATAAGCTATTGGTATACTGGGCACTTGAGTAGTAGCTTGCTCTTCCTTATCACATGAGGATAGAAAAATAGCTATAAGAAATATTAATCTCATATGAATTATTTAGTAACTGTTCCAGCTAGTGTATGCCTATGGGTATTTTATCATTACCTTTTTTATAAGACTATATCTAATAAGCAAATATAATCTATATGTATCAATTTATAGCAATAATTAAAATGATAGATTATAGTCTTCCATCAGTAAGGAACTAGATAGTATAATAGAATGTAGTCAAAAATATGAAACTAGTCGGAACCAGTTCTCCATTTCTGGGTAATGCGTGAATTAGATTGTGACCTAGATCTAATTTAATGTGTCTGTCTAAATTATAGCTTAATTGAAACCCAATCCTATTTTGATCAAATACATGACTCCTTTCTATATTGATCGTATTCAGAAATAACTCATCATAAAGTTGTAAACTTAGATTCTTAGATACTATGTAAATTAAACCCTCTCGAATTCTAAATCGAAACAAATCTTGATTCCGTTCAAAAATTCTATACTCAGCACTAAACCTACTAGTCATAGACCATGCACTGCTCACTGGCATTTTATTCTCATACTGCAAATGAATTCGATGTTCATTGGCATTTGAATGCATGACATCCTCTTCCTTTTTCATCTGTGAATAATTGCTAAAAAATGCATAAGGACTAAAATTAATCGTTTCCCTATTGGACAGTTTATAGATTAGCCAAAGCCTTGCGGCATTATTTAATGGGTATCGGAAAGGACTTTCTGCACTCAAAATACTCTGGGTGCGATGGTGCAATTCTAAAGTGGTAGAAAGTTTTGAATCTATATGGTAATGTAAGGAAGTTTTAAACCAAAATTGCGTAAAATTCTGCCCGTATATGAATTGAGATCCAAGGAGACAAGCTGTAAAAAAGAAAAGGCGCAAACTATTTATTTTAAAAACAATTCTTTGATAATAATATATACTCCCATGATTAAAACAAACCAGCCAAAACCTATTTTTAATTTAGTGCCATCAATTTTTTTGGTGAGATAAATCCCTAAGAACATACCTAGAATAGATGCTCCTGTAAAAGAAAAAATGAGATTATAATCTAACGCATGATTACTTTTCATATCGCCTGTAAAACCAATAAGAGATTTAGCCGCTATAATCAGAAGAGAAGTGCCTACAGCTAATTTCATTGATATGCGTGCTAAGATAACCAGAGCAGGTATAATCAAAAATCCACCACCTGCACCAACCAAGCCCGTCAACATACCGACTAGAGTTCCTTCTATAAAAATCAAAGGAATATTATATTTAATAGGGCCTAAATTTTCCTCTTCCTTCTTCCCTGGCTTTATCATACTGTAGGATGCTAATATCATCACGATAGCGAATAGTACCATGAGAAAAATATCTTTGGTCACTGCAAAAGTTCCGCTTTCGAAAACAGGATTGGAAATACGAGGCAATAAAAAAGCTCGAGTCATATAAGTAGCGGCTATAGCTGGAAACCCAAATATTAGTGCTGTTTTAAAGTCGACATTTTTATCCAAAGCATTCTTTATCCCTCCTACCAGTGCGGTCGCACCTACAATGAATAAAGAATATGCCGTAGCATTGGTAGGTTCAACATTCATGATATAAACCAAAATAGGCACCGTTAGAATTGACCCGCCACTGCCTATCAATCCCAATGAAACGCCTACTAACACTGCTAGCGTATAACCTATAATTTCTTCCATAATTATTTCTTTATTTTACATTTTTCCATACAATCTAATAAACTCACCACTTCTCGTATCAGAAGTTTATAATAGACGAATTGCCCTTCTTTCTGGCATTTTAAGATACCCTTGTCTTTCATCTTGATCAAATGATGCGAAAGCAAAGATTGCTCTACATGATCTCCGATGAATTTAGAGATCTCTTGCACATTCATTTTCTCCTTATCTTCGAGTGCTTCGATGATCTTGAGTCGAATAGGATGGCTAATGGTTTTTAAAACCATAGCTATGTAACCTAACTTTTCAAATGGAATATTCCTCACTTTTTTTTATTTAATTAATGAGGCAAATAATCTCTAAATTTTCCATATACCCATGTTCCTGCTATAGCACTGAGCAAAGTCACAATTATAACAGAAGCACCATAACCTATCTGAGCAAATAAAGGTCCTGGACAAGCCCCTGTCATAGCCCATCCGATACCAAAGAGCAGTCCACCGTATATCTGTCCTTTATTGAATGTTTTGGGTTCAATTTTTATTTCTTCGCCTTTGATAGTCTTTACTTTTAATTTCTTAATTATGTATACAGATAAAGCACCAACAGCGACAGCGCTTCCTATCACTCCATACATAAAAAATGATTCTAAACGAAACATTTCTTGTATTCGAAACCAGCTAACTATTTCAGCCTTGACGAAAACGATTCCAAAACCAATTCCGATCAGAAGGTATTTGAAATTCTCTCCAAAAGTTTCTTTCTTCTCACTTTCATTGACACAGATGGAATCTTGGTGTCTTAATTCTGAATCTTTAAAATCTTTAAATGTTTGCATACTATTATATAGTTAAGGATAAAATTAAAGGTACAAGAAACCATGCACTGACGAAGCCCCCAATCATAAAACAGATAGTCGCCACAAGTGATGGCCATTGGAGATTAGATAAACCCATGATGGCATGACCACTGGTGCATCCGCCTGCATATCGAGTACCAAAGCCTACTAAAAATCCCCCCACTATCATGAGTAGGAATCCTTTTAGTGTCAATAAATTCGACCAATTGAATAAATCATTTGGCACTAGTCCAGAAAAATCTTGAATACCATATTGAGCTAAATAATTTTGTAGCTCAGGTTGAATCATTATTTCATTCGGATTGGATAAAAACAAACTTGCGAGTGCGCCTCCTATTAAAATTCCAGCTACAAAAAATAAGTTCCACATCTCCTTTTTCCAATTGTAACTAAAAAATGGAATGTCTCCTGGTATACAAGAAGCACATATGTGCCTAAGAGAAGAGGAAATGCCAAAAGTTTTATTCCCGATGATTAATAACACTGGGACAGTCAATCCAATAAGGGGTCCTGCAATATACCATGGCAGTGGTTGCTTTAAAAATTCGAACATATATATTATTTAGATTTGATTTAAGATTTCTTCTAACTGATTGGCATCCAGCACGCCTGAATGTCTCCAGACCTGTTCACCGTTTTTATAAATCATCAATGTGGGAATACTTCGGATTTGTAAAAATTGAGATAAGTCTTGATTTTTCTCCGTATCTATTTTCACTATCATGGCTTTATCACCCATCCGCTCTTTCAGATCGACCAGGATGGGTTTCATCGCTTGACATGGGCCACACCAGTCTGCATAGAAATCTAGCAATACGGGGTTGTCTGAGTTGATTAAGTTTTGAAATTTATCGTTCATATATTAGTGGTTAGTTTTTTCAGTAGCTTATTACTTTATAATCTTTTTCATACGAAACCAATTCTTGTAATAGTTTCATATCAATTTCCTTATCACATACGATTAGAATTTCTTTGAAATCCGAACTCATATTGACATTTTTTACTCCTTCAATTTTTGAATAAATCTCTGTCACCGAATTTTTACAACCCGTGCAAGTGATTCCTTCAAAAGAGTATAAATTCACCATGACCGAATTGTTTTTCACAAATGAAAAAAATAGTTCTGAATTGGCTCTAGGTGAAACTGAATTATTAGCGGTGGAGAGTTGATCTATGTGAAATGCTGTTTGAAATAATTTTTCATATTCCTCAGAACTTCCTCCAAAAGGCGGGCTGACATCAAACTGTCTATTGAATAAAAGTCCAGCAAGTATACCTTGATCATTTAAAAGGCTATGCATTTTCCATACATAACGCTGACGCATGCTGGGTGGGAGCGCACAGAAAAATGTCTGCTCAATAATGATATCGAAGCTATCTTTCAATTCAAAAAAATCTTCGCAAAGAACTCTTACAGCATCTTGATTCAAGAATTTTTCATTGAGAATAGCGCTAGCTGTTTCCGAAATATCAATAAGCGTAATATTCGTGAATCCCTTAGAAACTAAATAGTCGGCTTCATAAGCATTTCCGCATCCAGGGATGAGTATTTTAGCTTCTTTATTTTCTATAGTATCTATAAAAGCGACTAAAGGTGGGGCGGGTACTCCTAAATCCCAACCTATAGTATTGGACTTCCACTGAGCATCCCAATACTGGGCATCCAGTGGTCGCTCACAAGCTACTACACAGCACCCTTCTTCTAGTTTATTTTCCATTTTCTGTATTTATATCGCATTAACTTCCTTCACATCCACAACCTAGATTAAGCAAAGGCAACAAGGCAAAGCCTGAGCCTAAAGCAACCGCCATAAACTGACGTGCAACTATTCCCTGAATTATAAGAAACACTCCCATGAGGAGCCTTATGATTCTCATAAAGCTCCATGGCATGGTCAGTTTATTTAAAAAGCTTTTTA
>CANESS010000044.1 GCA_947441115.1 Saprospirales bacterium | reverse complement strand
GTGCACATGCGCCTGAATGTAATCGGTATAAACAATACGTTACTGAAAGGAAGAAATGGTTGACAGAGTAAGTTTTAAGTGATAAGTTATAAATGTTAAGTTCTTAGTTTTAAGTGACACTGCGACTATTCACTATAAACAAATGACCGCCCACTGCGACTGACTGCAGACTAATGCCCACTCTAACTACATACCGCCTTCTCCCCCGCCCTCTCTAGGTTCTAGCTTTTCTATTTTTGGCTTCTTGCTGGTATTTTCTGAACCGAAATTATAGCGAAAACTGAGGGTGAAATAACGTGTCTCTCGCTTCCGCTCGAATTCATTTAGGAAATCGACATCTGCATTATTTAACCTAAACTTGGTGTCATTGAAGATATCAAAGACTGTGAGTATAATATTCGCTTTTTGATTAAACAGTTTTTTGCGGAGAGATAGATCCACATTGCTCATAAAGTGGACGGAACCTTGTGGCGATTCCAAGGGAGATTTATAGAATCCAATGACCTGTCCTTCTATTTCCCATGGTAGTTTTATGTTTAAGATACCGCGCGCCTGCAAGTTGATATAATCTCTTTCATAGACAGCTGTCTGTGTAGTATAATTCAAGGTATTGTAGGAAAGATTTGAACTAAAATTAAAGCTCACTTGCTTGTTCAGTTTGTAGTTAGCTATCCATTCCCAACCTGAAAACGTCGATTTTCCTATATTATCTATGGTTACGAATATAGTGCCATCAGGATTCGTGCTAAGAAAACGCGTGATGGCATTATTGGAGACTTTATAGTATAGACTAGTAGAGAATGAGAGCGTTTTAGATACATCATTTCCATAACCCAGTTCGTAGGAATTAATAATCTCTGGCTGCAATTTAGGATTTCCTAATCGTTTGCTGATAGGATCTGAGACGTCTTGCAGTGGATTGAGCATGCCTGGTCCAGGTCTATTAATACGCATACTGTAGGAGCCACTTATAAATTGACTTTTAACTAACTGATACCGCAACATGGCAGAAGGAAATGCATTGAAATAGTTATTCTGAAATAGAGATGAATCTATATTAAAACTCTCTGTATTTGTCTGCTCTATGCGCAATCCTATTTTTGAATTGAGTTTTTCTGTCCATTGGCTGCTCCACAAACCATAGCCACTAACGACATTTTCTTCAAAACGAAAATCATTCGTCCACTTAGGGACTAAAACTTCAAATTCTTTGTAATCATTGGTAAATCGGAAATCTCTATTCGCCAGTCTGAGTCCAGTTTCAAACTGATGATTTGGATTAACATTGAGTATATAATCCGTTTGAATAGCAGTAATGGGTCTTCGCTGCAGATTCTCTACACGATAGTTTGTGGCAAATACATTGGGGCCTCCAAGGTCGAAAACATAATTCCTATTAAACGTATTGACATTATCATTCATATTATCAGATCTTGAGAACTCAACCGTCCACTTATCTTTCATATTTGGCATCCAGTGCAGATAGGATAGATTGATATCATACAATGTATTGATATCCTGACTCTTATTATCTAGATTCCAAATAGAATACAAGGCTTTCGTATTAGTTCGAAATGTATCCTTATCTAGCGAATATCCACTTCCCCAGTCCTTACTTACATTACCCATGACTGAAATCAAATTTCTTTTATCCAATTCATAATCTATGCCGAGTCTAAATGCATGCAGGCGCTTAGTTCGTTCACCATCGCTTATATGTCTATACGAATTTAGATCCGGATTTAATAAATACTCTCTATTTGACCATCCACAGCTCAAGAATTCATTATAGGTATAGTTATAGGAAGATGAAATGGCCAATTTCCCTCTCGAAAAATTATATCCCACTTGTCCATTGTACTTATTATTATTCCCTGCACTCCCTAGCATATAGCCACCGTTAAAATTGGCATTGGCATTTTTCAAAACTATATTGATAATCCCCGCGGAACCCTCGCTATTGTATTTAGAGTTGGGTACGGAGATGATTTCTATTTTTTCGATAGAGGTAGCGGGTATTTGACTCAGATTTTGGCCTGTGAGAGAAGACATCTTTCCATTAATCATAACCGCTACATTCTCATCTCCTCTGAAAGAAACATTCCCACCATCATTTCCGATATTGATAGAAGGTAGTGCATTGATAAGCTCTGCCGCAGAAGCATTTTGAGCATTCAATAGTTGAGAAGGACTATATTCTTTTTTATCGATAGCAGATGCCTTGGTGCTTTTATTTCCAGACACTAATACTTCCGTCAATTTAGAAACATTCGATCTTAAAATAATATTGGAAACGATTAAATCTTTATTCATCACTGCGATATTCGTCTTACTAACTTTATATCCTATGAAGCTAGTTTCTAAATTATAATTGCCAGAGGCTAATTCTAAACTAAATTCACCATTCTTATTTGTTTTGGTGCCTGTGATGAGTTTTCCATTGGATAATACTTTTATTGTAGCTAATAAAATAGGCTTTTGCTGCTCATCAAAGACCAGACCATTCACAGAAAATTTTTCTTGAGAAAAAAGGCTGCTACTAATCAAAACTAAGGTAAAAAATAATTTCATAAGGGTGCGAAGATAAGCACTAGGCTATGAGGCTGAGTCTTATAAATCGTTAAGCACATATAAAAAAGGAGCTTGGTCTAAACCAAGCTCCAAAATACTATGAAAACAAAACTAATCCCGACTTTCGTCGAGAAAACCTTAAGGCAAATATAAACTAATTTCTAGGAAATGGCATTATTTTTATAAAAAACATTGTAAAAAATATTTTTGGCCATAAATAAACTGATAATCAGTTTATTTATGGCCAAAAAATAAAAATATACATATTTATTGAAAATAAATTTCTATATTTGCACTCCTAAAAAAATTATAACACTAAAAATATAATAAAGTGGATCAATTAAGTTATAAGACAAGATTTGTAAGTAAGAGAGAGCACCAAAAGAGCTGGTATATAATAGATGCGCAAGGTTTAACTTTAGGCAGAATGTGTACAAAAGTAGCCAGTATCCTAAGAGGTAAGCACAAGCCTTCATACACTCCTCATGATGATGCAGGTGATAATGTAATTATTTTAAATTGCGGCAAAATTCATTTATCAGGTAATAAGTGGAGTCAAAAGGAATATTTGAGGTATTCAGGCTACCCAGGCGGTCAAAAATCTATCATAGCTAAAGATTTAAATGTAAAAAATCCAAAGTCTATGATCGAAACTGCTGTTAAAGGTATGTTACCTAAAAGCCCACTTGGCAAGCAAATGTTCAGGAAATTGCACCTATTCGAAGGAGTTGATCATCCGCATGCTGCTCAGAAGCCAGTAACATTTAAATTAGATTAATTCATATTTCATAAATTATCATTAATAAAAGAATGGCAACAAAGAAAAATATTATTACCGTAGGCAGAAGAAAGTCTTCTGTAGCACGAGTATTCATAACAAAGGGTAGTGGGAAAATCACTATCAATGGTAAAGATTTGAAAAAATATTTTCCACTCCAGTTCATGCAAGATGCGCTGATGAAACCCCTTAGAACACTAGATATGGCGGATACTTTTGATGTAAGTGTCAACGTAAATGGTGGTGGAATCAAAGGACAAACCGATGCTATCACACTAGCTATAGCTAGAGCACTAGTGCAGGATAATGCAGAAAACAAACCAGCACTTAGAGCTGAAAGACTCATGACAAGAGACGCAAGAGTAGTAGAGCGCAAGAAAACTGGTCTTAGAAAAGCCCGTAAGAGAGAACAATATAGCAAGCGTTAATCTCTAGATAGTATAATTGAACTTATTTAATCAACCAAAGTAAATAGATATAGATGGCATCGATAGATCAAAAAGCAATGTTAGAAGCAGGCGTTCATTTCGGACACCTAAGAAAAAAGTGGAATCCAAAAATGCTTCCTTATATTTTCTCAGAAAAGAAAGGAATACATGTAATAGATCTTAATAAAACAGCTGCTAAGCTAGAAGAAGCGGGCAATGTATTGAGAAATATGGCTAAGAATGATAAGACTGTATTATTTGTAGCTACAAAAAAACAAGCAAAAGATATCGTGAAAAAAGCTGCTATGAGCTGCGAGATGCCTTTTGTTACGGAGAGATGGTTAGGTGGTATGCTTACCAACTTCGCTACTATCCGTAAATCGGTAAGAAAAATGCAGAACATAGACAAAATGTTTAAGGACGGAACGGTAAAAAATATCACCAAAAAAGAGCGGTTGATGCTTTCACGTCAGAAAGATAAACTAGAGAAAGTACTAGGTGGTATAGCTAACCTAAATAGAATTCCTCAGGCAGTATTTGTAGTAGATATATTCCATGAAGACATAGCTATATCTGAGTGTAAAAAACTAGGAATCAACACTTTAGGTATGGTAGATACGAACTCTGATCCAAACAAAGTAAATTTTGCTATCCCTTCGAATGATGATAGCTCTAAATCTATAGAGTACATAGTGACTTATTTAGCTGCCTGTATAAATGAAGGTAGAAAAGAAAAAACTACAGCTAAAGAAGAAACGAATGCAGAGAATACGGTAGAAGTAACTCACATAGAGCCTGCAAACTTAGCACCTGAAGCAGAGGAAGTGGCTCCTACTGTAGAGTCGGCTCCCTCTGAAGATTAATAATAATTAAAACGATAAGAAATAGATATGGTCAGTTCAGCGAACTTACATATCTATTTCTTTATTCAAACATAGTAAATCAATTCACATTTTAAAACATGTAATTATGAGTGCAATAAGCGCAGCTGATGTAAAAAAACTAAGAGATATCACTGGAGCCGGTATGATGGACTGCAAAAAAGCCCTAGAAGAAGCTAGCGGCAACATGGACGGAGCCATAGACTATTTGAGAAAAAAAGGAGCTAAGGTAGCCGAACTAAGAGCAGGAAGAGATGCTAATGAAGGCTGTATTATCATAAAAACAAATGCAGACGCTAGTTTTGGCGTTATGTTACAGATGGGTTGTGAAACAGATTTCGTATCTAAGAATGATGGATTCGTAGAATTCACTAACTCGGTGGCAGATATAGCTATCAAAGGAAAAATCACAAGTACAGAAGCTCTATTGTCAGCTGATCTTGGCGGAATAAGTGTGCAGGAAAGAATCGCTGAAAAAGTAGGTGTGATAGGAGAGAATATTTCTATTCAGAGCTTTGCTGCTATTGAAGGACCACAAGTAAGTTTCTACAACCATAATAATCGTTCTGGTGCTATGATAGCTTTAAGTAAAGCTAGTGAAGAATTATCTGATTTAGGTAAGTCTCTAGCCATGCAAATTACAGCTATGAAGCCAGTAGCCGTAGATGAGTCTTCTGTCACAGAAGAGCAGAAAGAAAGAGAAAAAGCAATAGCTAGAGAGAAAGCAATAGAAGAAGGTAAGCCTGAGAATATTCTTGAAAAAATAGCAGAAGGAGCATTGAATAAATTCTACAAAGAATTTACCCTTTTGAAACAAGAATATATTAAGGATAATAAAAAAACAATAGAGCAAGTCATAAAAGAAATGGACAAAGATGTAACTGTACTAGGCTTTTATAGAGCGGAGTTAGGTACTAAATAGTTCTCTTATGTAGAAATTTAAACTACATTAATGGTCTTTCGTATAAATAAGTTTTAAAAAAGTCTCCTATAGGAGACTTTTTTTATTTTTTAACATAGCGCTGACTATCTTTGTAACGCAACTAAAAAAAGTTTATGGATAAAATATTATTAATAATAGGAGTCTTAGGGTTCTTGTCCAGTTGCGATAAGCTAAAGGAATTGGCATCTGCCAATTTTAGTATTAATGGAGATGCTATAATCGTAAAAGTACCACCAAGTGGTAGTGCATCATCTATTAGTTTTTCAAGTGTGAATGAAACTATAGACTTCGAAGCTGAAATTAAGAAAAAAAATGCCTAACTAGCAGCTAAATATATCAAATCCGTGACCCTAAACTCAATGAACATGGAAATAATCTCCCCAGCCAAAGCACTTCCAAATAATTTTAAAAATGTTAAATCTTGTACATTTACCGCCCATAGTGATGTAAGAGCGGATAAGATCAGGATTCTTTCTCCTGATGCCTTTTTAACCTGGTAAATCTCAGTTAAATTTACCAGTAAATACTGCTTTAGATATCAAAGATTACGTAAAAGAAAAGGGTAAATTTACTTATGCATGTACAGGAGTCTTACTAAACCCTACAACAGATACATTAGAGATAAAAATCAAAGCTAATTATCAGATTAAAGTAGAGCTTTAAGGACCTTAATTTATTTTAATATACTACAATCACATATCCTGCGTTGATAATTGTTATCTTCGCAGGATATTTAGTTTTAGAGACACAAGTATATGGAGAAAATTAGAATTTTATGGGCGGATGATGAGGTGGATTTTTTAAAATCTCATATCACCTATCTAGAAGATAGAGGCTATCAGGTAGTAGCTGTATCCAATGGACAAGACGCTCTAGACCAGGTGCAGGAAGAAAATTTTGACGTAGTATTTCTCGATGAATCTATGCCAGGACTGAGTGGACTAGAAACATTGCAAGAAATCAAAAAAGTAAAAAACTCTATTCCTATAGTGCTCATTACTAAAAATGAAGAGGAAGACCTTATGGAAGAAGCTATTGGATCTCAGATAGCAGATTATCTCATAAAACCCGTCAAGCCGCAGCAGATTATTCTCACACTAAAAAAGCTGATAGATAATAAAAGACTTATTACACAGAAAACGTCTCAAGCATACCAACAGGAGTTTCAAAAACTTTTCATGACCATACAGACCGTATCGGACTATCATGAATGGGTAGAGTTATATAAAAATCTGGTCTATTGGGAACTGGAGCTAGATAATGCAAATTCGGATGAGATGTTTCATATCATGGAAATGCAAAAGAAAGAAGCTAATATAGAATTCAGTAAATTCGTCATAAAGCACTATGAAGACTGGATTAAAAACTCCATGAGTGCGGATACACCTACTCTATCACATACCTTGTTTCGCAAGAAGGTCTATCCCTTCATACAGCAAGAAAAACCCACCTTCTTTATCCTCATAGATAATCTGCGCTATGATCAATGGAAAATGATTCAGCCCTATTTTGACGAATTATTTAACCGAGTAGATGAGGATGTTTTTTTTAGTATTTTACCTACAGCAACTCAATATAGTCGAAATGCCATTTTCTCAGGAATGACGCCTTTAGAAATATCCAAACAACTGCCAAATTTCTGGAAAAACGATGATGAAGAAGGTGGTAAAAACCTATTTGAAAAGGAGCTTTTAGCGCACCAACTTACTAAGAATTTTAAAAATCCAATCAAGCATAGTTATAATAAAATAATCCATTTGGAGGACGGGAATCAACTGACAAAAGATTTTTCCAACCTGCTACATAACCAGTTTAATGCTATTGTTTATAATTTCGTGGATATGATCTCACATTCACGAACGGAGATGGAAGTCATGAAGGAGCTAGCCAAAGATGAAAAAGCATTCAGATCGCTTACTGTTTCATGGTTTGAGCATTCGAGTCTATTCTCCTTGATAAAAAAATTGCAGACTAAAGATGTCAATATCATAGTCACTACAGATCATGGTACCACCCAGGTGATGAAGCCTTCTAAATGCGTAGGAGACCGATTGACAAGTACTAATATTCGCTATAAGGCAGGAAAAAATCTCCAGTTCAATGAAAAAGATGTCTATGCCATACGCAAACCAGAAGAAGCAGGTCTTCCGCAGGCCAATATGAGTACCTCTTATATTTTTGCGAAGGAAGATGTATTTTTGATTTATCAGAATAACTACAACCAATTCGTCAATTTCTTTAAAGATTCCTTTCAACATGGTGGAATATCATTGGAAGAAATGATCATACCAATTACGGTATATAGCTCTAAAAAAAGATAGTGAGACCCTATGCTTCTAGATATTATCCGTGATATTCTAAAAGAAATGAATCCTAGCTTTTCAGCCTCGGATACATTAAGTGATTCAATCTGTAAAGAAATAAAAGATTTAGCGAAAAAATTATTTTTTGAAGGGAAAGTCAATGATTTGAAAGATTATATTTTTGATCTACCTAATGAAAAAAATGAAACTACCCATAAGTTGTTTATAGAAAGTGTTCAACCATGGTTAGAGCATCCTGACCAATTTATAGATAAATTCAAAGACATTATTAGTCAGAAAACAAAAGAGCTTAACCTACCGCTAGATATATTCAGTCTATTGGAAATCCTCAACTATAGGCATTTAAAAGGCTTTTTAAGTATGTTTAAACTATGATTCTTATAGTACCATTGATTTTACGAATATTTGCAGGGAAATATGTCAATGCCATGGCTTTATGGCCATTTATCCTAGTTCAAAATCTGGAAACAAAAGAAAGTAAGGTCACTATTCATCATGAAAAAATTCACTTTCGGCAGCAGTTAGAGATGCTAATTATTCCTTTCTATTTTACTTATTTGATATACTATATTTATTTCAGGGTTAAAGGAAGTAGTCATTTTCAGGCCTATTTACTGATTCCTTTTGAAAAGGAGGCTTATGCTAATGATTCTGACTTTAACTATCTAGAGACCCGAAAATGGTGGGCTTGGAGACGATATATTAGTTACTAGGAGCTAGAAATCACTTTCAACTTTAAAATTGAACCTGCAACCCATCGTAGGCTAAGAACACATTTTCCGGTAGTTCTATTTCTACCAATTCATGCTTACCCATATGATGACTGAGATGAATGAGATAGGCTTTTTTAGGTTTCAGTCTTTTTATAACTTCAAGCGATTCATCTAAGGTAAAATGACTAGGATGATGATATTTACGAAGCGCGTTGAGAACCAAAACATCTAAGTCTGCTAATTTATCCATTTCCTCTTCTGCTATAAAATTAGCATCTGTGATATAAGCTATATTTCCAATACGATAACCTATGCAAGGCATTCTGCCATGAAGAACGGATATAGGTTCGATTTCAATATCATTCACAAGAAACGTATCGCTGCTAATTTCTGTATAATCAACTTTAGGCACAGAGGTATAATCCGATTCCATAAAAGCATAGTAAAACTGCTTTTTCAAACTTTCCCAGGTAAAGGAATTGGCAAAGAGATCCACCTTAGTGTCATACAAGAAATTTAAGGCTCTAATCTCATCAAAACCAGCTATGTGATCACGATGGGGATGAGTGAGCAATACGGCATCTATGCGAGATATATTATGAGTCAGCATTTGAGCACGGAAATCAGGACCTATGTCTATAAGAAGATTTCTGTCCTGAATCTTTATGAGAGCTGAGGTCCGTAATCGCTTGTCTCGCTCATCATCGCTCTTACATACCTCACATGGGCAGCCTACCATAGGCACTCCTACAGAGGTTCCTGTGCCTAAAAATAGAATTTTATTCTCCATCTAGAAATGGAATCAAATTTTCAACCACTTTTGTTGGGAATAATTTCTCCCATGTTTTCAGACTAGCTTCTGTTAGAACTAGACCATCTTGAAATTCAACTATCTGTATAATATCCATTAGTTTTTGAAACTTGACATCATCTGTAAAATACTTATTAATAATGACTACTTTCTTATCCTTGAGAAGACAATACCCCGAATTGAAATTTCCTTTCTCATATCGCAGAACGTAGCCCGCATCCTTAAGCAGAGTCTCGAGTTTTTTTATATTTCCAGTAGAAAAATTCATATGGTAAAACTAACATAAAAATACGAGTATTCGGCTGTTTTTTTCAACATTTTGACAATAAATAATAATGCCTATCTATGAAGAAAAATTTTGTGTACATTTGTGGAAATATCAAATATATACTACCCATGTCAGGAATGAATCTGAAACTAAAAATTTGGAGACAAGCAAATAACAAAGCTCAAGGTGCAATGAAAGATTACGCCATTTCTGGTATAGAGCCAGATATGTCCTTTCTAGAAATGATGGATGTTCTCAATGAGAAGCTTATCAATGATGGAGACGAACCTGTAGCCTTTGACCATGACTGTAGAGAAGGAATATGTGGCATGTGTAGCCTTCATATTAATGGCCGTCCCCATGGACCAGACGACAGAGTTACTACCTGTCAACTGCACATGCGGAAATTCAAAGATGGAGACACTATATTCATAGAGCCATGGAGAGCGAAAGCCTTTCCAGTAGTGAAAGACCTCGTAGTCGATAGGAGTGCTTTTGATAGAATCATACAAGCCGGTGGCTACGTCAATGTCAATACAAGCGGTAGAACAATAGATGCTAATGCAATTCCAATCCCGAAAAAAGATGCCGATTTATCTTTTGAAGCTGCTATGTGTATAGGCTGCGGAGCCTGCGTAGCTGCTTGTAAAAATGCATCAGCAATGCTATTTACTTCTGCGAAGATTTCTCAGTTAGACCTACTACCTCAGGGAAAAGTAGAGTCGCAGGAAAGAGCTCTCAAAATGGTAGCGCAAATGGATGCAGAAGGATTTGGAAATTGCACTAATACTGGTGCGTGCGAGGCTGAGTGCCCTAAAGGTATCTCACTTAGCAATATAGCCCGCATGAATAGAATCTATGCTGGTGCTGCTATTACTGAGGCCTAGTCAAGAATTTATTTAACTAGCTTTGTGTTTTTAGGCTAAAACTTTCATCCTAAATTATTTACAGTGTTTACTGAGGAAATAAACCAAATAGTAGCCCAGCCCATTCCATCATTGATGATTGTGCTCAATCTCATCTTAATCGAAAGTCTCCTATCGCTCGACAACGCCACTGTATTGGCTATTATGGTCAGACCACTGCGAGAAGACCAACGAGACAAAGCGCTAAAATATGGTATAATTGGTGCATATATCTTCCGAGGGTTGACATTACTATTCGCTTCGTTTATCATCAAAATATGGTGGCTAAAACCTTTAGGAGGTTTGTATCTTCTATACATGGTCTATAAATGGTGGAAGGATAAAAATCAAGAAAAATATGAAGATGAAGTCCATGAAGTAGAGCGCAGCGCTATGCATGGCATACTAGAACGATATTTAGGAGTATTCTGGACAACTGTAGTTATGGTAGAGCTTATAGATATAGCCTTTTCGGTAGACAATGTATTCGCCGCGGTGGCTTTCACTCCTAACATACTATTGGTCTATCTTGGTGTATTTATAGGTATTTTATCTATGCGATTTGTAGCCACATATTTTAATAAATTAATGAATCATTATCCTTTTCTTGAGACATCCGCTTTTATCGTTATTTTTATTTTAGGATGTAAGTTGAGTTTTTCTATATTCGAACATTTCTATCCTGAAAGCAAAGTAACTCTATTTATGTCAAGCCATACAGTAGAAACCTATTTATCTATATTGACAGCAGTTATCTTTCTTGTACCTCTAGTATCATCCAGATATTTTAATTTTCCGAAACGAGGATAGTGGAGTCAAAAATCAAAATACTAAAACAATTAGCACAAGAGTTAAAAAAATTAGCCCTAGACTCTGATTTCCTCTATCGTATAGAAGGTCAGAATAATTGGTTTACACCTGAATTTGTGCAACTAAGTATACATAGCATCACAGAGAACTATTTAGATGGAAAAGCTCTCAGGGGTTGGCTAGAGAACTATCCAATAGTGGAGAAAGATCATATAGCCATAATTCTAGCAGGAAACATTCCTTTGGTTGGATTTCATGATATTTTGTGCGCCTATTTCGCCGCTAATCGCGTTTCTATCAAGCTATCATCCAAGGATCAACTATTGACTAAGGCCGTCTTAGATATTTGGTGTAAAATAGATAGTGTATGGGCTGAGCGCATGCAGATAATCGAGCGCATAGAAACCTGCGACAAAATTATAGCTACAGGGTCCAATACATCCTATCATTATTTTGAACTCTACTTCAAGAAGTATAAATCTATTCTACGAAAAAATAAAACTTCAATAGCCATTGTGAATAAAGATATGACAGATGAAGAATTAGACTTTCTAATAGATGATATTTTTTTGTACTTCGGACTAGGGTGCCGAAATGTATCTAAATTATGGATAGAAAAAGGCTTTGAACTGAGTAGAATATTCGAAGCGAGTGAAAAGTATAACCGATTTTTTCAGCATAGTAAATATATGAATAACTATGACTATCAACGAACCTTACTACTTCTCAATAGAATAGAGCACCTCAGCAATAATTTCTTGATGCTAAAACCCGATAAAGGTCTTTTCTCCGCGATATCCGTCCTCCATTATGAAATTTTCGAAGATGAAAAAGAATTTAAATCAGACCTCGAATTGCATAAAGAAGATATTCAGTGCATCATAGGTAGGGGTTACATACCTTATGGCAAAGGGCAATCACCGCAGCTGGCAGATTATGCTGATGGTGCAGATACTATGCAGTTTCTTGTCTGTTAATTACCTCAAGTGTCCCATCCGAACAAAATTTTTATTATTGGATTTATGGCTGCAGGAAAAACTCAGTTAGCCAAGGATTTAGCGCAAAAACTCAACCTACCATATCTAGACAGCGATGCTGAGCTAGAGAGGCAAGAAGGGATGACTATTTCTACTATATTTGAGACTAAAAATGAGTCCTACTTTAGAGCTTTAGAGAAACAATGGATAGATAATCTCGATGATAAACCCACAGTTATAAGCTGCGGTGGTGGACTACCCTGCTATAATGATGTCATACTGAAACTAAAAACCAGAGGAAAAGTCGTCTTTTTAGACACCCCAATAGACACTATATTTCAAAGACTCCGAAATAATTGTGATAGGCCTTTGATTAAGAATAAATCTAAAGAAGAAATTATGGCGCTAAACCAAGCTAGAGGGATATATTACAAAATGGCCGATGAAAGAATGATTATAGAAAAAAATGAGTTTAATAAATTATATTTCTCATAATTTCCTTTTTTTGGAGGTTCAAAATCCATTTTCACTAGTTTTGTTCTACCAATGGCTACGCTAGAAGATTTAGTAAAAAGTATAAAGAAAAAAGACATAAAAGGAACCTATATATTTTATGGGGAAGAGCCTTTTTTCATAGATTATTTAGCTGATCTCATTACAGAAAATGCATTGGAAGAAAGCGAGCGAAGCTTTTGTCAAAGTGTATTCTATGGTCGAGATGTTAATATGGCCTCTATGAGAGACCTTTGTATGACCGTACCGATGTCATTTACTGCGAATCCTCGTCAACTGGTGGTCAT
>CANESS010000043.1 GCA_947441115.1 Saprospirales bacterium | reverse complement strand
GCTGGCACCCAAATGCGGCCATCATTTCTTAAAGATTCTGACATGAGTGTCAATTTGGACTGATGATCACCGCTAACTGGAATACAAGTAGGGTGAATCTGAGTAAAACAAGCGTTAGCAAAATGAGCACCTTTTTTATAAGCTTTCCATGCAGCGGTCACATTACTGCCCATGGCATTGGTAGAAAGGAAGAAAACATTGCCATAACCACCAGTGCATAAAAGCACCGCGTGAGCCGAATGTCTCTCTAATTCTCCAGTCATCAAATTTCTAGCTATGATACCTCTTGCCTTACCATCTATGACGACTAGGTCTAGCATTTCATGTCTATGATACATAGTTACAGTTCCCTTAGCTATCTGGCGCGAAAGTGCAGAATAGGCTCCAAGTAAAAGCTGCTGACCTGTTTGACCTGCAGCATAGAATGTACGCTGAACCTGTGTACCCCCAAAAGAACGATTGTCTAGTAATCCTCCGTATTCTCTTGCGAATGGCACACCCTGCGCTACACATTGATCTATGATACTAGTCGATACTTCTGCCAATCGGTATACATTGGCTTCTCGAGATCTATAATCTCCTCCTTTTATCGTATCGTAAAATAAACGATAGGTACTATCACCATCGTTCTGATAATTCTTTGCAGCATTGATACCACCCTGAGCAGCTATAGAGTGCGCTCTGCGCGGACTATCTTGAAAACAAAATGCTTTCACATTATAACCCATCTCGGCTAGAGAAGCGGCAGCAGAGCTACCTGCCAATCCAGTACCCACTACAATCACATCGATTGAACGCTTATTAGATGGATTCACTAGTTTACAGCTAGATTTAAAATTGGTCCATTTTTCTGCTATATTCCCTGCTGGTATTTTATTGTCGAGAGCCATATGGTTAGGTTGAGATTTTATTATTATATGATATTTACTTGATTTTTTAATTATCTTAAAACGGTGTACCCTAAGAAAAAATTCTCCTCATCGAATTAGGTATGCAAGGTTGCATTTGACATTGATGCTGATAGAAATAAAGATTCAAAGTCGATATTTATTTTACAAATCCTAGATAAAAGCCGATAGGCATGAGCGCGAAAAGGGTAGGTACGATAATAGAGAAAGCGATACCTGTTTTCTCTATTATACCATTATACTTGCTATGATTCAGACCTAAGGACTGAAATGCGGATTTAAAGCCATGTAATAAATGCCAAAACAAAGAAAAGCATGATAATACATATAATAAAACGATAATAGGACTAGAGAACTCCTCTTTCATCATAGCGAATAAATCTTTTTCTACGCCCGTAGTGAATTGATTCGCTCTATTAGGTATCCAAAAATCTCCTGCATGAATGATTAAGAACATAAGGAGCAATGTGCCTAAGATACCCATACTTCTCGAATACCAAGGTGAATTTTTAGAGGCGTCAACTTTAGCATATCCCTGAGGACGAGCCTTTGCATTCTGATACCATAGCATAAATCCATCGAAAATATGAACCAAAAAACCAATAACGAGTCCGATCTCTAGGGTACGCATCAGAATATTCGATCCCATAAAGTGAGCAGCACTAGAAAACGTTTTACCGCCGTCATTTAGGAATACTAAACAATTTAGCCCACAGTGTACTATAAGAAAAAGAATAAGAAAAAGACCAGAAAGTCCCATGATGTACTTTTTAGTCAATGAGGAAAGCCCTTTAGTGCTCATATAAAATATTAGAATTTAATTTTAATAATGGTCTTTTAGTCTAAATTGTCTATACATTGCAAATGTACACAAAATTTTTCTTCGTCATATTTAATACCGAATATATTTATTCTAATAAACCAAAAAAATGAACTAAATATAAATTAATTTCATATCATACTAATTATCATTAATTTATAATAAAAATCACAAATAAAATAGTGCCAAATCGTCTATATTTCATATTTTTTTAATAATTTTATTTTTTTTAATCTATATTTGTGATTGTAAAAACCGAAATAAAAAATTAAGGTATGGCTTCCATAGGTGAAAAAACTACACCATTAGGTTTTGCAGGTGCATTGCACTTGCTTCGGAGGACCACATATAGACCTACCAAGGCTCGAGCTAATGCCTTAGCTAGTCTCACCCCTGCTCAAGCATTGGACCAATTGTTTACCTTCACGGCTCCGGCTATGCCTAAGCCTATTAAAAATACAGATGGTTCTCAATATTTTCCAGATTTCGACAATCCAGGTGCGGTTTATGATGCCACCTATAATAATGATTACAGTTATGAATTTATAAATTATTGGCTTTATAATGCACATAAAAGTGATACAATTCAGTGGAAACTCTCAATGTTTCTCCATAGTATATATATCACTACCTACACTTCAGTTTATATGCAGTGGGATAATATGGCGCTGCTGCTTCAATATACCAATAAAAGTCTCAAGGAATTAGCTTATAAGATGACGCTCAATCAGCGCATGATCTATTTTTTGAGTAATTATCTCAATGTAAAAAATAGTCCCAATCAGAACTATGGCAGGGAGTTTTTAGAATTATTTACCATTCTTAAAGGCGAGCAAGTAGCCGAAGGCGATTATACGAACTATACAGAGCACGATGTGCAGCAAGCAGCTAGGGTACTCACAGGATTTACAGGCACTTATGGGGGAAATGTAAGAATGAACTATCTGGATAAAGGTTTGACGACCAATATAGCAGGTCATGCACCCAATCCTAGCAATGCAGGATGGACCTATGCTGCGACCAATCTGCCAACCGGACTCTGCAATATAGCCCAGCATGATATAGGCAATAAGACGTTTAGTGCTGCCTTTGGCAATCAAACGATCAATGGATCTAATGTGCTGACAGGATCCTACACTGCGTATGACGAATTACAGGCATTTATAAATATGATATTTAATCAGCAGGAGACAGCGCGCAACTATGCGCGAAGACTCTACCGATTTTTCGTCAATTCTAATATTAGCCAAGAAGCAGAAACTGATATAATAACCCCTCTGGCTGTGAATCTTATGAGCACACAGAATGGAGTCACATATAATCTAGAATCTGCCGTCAAACTCTTATTGAAAAGTTGGCATTTTTATGATGAAGAAGATAGTATTATTGGTGACGAACACATAGGAAGCAAAATCAAGTCATCAACTGATTTATTATTAAATCCTCTAGCGGAAACAAATATAGCCATGGTAAATCCCATGGCTAATCCTCTACATTTTCATAACTACTTCAACACATTACGCAGCAGAATATGGACAGCAGGTATGCAGCTCTTCAATTCGGTAGATGTGAGTGGATATCCTGGCTATAGTGCTAAACCCAATTATGATAAAAATTGGGTAACAATAGCTACACTCAGTCAGCGATATAATGCAGGGTGGATACAAACCTTGCTAAATGGTTATACAAATAATGGATTTACCACGCGATTGGATAGCCCTGAATTTGTTCGAACTTCCAGCTATTTCACAGATCCTGCTAATGCGGATGTGCTTATCGATGAATTCATGGAAATCCTCTTCCCCTCGAAACCTCAGGGATTGAGGTATGGTTTTTTTGAGAATGCACTATTGAACGGACTTTCTAAAGCCAATTGGGCTACCACATGGAATACATGGGTATCGGATGTCCCAAATAATACAAAGAAAAATGCAGTAAGAACAGCTTTGAATAGATTAATTTTAGCCATGGCTAAATCTACTGAATATCAAGTGATGTAAAGTATTGAATATGGGAATTGGAAGAAGAGGATTTTTAAAAGTTTCTGGCACATTAGGATTGACAAGCCCCTTAATCTTGAATAATTCGTATGCCTGGGCATCAGCTGCGCCATTTGCTGACTGCGACCCTATATCTGACAGGGTCATTGTTATTGTGCGTATGGCAGGAGCCAATGATGGATTAAATACCATCATCCCATTAAACGAATACGCTCAATATAGCTTTTTAAGACCGGATATCAAATTGAATAATACGGGCGCGAATTCTATAATTCCACTCAATTCAGATATAGGAATTCACCCGTCTATGTTTGCCTTTTCAGACCTTTTGAATGCGGGAAAATTAGCGGTGATAAATGGAGTAGGCTATCCGAAGCCAAACTATTCGCATTTCGATTCGGAAAATATGATGTTTGCGGGTAGAGATGGAAATAATCCTTCAAATTTAGAGGATGGAATCATGGGAAGGTACCTGGAAAAAGTATTGCCGGGTATGGCTGGTTCACCTAATAGACTCATGGAAGACCCTGTGGCATTGCATTTTGGCAATTCTAATCCATGCCTTATATTCAACCATACACACAATAGAAATATTGAATACAATGCTTCCTCAATGCAAGGCACCTTGTTTGGCATGTTAGCCCCTGAAATTCTCCTTCCAGATGACAGTGACTATGGCAGAATGCAAGAGTATCTAAGAGGGGTAGAAAAAAGTATGGATTCGTATTACAATAGAATTATATCAGTATTCAATGCTGGAAATAATAGTTCAGTGAGTTATCCTAATACTAATCTAGGTAAACAATTAAAAACCGTATCGAGGCTTATTCGCGGAGGTTCTAAGACCAAGATATTTATGGTCACCATAGGTGGGTTTGATACACATGATACACAGGCAGTTATTGGTAGTGCTCATATTGGGGGTCACGCCAATCTACTATCTGATGTATCGAATTCGATAGCTGCATTTCAAGCTGATATTGAAGCGCTTGGGTTTGATGACAAGGTCATGACACTTACCTTCAGTGAATTCGGAAGACAAGTCAAACAAAATGGCAGTACCGGAACGGACCATGGGAATATTGCTCCATTTTTTGTGATTGGAAAGGGAGTGCAAAGTGGCATTATCGGCACTCACCCTAGTCTTAATGTACCAGCTAATGCCAATCAAGCTAGCTCGACGGCTTATTACTATCCTAGCAGTGAGCGAAAGTATGATTATAGACAAATTTATACAACTCTACTGCAAGATTGGCTAGGTGCGGATAGCTCCGTAATTTCAGAAACGAAATTAGATACATCGAGTATCGGAACTCAGGCAGCCACCAAGCTGGACTTGGTAAAGACTACTTTGAATGCTTCCCCAGACTGCCTTACTACCCATTTGATAGATTGTCATAAATTTCCATACGATGATGTGAATTGTGTTAAAATCTTTGAGGTTAATGGCTGGTCATATTATGGCCTAGCAGGAACGGTCAATAACAGTTATTTCTTCGGAATAGAGCATAACCCAGTAGGAGCTGGAGCCAATACAACATCGTTTACAGCCCAGGTAAAGATCAGAAAATGTCTATGTTCTCCGAACGGAACCAAATCATTTAGTAGAATAGATGGTCAAGATGGAAGTTTCGTGATGGGAATTACATGGACCATAGAAATTATATCTGGAAGCCAAGATGGATTTGTCAATATTAGATTTTTTCAAAATTCCGGAATGTTAGCAGATACTTTAGATGAAGCAACTAAATTTAAAAATTCAGTCTCTGCCAATTTTATTAGTCCTCAACTATGGTTTAAAACATTGACACCACTTAGTGTACCCAATGATTTAAGAGCTCAAGGATTGTTTATACCTATATACCCCCTTGGTCCGATAACATCTGGGGCTATAAATGGAGTACTCTATAAGCAATGGGGCACTCAGACCAATATAGATAGAAATAGTGGTGGATGTATGATCCGAGTAACCAATCAAGATGAAGGAAATTATATAAAGAAGCCAGCTACACCGCCATTCTTAGAAGGCACGATGCGCTTCAATCAAGTCAATAGGCATTTTGAGGGATTTGACGGACTTGAGTGGGTGATATTAGATAACTAAGATAGAAAATATATAGAATTACGAATCAATTGATCATAAATTAATCAAATTAAGATGAAAAAGCTTTTCCTAACCCTATTCTTATTAAGTGGTATATCCATGACCAATGCTCAGATGCGCTTTGGTGCTGGAGACGTATTAGACCCTAATGCTGTAGTGCAGATAGATACTGCCGATGGCACTCGTAAAGGTTTACTAATGCCGAGGCTTAGATTATTCTCCACGAATAGCTTTGCTCCCCTTGGTGCGCATGTAGCGGGCATGATTGTATACAACACGAGTACTTCTGGCGCAGATCCGTTCAAAGTATTTCCAGGATATTATTATAACGATGGTATCAGATGGAATAGAGTATTATCGGAACAAGAAATCAATAAAGTATGGCTCAATGCATCAGATGGATCGCCTGCGACTGCCGTAACCCCTAATGTATACCGCAATGGTAGAATAGGAATAGGTGTCAATAATCCTTCTGAGTCTATCGATGTCAATGGGAATATAAAAGTAGGTGGCGGCACAGGCACAGGACAAGTTTTTGTAAAACAAGGAAATTCAAGTAATAGTGGCTCGGTAGAAATCACTAATCCGGCAAATCAGGTAGTAGGTACCATCGGAATTTTGCCTAACCACATGAACTACCATACAGAGGATACCTTAAAACATCATGTATTTACTGGTGGAAATTTGGCTATTGGAACAACCACTGCACCTGTAAAACTTGTAATCAATGGTGCCCTAAAACTAGGAGACGAAGCGAAAACGACCAATTCTCCAGAAGAAGGAATGATCCGATATAATAAAATCCTAGGGAGATTCGAAGGTTATAATGGAACATCATGGGTGAGTCTCCACGAATAAATTAGAACTAGATGAGATATACGACGCTTTTATTTTTCAATATTACCCTTCTTATCTGCACACTGACCAGTCAGGCGCAAATAAAATCTTATGGGCGAACCATCATTGAAAATACGGGCGATATGAGGGTATATAAAGACTATAGCTTTAGAAGTCTTGCTATGAATACTCACAAAGGAATACTAGGGACTGAACGCAGACTGAATAAAAGTTATATCAGCTTTATGCCCGGCTCATCATGGTCTGGGGTCAGTGATCAAGCATTTGTAGATGGCTATGTACGTAGTTTTCAATCTCAAAAATTTATATTTCCTATTGGAGACAATAATCAATTCAAACCTGCAGCCGTAGAAAAAGCATCGCTAACTAGTCCGGCCGAAGCAGCATATTACTCAGCAAGTCCTAATCTAGCGATTACTACCCCCTTTGTAGGTACAGTAAGCCAGGTTCTCCCAATCGATGGACCATTTCCTACCAAAAATAAACAAGCTCTGCTCTATCAGGTAAGCAACAAAGAATACTGGGATGTCAATGGCAATATACTCACAAGACTGACCCTCAGCTGGAATGGTCAGAGTGATATCAAGAGGCTGACCAATGGCGGTTTAAAAAACCTGACCATAGTAGGCTGGAATGGAAATGAATGGGAAATTATTTCTTCTAATATTGATGCCATGTCTGTTTTTGGCGTGGGCTCTGGGATCAATCTTGGATCCATTACGACAAAAGATGAAATCGATCTCAATGCCTACTCCGTATATACCCTGGCTGGATTAATACCAGATAAATTTCAGTTTTTCTATTCCAAATCTGATAAAAAACAAGTTAAAGAAACTAGATCAACTTCTGTTCTGTACGATGCAGACAACGATATGACCAAAAACCCGGACTTTGATATATCGCTGTATCATTCTGAGCCTAAATATGGCACTCTTACTAATATCACGAATGAAGGATATTCCTATAGAGCCTCTAATTTCCATATTGGTATCGATACCATTCGCACTATTGCTGTTATTCTGAATAAGCCTACATTTGTGCTGAGCTATGACACATTTTACAATGAAATATTAGTCCAATATCACCAAAATGATACACAGCTAGCTATGAATAATCGCACCTTCCTGACCCTAGGTAAAAAACTAGAAATAGGAGACGAAGTGGCTGTAGTGCATAGTATCAAAACCCAAAAAGGAAGCTACTTAGATATAGGGAAAGGACTCTACGATTATACTTCCAAAATCAAAAATGCAACCGATACTTTACTCTATATTGTTAAGGCAAATTACAATACACTGGGGATTCAGAAACTAGACACCACGCGGTATATCATAAAGCTAAATGAGAAGTTTAAAGGTGAAAACATCCAAACTATTCTGACTCCAAATAATGACGGACAAAATGACTATTGGGTTCTCCCTATCTCTATGCTAGAAGACTTTCCACAGTTGCAGCTGCAAATCATGAGCCTAGATGGTAAAATAGTCTACCGCAGCTCGAATGCTTATCAGAATGACTGGAATGCAGAAGGAATAGCGACTGGAGTTTATCTGTATGAAATTGTCTTAGAACCAAAGAATATACTCAAAGGTATGCTCAAGGTAGAGCAAAACTAATATCTCAATAATAGTCTCCTAAGTTTATTAGTTTAGATTAAAAATCATTTCTAGTTTTTATTAATTGCAGTGCTTTCGACTCAGAAATAATGGGCTTGAAAAAAAACTAGCAACCATAATTTAGTTGCTAGTATGTGTGACCTAGAGTGGATTTGAACCACCACGCCTTGCGGCACCACCCCCTCAAGATGGCGAGTCTACCGTTTCTCCACTAGGCCAGTAATGAATTCCATTTTTTTAAAGAATGGGATGCAAATATACTAGAATTATTAATTATAATTTGCTAATTTTGATTTTAAAGAATATCCACAACCTATAGCCTCCGTGTACCCAACCCTCTTTGCTACTCTGCTTCTATTTGCCTTGACCTCGTCTGCTCAGGAAGCCCAAAGGGAGAGTTTCAACATTTTAGAACATTCTATCCATCTCCCAAATTCATTTAAAGACTGGAAATACAGACAATCTCTTGGTTTTTCGTTAGTCTACCTACCTAAAGATTGGTTGGAATCAGCCTATAGCCTTCCTATGATCTATTACAAATCCAATTTTTCTTTAAAAAAAGGGTTTATGGTAAACACCGATATTCGAAGCATCATAGCTGCTTCGGACATAGCTATAGGGCCATCTTGGAATGTGGTTCTAAATAAAAAACTATTTTTAGGGCTTGGCTATCAAACAAGTTTTGGTGTGGGTATGCTTTATGATCTTGGCTATGACAATACATTAACTGTATGGGGGCATAGACCTTTTTTCAAGCTGGGTTACATATGGCACAATTTAACTTTTACTATGAACGGAGGTGTAGATTTTTCCAATAGTATAAATTTTGAAGCGGGAAGTACAAGTCTTTCGGGAAATATTGAATCGCTCAATGGCTATCATCTATCACTATTTATGGAGCAGCGAATGTTTAAGAACAAATCATTTTCTATAGGTTATACGAGCAATTTTATGAAATTTCATATCCTCGGTTGGCCTGCATTTAATTATACAAAAAATCTATACTACGTGCCTGAGTTAACTACCTTATTTAATTTCTAACTATGCGGATAAAGAGTTTATTTTATTCCATTTTTCTAATACTAGCGTTAGGATGCGAAAAAAATGATTATAAATTTAATCCAGATTATGATAAAACCTATCTGGCGGGTACAATTCCACTTCCTAGCGACATGAGACCTTACCTCATAGGTATTTATAGCAGTGAAAGTTCGACCGCTGGACTTGGATATAGATTTGTCATGAAATGGAACCAGAATAAGCTCACCATATTTTCTAATCGCAATGGCAACTATGCCGTAATGGATGTAGGCGTTAATTTAAGTGACTCTAGTATCAAAATGGCTGGTTATTGGCGCTCTCCAATGAATAATGAAGAAGGAAAACTTTACCTTACCATTACTAAACAAAACGGTGCGGACGATATTATTTCTAAAAAATTTACCGTTTCCAAGCTAATAGGACAAAATATCTCCATAGACGGTAAAACTGCGGAAGTAGAATTAAGCTTTGAACGTTTTTTTTCTAATAAAGTGTTGAACAATTTAAAATTCTCCATTATAGCCCATAGGGCTGGCGGTCGAAATTCTGATAATATACCCTTTGCCGAAAACTCAATTGAGTTAGTAAAGAGAGCCTCTGAGATGGGTGCTAGTGGAGTAGAAATTGATATTAAACTCACCAAAGATAATATCCCTGTAGTGTATCATGATGATGACATCAATATCAGACTGACTCAAAAAGGACCCGTAGTAGGCAATATTGAAGATTTCAATTATGAATTTCTCAGGCGTTATGTACGATTAGTAGACGGGCAGACTATACCTACCTTAGAGGAAATGCTCAATACGATTATAGATTCTACAGATATCAGATTTGTATGGCTAGATAATAAAGGCGGAACCGAGCGATTTTTTAGCTACACACTACCCGTAATGTACAAAGCAATTCTCAAGGCAAGAGGACGTAACAATTCTATCCTAATTCTCAATGGACTGCCTACCGAGGAGATAGCCGCCGAATTCTCTAAAGTACCTAACAATAAAGACAGACCGAATCTATGCGAAATTAGCTTCGCAAGATCTAAGGAATTAAACTCGGTAGTCTATGCTCCGCGATGGACATTAGGCACACTAGACAATGAGGTAGCCGAAGCTCATGCACTCAATATGAAAGTAGTTTGCTGGACGGTGGATCTCTCTACTGTGATGAAAAAATATATACAAGTGGGAAATTTCGATGGGATATTGACCAATTATCCTTCTATTTTAGCTTATGAATTTTACTCCCAAGAATAGGTGAAAAAGATTGTCATCTTATTTTTTATTGCCATATCACAGCTACTGGTAGCTCAGAAGGATTTTAGTTTTCAGCTAGGTGCCGGACCCAATTATTATTTTAATAATTTGGTGATATTCCATGAAAATCTGGAGCCCTTAAATCATTCTATCTATTCCAAACTTATGTGGAATACAAGATATCGACTATCATTTGGCATAGAATCTGGCCACGTTCAGCTCTATAGATTAAATGATTTTACAGCTAATGACAATTCTGCGATAAATATGACAGTTATCCCTATACATGCTGCTATTGAAATGAAATTAAGCAATCATTTGTTTGCTAGCTTTACTTTCGGCCCATCTTTTTTTAGAAATAATATAGTTGCTACTAAAGGGGAACAAATAACACATACTTTCTCCACGGCAGATATCAGTTTCGGACTAGGCTATAGGCATACGTTTAAAAACCATATGTTTTTAGGATTAGAATCTAAGTATTTTTATTCATCGAAATCCGAGGATAGAAATTTAAGTTTACCCTTTTTTATGGGTATGAATTTCTAGTAGGAACGAGGCTAGAGGCGCTTTTCTAAAATATACTTTTCTACCACACAATTTCCTCCCCACTGAATGCTAGAGAAGAATTGCACTTTCTAAATACATCAGAGCCCAGAAATCCTCTATGAGCTGAGAAAGGAGAAGGATGTGCCGCAGCGATCACAGCATGTTTACTAAGATCAATCAAGTGAACTTTTGACTGAGCAAATTTCCCAAGTAAAATAAAAACGACATAATTTTTATGTATAGAGATCTCAGATATAATATAGTCTGTAAAAACTTGCCAACCATATCCAGAATGGCTCGCTGGCTTATCTCTCTCTACAGTGAGAACCGAATTAATGAGTAACACACCCTGCTCTGCCCAGTCCGATAGATCTGTGCTTCGTTTCTCATCAAAGTATGTGTATTCATTCTTCAACTCTTTAAAAATATTTCTCAAAGAAGGCGGTGTGCGAATACCCTCACATACGGAGAAGCACAATCCATTGGCTTCGCCTTCTCCATGATAGGGGTCCTGACCTAATAGGACGACCTTCAATTGATCCAAATCACAGAGATCAAAAGCCCTAAATATGTCCTTACTCGCCGGAAATATAGTTTTTTCAGCAGTACTATTTGCTTCCAGTTTATCCGACACAGAATCAAGTAAGCCACTCTGCATAGCCTGATGAAAGATAGGTAGCCATGAATTTTTAGGAAATTGGAACATGAGTTCAAATTTAGGAATTTAATAATAAAGATTTAAGATTTTGAAAATATCTTTGTACTAGATAATGTTTATTAAATCATGAATCAATCAAAAATGAAAGCGGAGTTTCCCAATATATCAAAATCATTAGAAATGTATAATAGAGCTAAAAAGCTCATGCATCCTATCACACAGACCCTTGCCAAAGGCCCTGGACAGTTTACTTATGGCGTATCTCCAATATATGTAGAGCGCGGCAAAGGATCTAAATTATGGGATGTAGATGGCAATGAATATCTAGACTACTGTATGGGTATTGGCCCTATTTCACTTGGCTATGGCTATGACAAGGTGGATAATGCTATCAAAGAACAATTGGAAAAAGGAATTACTTTTTCATTGATGCATCGTTTAGAGCTAGAAGTGGCTGAGAAATTGCATGAAATTATACCCAATGCAGAGAGTATTCGTATCACTAAACAAGGCGCAGATGCCTGCAGCGCAGCGGTGCGAATAGCAAGAGCCTTTACCAAAAGGGATAAAGTAGCCGTATGCGGCTATCACGGCTGGCATGACTGGTACATCGGCACTACTACACGCGATGCAGGAATCCCTCAAGCAATCAAGGATTTAACAGTGATGATACAATACAATAATATCGAAAGCGTCAAGGCAGTTATGACACCAGATTTGGCTTGCTTGATATTAGAACCAATCATTTTCGAAGAGCCAAAAGACAATTTCCTGCATGAAGTTCAGGCTCTGTGTCAAGCGAATGGCACCTTGCTCATATTTGATGAAATGTGGACTGGATTTAGACTGGCGCTAGGTGGAGCTCAACAATTCTTTGGTATCAAACCAGATTTAGCCGTCTATTCAAAAGCCTGCGCGAATGGTATGCCAATAGCCTTCTTGACAGGAAGAGATGATGTCATGAGTTTATTCGAATCAGATGTTTTTTATTTCACTACATTCGGTGGGGAAGCCCTATCTCTAGCCGCTACGCTAGCTACTCTAGAGGAGATGAAGGAGAAAAACGTACCTCAATATCTCGCCACACAAGGTCAAAAAATTAAGGATGGATTCAATGCCCTACGTGAGAAACATGGAATGAAAGACTATATAAGTATCGGAGGCTACCCTTGCCGCTCTATTGTCAACTTTAGCGAAAAAGCAGGAGATGCACTCGTACTTAAAACTTACCTACAACAAGAGATGATCAAACGTGGAATTCTCTGGTCTAGCTTCCATAATATGTGCCTCTCTCATAGCGATGCCGATGTTCAATTTACATTGGATGCTTACGATGACATCTTCCCTACCTTCAAACAACTCATCGAGTCTAATGCTGTAACTTCAGCTTTGAAAGGTCAAGTGGTAGAAGCGGTATTTAGGAAGGTGAAGTATTAAGCGGCAATTAGTCGTCTGCGAGCGGTGGATAGGAATGAATCAAACTTTATACTTTTAACTTCAATCTTCACACCATGACTCCAAAAAAACTCATCTATCTATGGGTAGAAACATTTAACCGCATAGATATAGATGGACTAGTGAACATGTATCATGAAGATGCGATCAATCATCAGGTCAATACAGAGCCCCTGTATGGTAGAGAAGCTATTCGTCAGATGTTTACAGAGGAATTCTCAAAGGCGAATATGATTTGTGAAATAGAAAATGTATTTGAAGATGGGTACTGGGGAATACTAGAATGGAAAGACCCTTATGGATTGAGAGGCTGCGGTTTCTTCCAGTTTCGTGATGGAAAAATCATCTTCCAGAGAGGATACTGGGATCGATTGAGTTTTCTGAAAATTCACAACTTACCATTGCCTATTCACTAGTATGTAATTTAAAAAACTGCCACTAAACATAGCCTTGCAGCGCCTAGAACTAATATCCTAGGCTAGAATTCTAGCTTATCTTAGCCTGAAATTTGGAAAGAGACCAAGATAGTCCTCTGAAATATGTACAGACGAACATACAAATTCATTTAGATAGTTTTTATTATATTTAGAGACATAAACCATTGTATTTGTATTAAATACAACCATTCCACTCGATTATTCGCCAAAATTTGAAAAACCAAATATTATTAAAATGTTAATAAAATCAGAAAAAACTGTAAAAAAAGGCTTGATGCATTTCTTAAACCTCATAACTTTGCTTAAGTAATTAATTTTAAATCCAAAATTTTAAACAACATGAAAAAAATTATCTTATCAATTTTCGCACTAGGTACACT
>CANESS010000042.1 GCA_947441115.1 Saprospirales bacterium | reverse complement strand
TTTTAAAATCGCTGGCACTAATAAAGGGATTACAGCTTGTCAAATGGATATCAAAATCGACGGATTATCCGCAGAGTTATTGATGGAGGCATTGAATCAAGCGAAAGAGGGTCGTACGCATATCCTCAATGAAATGAACAAGACGATTGCTGTTTCCAATGCAGAGTTGAAGCCGCATACGCCTAGACTAGTAGAGATAGTAGTAGATAAGGAATTCATAGGCGCTATCATAGGCCCAGGTGGTAAAATCATTCAAGGTCTGCAAGCCGAAACCAATACGACTATCACCATCGAGGAGAGAGAAGATAAAGGTTATGTGCAGATATTTGCGAATAATGCCGATGATATAGCTGCTGCTACTAAGAAAATCAAAGGAATCACTACTAAACCTGAGGTCGGTGAGATCTATGATGCTGTGGTGAAAAATATAGTAGACTTCGGTGCTTTTGTAGAAATACTGCCTGGCAAAGAAGGTCTTCTTCACATATCTGAGATAGAGTGGAGAAGATTAGACACCATGGATGGTGTACTCAAAATAGGAGATCCTATTCAGGTCAAACTAATCGATATCGATAAGAAAACAGGCAAGTACAAGCTAAGTCGTAAAGTTTTACTTCCTAGACCAGATAACAAACCACAAGATAACTAGTCAATAGCTTATTTTGATTTATACAAAAGCCTTCATATTTATGGAGGCTTTTTTTGTTAGAAAAACTGTCTCGTCCTAAGATTTAAATTCTGATAGGCAGGCAGGTAAATTATACATTTTTTAACTTTGAATGCTTTAAATGATATATATTCGTACTTTATAGAGATAGTGGCAAGCTTACTGACAAACAACCGTACAAATTCAAAAATTCGGACAAATATGAGCAAACTTTACATTTTACTTTTTTTGGGACTGATGACTCCGTTCGGCATAGTCTCTGACTATGTCGTAGTGTTATTAAATCTGTGATTTAAATGAATGAAGAAATGAATGAATTAGATAAATTTGGTTTAGTTTTTATAAAATAATTCTAGTTAATTTTATTAATTAGATTACATTTGTAACTAAATTAATTAAATAGTAATCATCATGAATCAAGAAAAATTTAAAACAGAAGATAGCCTAGCTATCATAGAGCAGTCACTAAAGCAGGCAGCTAATCAGAAAACAGGCGCCGCAAACTATTACATCATATGGGGTACCGTACTCTTTATCGTATTAATAGGTAATTTTTTTGTCATTCGCTTTCCTAGTGACCTATCAGCCAGTATAGCCAATGCCTTGCCTATGCTATTCGCCGTAGGTGGTATTCTTTCATTTCTTCAGTCGAGAAAAGATGATAAAAATGAAACCGTAGTGCCTTTAAACGAAAAACTATACATGTATGCATGGGTAGGCGCTAGCATAGGCTTAGGGGCTATATGCTTTAGCAATCCTAGCGATATCTTGAATGGATTTTGTTTGGGGATATTATTAATGTTTGGTCTAGTCAATTTTATCATTGGGGGCATGACAAAGTTTTACCCTTTAATCATAGGTGGAGCCGTATCTATGGTCTTGGCGGTGTTTATACCCAATGTCACGATGGATTATAAATTTCTCATCACAGCTATCGGCGTATTATCTACTTGCCTTATACCTGGATTATTAATGAAAAATACGAAAGCCATTGTTTAATTCGTTAGATTCCATTTTACACTCTCAGATGCGTTTGGCCATTATTAGCATTTTAATGGGCCTAGAAAGTGCCGAATTTGTGTATCTAAAAGAACAAACCAATGCCAGTGCTGGCAACCTCAGTTTGCAGTTGGACAAACTAAAAGAAGCTAAGTATATTACAGTAACAAAGAGCTTTAAAAATAATTATCCGGTCACCATTTGCGCCATAACGAAAATTGGAATCAAGGCATTCGAAAAATATGTTTCAGACTTGAAAGCCTATATCGAAATAGAAAAGGTGGAAAATTTAGTTGGAAATAGAAAGAAGTAATTAAAGTATCTATATTCAATGCAGTCAGAGACTGCATTGAATATGGTATAATTTCTCTTTATAGCCCAAACTCCATAACGAGGGTATTTTCCTCTGTATAATCCAAGAAATTTGCATACTCTTTGATAAGGAAAATACCTCTGCCTCCGGATAAGTTTAAATTAGTTTTTTCTAATGGATTGCGTGTTTGGTCTAAATTGAAGCCTTGGCCTTCGTCTCTAATTTTCAGAATGAGTTTATCTGTATCTTGAATGAGGGAAATTTGTACATATTTTTTTTCATCATACCGGTTTCCGTGCACCACAGCATTCGTGACCGCTTCCTGAAAACAGAGCCTTACCGCATGCCTCAGTGCTGGAGACACATTGACATCCTCCATCAGGTAGCAAAAAAAGTGTTCTAAATGATAGAGGGAATATCGACTCGAAAGAAACTCTAAATCCAAATTGTCTGTTGTATTTTTACATCGGGAATAACGTGAATTCTCCTACATTTGTTTCATTAGCTATACAAAATGACAAAAAATTTTCTTTTTTATAATGATCAGCCTATCCATTATCAGTATTTTACGGGAGAGGCGAGCAATGCCATTATCATTCTTATTCATGGATTAGGAGAGCATTCAGGTAGATATGAGCCATGGGCGCGCAAGTTTAATACTTATAATTATGCCGTATGTGCCCTGGATCTGCCAGGTCATGGATTGAGCTATGGCAAGCGCGGGCATATTCATAAATTTTCAGATTTTTATAACGTCCTAGATTTATTCTTAGAAAAGGTCAAACAGGATTTTCCTGAAAAGCCCATTATCCTATATGGCCATAGTATGGGCGGAAATATTTTGGCCAATTATGTGCTCAAGCGCAAGCCCCTGGCGAAGTCAATGATACTATCCTCTCCATGGTTGAAGTTAGCGATTAAGCCTAATGTATTTAAATACTTTCTGGGCAAGCTTATGTATAAAATTTATCCTCCATTTCATGATACGACCAATCTAAATCCCGCCTATATCAGTCGCATACCTGAAGAGGTAGAGAACTATAAATCAGATAAGCTAGTACATGGCAGAATCACACCCGCCTTGTTTTTCCCGCTCTATCTCAAGGGAATGCAGATGGTAGAGAAGGCAAGGGAATTCCATATACCAGCCTTAGTATTTCATGGGAGTGGAGATATGCTGACGAGCCACGAAGCTTCACAAAAATTTTCTCAGGGGAATGAGAAAATAGATTTCATCTCCTATGAAAATGGCTACCACGAGCTGCATCATGACCTGTGTCGAGAAGAATTATTCGAAAATATTCTAGACTGGTTGTCCATTCATGTAGTTATGCGATAACATATTAAAAAAATCCCCCGCATTGAAAGGAGTTGTCGTCAAATTTACTGGAATCTGGTATCAGGTCTATATCTATGAAAAAGATCTAGAACTTGAGGCTCGCCTGAAAGGTATATTCAGAACGGAAGGTAGCCGAGATACCAATCCTATAGCCGTGGGTGATATCGTGTCGATAGAAACTGAGCTCGGAGACTATGTCATCAGCAAGATAGAACCACGAAAAAACTACGTGATTCGTCAAAGCCCTAAAAGAAAAGCTATGCGGCATATCATAGCGGCTAATATTGACCTAGCGGTAGTGGTGGGCGCTATCAAAAAACCAAGAACATCCACTGGCTTTATAGATCGCTTTTTAGTATCTACGGAGGCCTATCGCATACCTACTATGATCGTGATCAATAAGGTAGATGACCTCAGAGATAAGGATCCTGCCATTCTCAATGACTGGATCAATACCTATAGTAAGATAGGATATACCGTATTGTGCACCTCTACAGTCACTGGCGAAGGTATAGAAGAGCTGAAACAAATAATAGCGAATAAACGTATTTTATTTTCTGGGCATTCTGGTGTGGGCAAATCCAGCCTTCTAAATGAACTAGACCCCTCACTAAATCTCAAGATAGGCGATATATCTAAAGTACATGAGAAGGGAATGCATACGACTACGTTTTCTGAAATGTTTCGATTGAAAGCATATCATGCGGAAATTATAGACACGCCGGGCATCAAAGAATTCGGGATATTGCATACCGAAGAACATGAGTTGAAAGATTTCTTCAGAGAATTCACCCCTTATCTCAATCAATGCAAATTTCATAATTGTCTGCATCTAAATGAACCTGATTGTAAAGTCATAGAGGCCATTAGAGCAGGCCATATCAGTCCATGGCGGTATGGAAATTACCTAGGGATATTAGAAGATATTCGAGAGCAATCGAAGAGTTGGGAATTGAAAAAACGGGACTGGATCAAACGATAAATATGCGCGCTGTAGTTCAAAGAGTGAGCAAAGCCAGAGTGGCTGTAGATGGAGAAATAGTAGGAGAAATAGACCTGGGATTTCTTATTCTACTAGGTGTAGGTCAGAAGGATACCAAAGAAGATATGGACTATCTCGTCGGGAAAATTTCTCAGCTCAGAATCTTTTCTGACCCAGAAGGAAAAATGAATTTAGATATAAAATCTATTGATGGCAATTGTTTGGTCATAAGTCAATTTACACTCTATGCCAATACAAAAAAAGGAAATCGCCCTTCCTATATAGAAGCAGCACCACCCGATATAGCGAATAAAATGTATGAAGAATTTTGTTCTAGACTTTCCACAGAAATAGGTAAAGAAGTAGAGAAAGGAATTTTCGGTGCGGATATGAAAGTGAGTTTGGTCAATAATGGGCCTGTAACTATAGTATTGGACAGTAAAAAAAAATGATGCGATATGCGACTTCCTAAATCTTTTCAATACGCTTGGAATGGGATTTCTTATTGTTTTAGAACACAAGCTAATTTCCGAATCCATCTCCTCGGATTTATTTGTATGCTCACGTCTGCCTTCTACTTCCGATTTGAAAAAATGGAATGGATTGTTTGCCTTATTCTCTCCGCTCTAGTGTTTTTTACGGAATTAGTGAATACCGCCATCGAATCAGTCGTTGATTTATCTACGAGAGAATTCTCCGAATTGGCTAAAGTCGCCAAAGACTGCGCGGCAGGAGCTGTTCTAGTATTGGCCGCTATTTCTGTGCTTGTTTGGACTATGATTGTATGGGGAAAAATATAAAAATCGGAAACTAAGGGACATGAAAACAGATTTGAATTTATTAAAACAAATGGACTTCCTTATTGAAATAGATAAGGTGAAATCTATTTATCGAAAATCAAAAACCTATTCTGGAGAAAAATATGAAAACGATGCGGAGCATTCTTGGCATATATGTATGATGGCTATGGTATTGGCTCCGCACGCCAATGAAGCAATTGATTTAACCAAAGTAATAAAAATGCTACTTATTCACGATATAGTAGAAATCGATGCAGGAGATACCTTTCTCTATGCTGAGCATAGAGAGGACGTATTTGAAAAGGAGGAACTAGCAGCCGAACGTATTTTTGGATTGCTCCCGGAAGATCAAAAAAATGAATTTTTTGAACTCTGGCTAGAATTCGAAGAGAAAAAAACGTCAGAAGCTTTATTTGCTGGAAGTATAGATCGCTTGCAGCCCATGCTTTCGAATTGTCTAAATCAAGGGACAACATGGAGTGAACATGGAGTGAAAAGACAGCAGGTTTTTGATAAAAATAAAGTCATAGATAAAGGATCAAAATTGCTTTGGGAATACGCTCAAGACTCTTTAAATCAAATGGTTATCCAAGGAATATTAAAAGATTAGGTGCTTCAATGCGCTGTGTTTAGTATTTGCAGAATTTTTACTATTGAATTCTTGACATTTTGTCATATTTTTTTACTATCTTTGTTGTCCCAAATTTAGGGATAGATTCATGAGCGAACAGATATACCACAGCGATTTATTAGAAAATGATGTCATCATTTCCTCCAAGGGAAGAGAGACTGACATTCCTGCATCCAATACAAAAAAATATTATATAGAGAGCTACGGCTGTCAGATGAATGTGAGTGATAGTGAAATCGTCGCCGCAGTTCTCAATCAATCAGGATTTCAAGGAACGGATAATGAAAAAGAAGCCGATTTAATATTTCTCAACACTTGTTCTATACGTGATAAAGCAGAGCAGACCGTTCGAAATAGATTGACGCAGCTCAATCATTTGAAAAAGATTAAGAAAGGGCTAGTGGTAGGCGTACTCGGCTGCATGGCAGAGCGTTTGAAATCAAAACTAATAGATGAAGAAAAACTAGTAGACCTCGTGGCAGGTCCAGATACCTACCGAGACTTACCTAGAATGATAAGCGATGTAGATGGTGGACAAAAAGCTGTCAATGTACTACTCAGTCGAGAAGAAACCTATGCCGATATAGCGCCAGTGCGCTATAGCTCCAATGGAGTGACTGGTTATATTTCCATTATGCGAGGCTGTGATAACATGTGTGCCTTCTGTGTAGTGCCATTCACGCGCGGGCGCGAACGCAGCAGATCTTCAGATACGATAGTGCATGAAGCCAAAGAAATGGTTGCGCAAGGATATAAAGAAGTGACTCTTCTTGGACAGAATGTAGATAGCTACCGCTGGACAGAAAATGAAAAACTAAAAGGCAAAAATTTAGTAGATGCTAAATATGAAGAAGGCGTCATTAATTTTTCACAACTACTGGAAATGGTAGCCAAGGTATCTCCTTCCCTTCGTGTGCGCTTCTCTACCTCTCATCCTAAAGATATGAGCGATGATGTGCTAGAGGTTATGGGTCGATACGCCAATATTTGCAACTATATCCATCTACCGGTACAGAGTGGCAGTAGTTCGGTGTTAGACCGCATGAATAGGACATATAGCAGGGAGTGGTATTTGAATAGAATAGCATCCATTCGTCGACACATGCCCAATTGTGCTATTTCCTCTGATATTATAGCAGGATTCTGTGGAGAAACAGAAGCCGAGCATCAAGAAACGCTGAGCCTTATGGATGAGGTGGTCTATGATCTCAATTATATGTTTTTCTATAGTGAAAGACCGGGAACCTTGGCAGCTAAGAAGTTTGAGGATGACATACCAGAAGATGTCAAAAAAAGAAGACTAGAAGAAATTATAGCCAAACAAAATCAACATGCGCTGCAGCGCCATAAAGAGCAAATTGGTACCAAACAAATCGTGCTTTTAGAATATACTGCTCGACGCTCAGATCAGCAGCTAGTAGGCCGAACTGATGGGAACAAAAAAGTAGTCATCACTAAAGATGAATGGAATATAGGAGACTATATAGAGGTAGAAATTACGGATTGTACTCAAGTGACTTTATTTGGCAATGTAATTAGAAAAATCGACTTGTAATATGTTGGAACTGCAAGCACTAAAAAATAGATTTGACGTTATAGGCAATTCCCCTGTCCTAAACTATGCATTGGCTACCGCTGAGAAGGTAGCTCCCACTGATTTGACTGTGCTCATTTTAGGGGAAAGTGGTGTAGGAAAAGAGGTCTTTTCAAAAATTATTCACCAACTCAGTCCGCGCAAACATGGTCCATTTATAGCCATAAACTGCGGTGCTATACCAGAAGGAACTATTGATTCAGAACTTTTCGGACACGAAAAGGGATCCTTTACAGGTGCTACAGATACTAGGAAAGGATATTTCGAAACGGTCAATGGAGGTACGATTTTCTTAGATGAAATAGCAGAAATGCCGTTAGGTACTCAGTCTAGACTTCTCAGACTATTGCAAAATGGCGAGTATATCAAAGTAGGCGCATCGCAGGTGCTAAAAACTGATGTGAGAGTGATCGCCGCCACTAATGTGAACTTATTGGATGCCGTGCAGCGAGGCAAATTCAGAGAAGATCTATACTATCGGCTCAATACGGTGCCAATCATAGTACCGCCTCTCAGAGAAAGAGGACATGACATTGCCTTACTATTTAGAAAATTTTCTGTCGATTTCTGTGAAAAAAATAAAATCCAACCACCAAATCTTACGGAAGAAGCCAGAGATCTTATCCTCAAGTACCGATGGCCGGGAAATATTAGACAACTAAAAAGTGTAGCGGAGCAAGTAAGTATTCTCACCGATTCAGATACTTTGTATCCAGAAGACATCGCTCGATTTATACCTAATCATAATACCTCACTTAATATTGGAGTCAATTCTACCAATGATTTTGGCCAAATAGGCAATGAAATTACCCTAAAAATGCTCGTAGATATAAAACAAGACATCAACGAGATGAAGCGGATGTTTTTCGAACTGACGAAAAATACCTCAACAAACTTTGAAGAATTTACAGGTGATCAAGATACACGCATTGTAGGCACAGAGCGCTATCTTCCGCAGATAAGAACTGGCGGAAGCTATGCCACTAATATCATAGAACTACCAGAGCGGAATAGCTCCATGACCAAATCTATAAATGGAGACTACATGCCTGAGAATTTTAACCTAATTGATATGGAGAAACGATTTATCATATCTGCACTCAAAAAGCACAAAGGCAAGCGCAAATATGCCGCTGAAGAATTGGGTATCAGCGAGAGAACCTTATACAGAAAAATTATTGATTACGATATCGAAGAATGAAAAAAATATTAATCCTCTTCTTCCCCATTCTATTATCCGCGCTAAATTCCTGCGGAGTATATTCCTTTTCGGGGGCTAGTGTGCCTGCAGAAGTAAAGACTATCTCAATAGAATACATTCAAAACAAGGCCCCTAATGCGTGGTCTAGTATTGATAATATTTTCAATCAAGAACTGAGAAATAAAATGATCCGAGATGGAGGACTCAAAGTAATCGATGGAGGAGGTGATTATCAGCTCAAAGGATATATCTCAGACTATCGCATCACACCCCAAGTCCCTACCACTGGAGGATTCTCCAATAAATATAGATTAGATATCACCGTACAAGTAGAATTTCAAGATGTGGTTTCCGACAAGAAAGTACAATGGACACAGTCATTTACTAATTTTGAGGTCTATGACAACGATATTACGGGAAAAGAAGACCAATTTATAAGAAGCATTTCCGTCAATCTTGCCAATTCTGTTTTTAATAAAATGTTCTCCACATGGTAAATACGACGCTTCCTTTACCTATTTTAAAATATCTAGAGCTGCCGCCAGAATCGGTGGAGGCTATACTACTAGAGTATCCATTTTACCAATTGCCAAGAGTGGCGTGCATCCTCACCCATAGCCAGAATCTAGATAATGATGGACAGGACCACAATTTTTTTGGATTTAATAAACAGAAATTAAATCAATATATTCATATTTTCCAGCAGCACTCCATGGAGCCTATACTGGCTGAAGAGGATATAGATCAACCTATAGAAATTTCTTCTGAACCTGAGGCACCATTTAACAATGGAGATATTATAGTATCTGAACTTAAAGAATTGAGTAAAGAAGAGAAAAGTCGAATTATAAATGTCCAAACTATAGAATTGGGTGAAGATTCCTCTATTGAAGAACATTCAATCAAAGAGGAAATTTTCATGGAATCTGACCTAGAAGCCAATGACTTTGATTTAACAAGTGTAGATCTGGAGCCAATTCCCCTCCAAGTCGAATCTATTAAGATAGATTTTGAAAATGAACTTTTACTACCAGATGAAGAACTAGCTGAAAAGCTAACTAGAAAAGTGGAAGTCCAGGAGATAAACGAAGATAGCGATGATCTAGATATACAAGATTCATTTATTGAAGAAGCTAATAGTATCTTTAAGGTGGAAGATATTCTGGAGCTAGGTGTCTTAAATGCGAGTATCGAAACATTTGATACAGATGAAAGTATATTATTTGAGACGGAAGCCCCTATACAGAATAATATTCTACCAGCTGGCATAGAGCTATTGGAAAGAGAAAAACTTGTAAACCAAGCTGAACAAAAAGAGTTTATAAAGTCTGAGATAGAAAATGAATTAGAAGAAGTAAAGCTATCGGAAGTAGATAATGAGAAGGTTGAAGCAGATGTTAAAGACTTTAACTCATGGCTAGCTGTATTTTCCACTCAACCTGATTCAATAGAAAATAAGTCCGCTACAGAAGTTATAGACCCCATAGATGAGGATTCTATAGAATTGGAAAGAAATATACAATATAGTGCTCAGCAGAGTCAGATGTTGGCTTCCTATGAAGATGAGGAAATCGAAATCTCTAAAATCAACAGGGATGATGAGTTAGAGGGAGTTTTGAAGGATACTTATTTCAAATCGCAGGTGGAGTTGAAAAAAGCGAAGAGGAAGACCCCATCGGAAATGAGAATTCAAGATGAGGCACAACTCAGCCTCCAACCCTTGAATTTAGTATCAGAAACTATGGCTATTCTGCATGCTCAGCAGGGGAATACCTCGAAGTCTATTGAGATTTACCAAAAATTAATTCGACTATTTCCCGAAAAAAGTAGTTTCTTTGCACTCCAAATCCAGAATTTGAGAAAATAATATAAATCAAACAAATATGGCTTATTTAGCATTAGGAATTGTCATCATACTGATCGCAGTACTTTTAATTTTAGTGGTTATTATACAAAATCCAAAGGGCGGAATGAATGCATCTATGGGCAGTATAGGCAATCAAATATTAGGCGCTAGCCGCAGCACTGATGCTGTCGAAAAAATTACGTGGTACCTAGCTGGAGGGCTTATGGTATTGAGTGTAGCATCTATTTTTCTTCTTCCAGATCCTAAAGAAGTATCTGAAATCAATAGCTCTGAGGGCTCTAAGATAAAAGAGGTTCTCGAAAAGAATAAGAGTACGTCTCCTGCATTTCCTACAGCTCCCGCTATGGCTCCTCCACAGCAGCAATCTGCACCTGCACAGACACCGCCAGCCACCAAATAATATATACAACTCATATATAATATAGAAAGTCCTAGGCCATGCTTAGGACTTTTTTTTTAGTCTAATGAATAATCGTAATGCCATTTTACTCCTGTTTCTAGCCAATACGATATCGGGTATTTCACAAGGTATATGTATGATAGCCATTCCATGGTATTTTACCGCCACTCTGGGCTGGCAAAGTTCCTTTGGCGTATTCTATGGTATATTGACCGTATTATCCACTATTTGGAGTATATACGCAGGTACATTGATAGATAAATACAATAGAAAACATATTCAAATAAGCTATTCCATAATTGGTTTTGTGCTAATGAGTCTAGCTGCTCTCGCTGGCTTGAATACGGACATTCCCCTCTGGGTAGTTAGTGGCGTAGCTTTTGGTTTTACTATATTGCTATATAATATTCACTATATGAACATATACAGTATAGCGCAAGAAATAACTCCAATGCAATATCACAACAAAGTCATCTCCTACCTAGAGGTGCAAGGTCAGGCCACCACCATAATAGGCGGTGCCGCTGCAGCACTGCTCATGGAAGGTATACAAAATGGTCAACTTCATGTCTTTGGCTTCAGCTTGGCTTCACCGTGGATTTTTGAAGCGTGGACTCTCTATGAAATTTATGCTCTAGATGCAGTGACATATCTTCTATCCATTTTTATCCTCCTAGCTATCCGCTTTACCCCAATTAAGATCCGAGAAGCCGAATCCGAATCGGCTTGGGTCCGATTAAGAGTAGGTTGGGCTTTTTTAAAAGATAAACCTGCCTTAATGATTGTAGGTTGGCTGAGTCCAGCGGTATTCATATGTGTCTTGTTAATTAGTTTTTTCTTAATGCCCTCCTATGTGTCTTATGTGCTTATGGCTCCTAGCCACGTATTTGCGTCATCCGAACTATACTTCGCTCTTGGAGCTTTGATGGCAGGTTTTCTAGCGCGATACTTTCTAGCCAGTAGGCATGAGGTCACACGAATATTAGTACTATTCAGTATAACACTTGTGGTATTCGGAATTTTTATATGTAATCGACAGCTCTCTTTGTTCTATCTAGCAAACATTCTCTTTGGTTTTTCCAATGCATCAATACGCTATAATAGAGTCTCCTACTTCTGGAAATTGGTGCCAAATCACCTTATGGGAAGAGTTTCATCCGTTTTAAATATTTCTTCTTATCTGATGCGCGCAATATGGGGCTTTATTTTCTCTCTTCCTTTCTTCACTGGATATTTCGGCATGGTATGGGTCATGTGGATTTTATTCTTCTTTGTTCTCATTTGCGGAATTGTGATTTATCACTATTCTTCAGCGATTAAGGCGTTAGAGAATTAAACCTTATTTCTCCAAAGTCATCTTTGATTTGTTGTATCTAAACATGAAAATTATTTTTTGATATTTACGCATTCATTACGCACATATGAAGAAGAGGCAGTAGATATGATTAAAAATCTGAATACTTATAAGACAGAGTTTATCCAAGAAATGTCGAAAAAAGAATTGCCGGAGATTAAGATAGGTAAATAAAAAACTATTTTATCCTAAAATTCTCCAACCTAGTCCACAAAGGACTCCTAAAATTATAGGGTTAATACTAATCCAATGATAAATCCAGTAAGCGAAACTAGTAATAAAGACCGATTGCCAATATTGTAGCACTGCTTAAGCAGCTCTTTAAACTCAAAAGGAGGTTTGAATATCTCCTTAAAAAACCGAAGGGCGAAAAAGGAAAAACTACCAATATCTATAAAAAAGCTTTCTAACAATGCTATCATTCAAAAAAAATTCATTTTATTATCTGCCGAAAAAATAATCGCAGTAAGCTAATTTATATATTGCAAAGCTATTTCATTTGAATTTAGATATCTAATTTTTCTAATAAAATTCTCGAGATAACGATATGCCCCCTTTAAAACTAAAAAAGACTACCCAGTTGGAGTAGTCTTTTTATGTGGAGGCGAACGGAGTCGAACCGATGACCCCCTGCGTGCAAGGCAGGTGCTCTAGCCAGCTGAGCTACGCCCCCAAAAAAAATCACCCAACAAGAGTCAGATGATTAGTTTTTAAATTATGTGTAGTAAAAACATACATAAACTTATAAAGAACAAATAAGTATAAAAAAGGAAAGAAAGGTAAGCAGTACGTCTCATGTAAATGAGTCAGAGCCTCTAAAAAGGAGGTATTCCAGCCGCACCTTCCGGTACGGCTACCTTGTTACGACTTAACCCCAGTTACTGGTATTACCTTGGACAGCTCCTTTCGGCTACCGTCTTAGGGTACTCCCAACTTCCATGGTTTGACGGGCGGTGTGTGCAAGGTCCGGGAACGTATTCACCGCAGCATGGCTGATCTGCGATTACTAGCGATTCCAGCTTCACGGAGTCGAGTTGCAGACTCCGATCCGAACTGAGATAAGGTTTTTGAGATTCGCGCACTGTCACCAGTTGGCTGCTCTTTGTCCTTACCATTGTATTACGTGTGTAGCCCAGGGCATAAAGGCCATGATGATTTGACGTCATCCCCTCCTTCCTCTCCGCTTGCGCGGGCAGTGTCGCTAGAGTCCCCAACTTAATGATGGTAACTAACGATAGGGGTTGCGCTCGTTGCGGGACTTAACCCAACACCTCACGGCACGAGCTGACGACAACCATGCAGCACCTTGGAAGCAGCTATTGCTAGCTATGAGCTTTCACCCATATTCTCCTCCCATTCTAGCCCTGGTAAGGTTCCTCGCGTATCATCGAATTAAACCACATAATCCACCGCTTGTGCGGACCCCCGCCAATTTCTTTGAGTTTCATTCTTGCGAACGTACTCCCCAGGTGGAATACTTAACGCTTTCGCTTAGTCGCTGACTGTATATCGCCAACAACGAGTATTCATCGTTTAGGGCGTGGACTACCAGGGTATCTAATCCTGTTTGATCCCCACGCTTTCGTGCCTCAGCGTCAATTATGACATAGCTAGCTGCCTTCGCAATCGGTGTTCTAAATCATATCTAAGCATTTCACCGCTACATGATTTATTCCGCCAACTTCTACCATATTCAAGACTACCAGTATCAAACGCAATCTTACAGTTAAGCTGCAAGCTTTCACATTTGACTTAATAGTCCGCCTACGCACCCTTTAAACCCAGTAAATCCGGATAACGCTTGCACCCTCCGTATTACCGCGGCTGCTGGCACGGAGTTAGCCGGTGCTTATTCTCAGGGTACCTTCAATTGATCATAAATGACCTTTTTATTCCCCTGCTAAAGGAGTTTACAACCCATAGGGCCTTATTCCTCCACGCGGGATGGCTGGATCAGACTTCCGTCCATTGTCCAATATTCCTTACTGCTGCCTCCCGTAGGAGTCGGGCCCGTGTCTCAGTGCCCGTGTGGCTGATCATCCTCTCAGACCAGCTACCGATCGTCGCCTTGGTGAGCCATTACCTCACCAACTAGCTAATCGGACGCACGACTATCCTACACCACCGGAGTTTTACTTATTATACCATGCGGCATTATAAGACTATGGAGGGTTACTCTCAGTTTCCCAAGGCTATCCTCCTGTGTAGGGTAAGTTTCATACGCGTTACGCACCCGTCTGCCGCTATCCATTGCTGAACCGCTCGACTTGCATGTATTAGGCCTCCCGCTAGCGTTCATCCTGAGCCAGAATCAAACTCTCCATAGTGAATTTTCTTCTGAACTTCAATCGAAATTGTTGTTCTAATTTTTTGTCCTACCATCTTGCGATAGTGAACGTCTTTTACGCTCTGTTTAATTCGTACTGTTTATGCTCTATCTTAAAATAAAGCATTACCTTACCTTTTATTCCTTCTATACTTAAATGTCAATGAACTCGATTTATTTAATCCTCAAGTGCCTTGTCTTACTGACTTACACCCTAATATTAAACCCCTTCTTTTTCTGAATGGGAGTGCAAAGATAAACAATTTTATTTTTTATGTGCAAGGTTTTTTTGAATATAT
>CANESS010000041.1 GCA_947441115.1 Saprospirales bacterium | reverse complement strand
TACGCGATTACTTCGATACCATTTGTCAGTCTTACTTTCGCCACCTTTCTCAATGCAGAGTTAGGTTTCTTAGGTGTAGTGGTATATACTCTTGTACATACGCCTCGCTTCTGTGGGCAAGAATCTAGGGCTCTTGACTTAGATTTTACTTCTAGAACTTCTCTCCCTTTTCTTACTAATTGTTGAATAGTAGGCATTTATATTTATTTTATGTTACTTTTTTATTTTGAGGGTGCAAATATATAAAAAAAATTGAATTTCAATGTATTAATTTTAAATCAATAAACATATACGCTTAACTTTCAAACAAATAGGATATTTTTTAGGCTTTGGGATGCCTTGAATGAGCAGTAATAGTAGTATACGACAGTTGAGTTGGAGCATAAATTGAAGACTTTCTTAATTTGTACTTTATTGAATGTTAGTTTATGCCTAATTCTTATGCAGCGGTCTTACCAATATGAAAAATTCCTAATTACAGAAAAATTGAGTCTTAATTTAAATTGTAGTTTCCTTTTTAAATTTTATTATACACAAAAAACACTCCTTTAAATAAAAATAGTAACTCGCCAATGTCTAATAGTCGATACTTTTGTTATTAATATGTTTTTATTACTGAAAAAAAAATCTCAAGCGCTTCCTACTATTGACTTCTCTGCTATAGCAGTAGATTTTCATGCGCACTGGCTGCCAGCAGTAGACGATGGATGTCAAACCATAAAAGAATCTATAACCATTCTCACTGAATTGAAGCATAGAGGATACAAAAAGGTCTATGTGAGTCCGCATATCATGGGCGAACGATATACCAACACTAAACATGAGCTGCAGGCAAGATTCGAGGATTTTAAAAATTCACAATTAGTCGTAGATTTAAACCTAGAATTAGGTCTTACCGCCGAATATTTGCTAGATGAAAAATTTGAAGGGAAAATTAAATCCAATGATTTTCTCACGTTAGGTAGTAACCATTTGCTAATAGAGACCTCGATGAATTATGATTTTCCTTTCGTCAAAGACTATATCTTTGAACTTCAAAAATTGGGATATAAGCTGATACTAGCCCATCCTGAGAGCTATCACTACATATATCAGGAAAAGAATTGTATGGATTTATATCTAAGATTGATCGATATGGGGCTGGAACTGCAGCTAAATCTTTTTTCACTGGCAGGTCTTTTTGGAGCTCAATCTCAAAAAATAGCTGAAAGGCTTATAGAAAATGGAGCCTACACTTATGTATCCTCTGATATTCATCATCCTCAGCAGATAAAATTTTTCACAGAACTACAGAATTCTGTATTTTTGAACACCTTAATTCAATCTAATAAGTTAAATAATCATCTTTTCTTATAAGCATGCTAAAGTTTCCAACAAGTATACCCGAGGTCATTTTATTTAAACCCAATGTGTTTAAAGATTCTCGTGGTTCTTTTTATGAGTCCTATAATTTAAATAAAATAAAAGAAGTCGGCATCACTACCACCTTTGTGCAGGATAATCAATCTGAGTCCTCTAGAGGAGTGCTGCGTGGTCTTCACTATCAAATGGGAGCTTATGCTCAGGCTAAACTAGTTCGAGTAATCAAAGGATCCGTCTATGATGTAGCTGTAGATATTCGCAAAGGGTCACCTACATTTGGACAGTATTTTGGAACTATCTTATCCGAAGAAAACCAACTGCAAATGTTTGTCCCAAGAGGCTTTGCTCATGGTTTTATTGTGCTAGAAGATCATACTACTTTTGCCTATAAATGTGATAATTTCTATCACAAACCATCCGAAGGTGGATTGATGTGGAACGATCCGTTAATAAACATAGAGTGGCCTATGGATACTAGTCAAATACTGCTATCAGAAAAGGATGAAATCCTTCCAAATATAGAGAACTGTCTCAATGATTTCGTCTATGGCTAAGATACTGATCATTGGTTCTAGCGGACAGTTGGCTAGTGAATTGAAAAAACTCCAAGGAGATTTCCCTTCTCATCAATTCTATTTTACCACTCAGGCGGAGACTGATGTTTCAGATGCTAGTGCGGTTCATACTGCTTTTCAAAATACAACACCAAATTTCGTCATCAATTGTGCTGCCTACACTGCTGTGGACAAGGCGGAGACTGATCAAGAACGTGCTACAGAAATAAATGCATTTGGTGCTCAAAATCTAGCGGAACAAGCCCGTAAAATGAAATCTCATCTTATTCATATTTCTACAGATTTTGTATTTGATGGTAATAATTCTAGACCTTATAAGGAAGAAGATTCAATACACCCTATTTCTATATATGGCATGAGTAAATGGAAAGGGGAAGAAGCTATCAAAGTCTCAGGCTGCGATTACACCATCATTCGTACCTCTTGGCTCTATAGTAGTTTTGGTCATAATTTCGTCAAGACCATGATGAAACTAGGAAATGAACGAGCATCAATTAATGTAGTAGCTGATCAAATTGGCTCACCTACTTACTGTGGTGATTTAGCTTTTTTCATCCTATCTCATCTAGAGCAACTAACTAGTCATAAAAACAACATCTATCATTACTCCAATGAAGGAGTGGCTAGTTGGTATGATTTTGCCTATGAAATCATGAAATTAAATCTCCTAACCTGCCAAGTGTATCCCATACCCACAGAAAGCTATCCCAGACCAGCAGCAAGACCCAGCTACAGCGTCATGGATAAATCAAAAATTAAATCTCACTATAATATATACATACCACATTGGAAGGAAAGTTTAGCCAAATGCATTCAACTATTACACCAATAGAGGATATTGATTTAGAAGAGCTCTTTCAGTTAGCTATCCGAGCAGGAGAAGCTATTATGGAAGTATATAATCAATCCTTTGAGGTTATAAAAAAAATAGATGGATCTCCTCTGACCATAGCTGACAAGAAGGCGAATCAAATAATTACAGATTATCTTTTTTTTAAATATACCATCCCACTCCTAAGTGAAGAGAACGATGATATTCAATATGACACTAGAAAGGATTGGAAGCAACTTTGGATTATAGATCCGCTAGATGGAACCAAAGAATTCATCAGTAAACGAAGGGAATTTACAGTCAATATAGCTTTAGTAGAGTTTGGTAAACCTGTATTAGGAATAATTTATGCCCCTGTTTTCAAAGAAATGTATTTTGCCATCAAGGGTAAAGGAAGTTTCTTTCAATATCAATCAAAAACAACAAAACTAAAATCTAAATCTAGTATAGATTTTAGAGATAAAAAATTCGCATCACTAGGCAATTCGCATCTGAAGATAATTTTATCCAGATCACATAGCGATGGATTTGTATTGGAAGATTATATTCAGCAGGATAACTTCACTATTCAAGCCATAGGCATGGGGAGTTCTTTGAAATTCTGCAGAATAGCCCATGGACTAGTCGATATGAATATACGTATAAAACCCACCTCAGAATGGGATACGGCTGCCGCTCAAATCATATTAGAGGAAGCTGGGAGAAATCTAGTGAAATATGAAGATTCTACTCCTTTGGATTACAACAAAGAGAACATTTTAAACCCTTATTTTGTAGCCTTTTAGTAAATAATGGCCCTTATCTAAATGATAAAATCACACGTTAAATACCAGAATTTTTTCATCCTATTATTTAAACTATGAATAGATTTGACATTTATACAATATAGACTTATGATGCGATTATTGCTTATTCTTCATTTATTATTCATAGTGAGAATTTTTAGGTTGCAGAAATTATTTTGAATATATAATTATCCAAGCAGCTCCCTAGCACTAGTTAATGAAGCAGGAGTAATGGTTTCACCGCTGATCATGCGCGCTATTTCTATCTCTCTATCGGCTTGATGCAGAAGCTTTAGATGGGTTGTCGTCACTTTGTTTTCTGTCGATTTATATACATTGATATGGTGCGAACCTCGACTCGCTATCTGTGGCAAATGGGTGATGGCTATAATTTGGTGGCCTTTAGCTAATTTATCCAGGACAGTGGCTACCTTATTAGCTACGAGACCAGAGACACCTGTGTCTATTTCATCAAATATCATAGTTGCTAGCTCTATTTTCTGAGCGATAAGTGATTTAATTGCTAGCATAAATCGGCTCATCTCCCCTCCTGATATCGCGCGTTTGAGTTCGCGCAGCGGACTACCAGCATTAGCTGTAAAAAGAAACTCTACTGTGTCAAACCCTCTATCTGACAAGTGCTTCTCATTAGAGATCAGCTCTATTTGAAACTGGCTATTCTCCATCTGCAATTCTTTCAGATTAGAAAGTAGTTGGGTTTCTATATAACTTAGAACGGACTTTCGCCTTTTAGAGAGTTCTGCCGCTATACGAAGGCATTCTTTTTTTTGCTTATCTAGATTTACTTCTAATTCTGCGATTTTTTCATTCAAATTTTCCCCATAATTTAGGGCTGTAGATAGATCTTGCTTCACTAGAACTAATTCTGATAAACTAGTCACCTGATGCTTGCGCAGCATTTTATGGATAAATTCTACTTTTTCTTGCAATTCCGCTAGTTGCTCTTGGTTGAACTCGGTATTATCTGCTAGTAACTCATAATCTCTGGCTACCTGCACGAGCTGCTCTACCGAGCTATCCATCTGCTCATTAATTTGGGTTAACTCTTTAGAATATTTTTCAAATTTCCGCAGCCTATTTAAAATTTCCTTCAATGAATCCACCAGATTCACCTCTTCGTGTTGCAGTGTCCTAGATGAGGAAGATAAAATTTGTTTTATTTCCAAGGCATTCTCCGCCAATAAATGATCACTTTCTATCTTTTCCTGATCCCAAGTATCAAAATCATAGAGGTTCAATTCTTGCATTTGATAAGTCTGCAAGTCCTTTTCTGCCTGACTCTTAGACTGAGATTGTATAAGCAGCTGGTACTCTTTATGCATCATTTTCCATGCTTTATATTGAAGTGTCATCTGCTGTTTTAGTTCAGTATTTTCAGCAAATGCATCTAAGACTTCTAGTTGAAAATCGGAAGATTTCAATTCTAAGCTATCATGCTGAGAATGGATTTCTACCAACTGATCTCCGAGCTCTTGGAGCATACTGACATTAGATGCTGTATCATTGATAAAGGCCTTAGTCTTGCCATCGGCACTGAGCTCTCGTCTCACTATAGTAAATTTCTGATAGGGAATATTAACCTGCTGAAACCATAATTCCAATCGAGTTTCACTCAAATCAAATACCGCTTCTATGATACATTTTTTATCAGAAGATCGCATCATTTGTGTCTGAGCTCGTTCGCCCTTGATCAGACCAAGAGCGCCTAATAATATAGATTTGCCAGCACCGGTCTCCCCTGTGATGATATTCAGTCTAGGAGAAAAGTCTATCTCCATCTCGTCAATTATAGCATAGTTCTTTATTAGCAGCCTTTTGAGCATAAGGTTTAATTAATAACTAATAATTAATAATGATAGAAAAAAAAGTTAGGCAAATTTTTTAGAATCTTCGATAAACTGAGCCAAACCAATATTGGTCAGTGGATGATTTAAAAGACCTTTGATAGCACCAAGTGGGCATGTAGCTATGTCTGCGCCAGCTTCGGCGCATTTGACTATATGCAGTGGATTGCGGATAGAGGCTGCTAAGACCTCTGTCTCGAAGTCATAATTTCTAAATACTTCTAAGATTTGATAAATTAATTGTACCCCATCCCAGTTGCTATCATCTATTCTACCAATGAAAGGTGAAATCATAGTAGCGCCTGCTTTGGCAGCGAGCAGAGCTTGCCCTGCGCTGAATACCAAGGTGCAATTCGTCTTTATACCTTTAGATTTGAAATGTTTGATCGCCTTAAGACCATCCGCAGTCATAGGTATTTTTACTACGATATTCTTGGCTATCTTGGCTAATTCCTCTCCCTCGCTTACCATACCATCAAAATCGGTAGAAAGTACCTCTGCACTGACTTCACCAGAGGTAATGTCACAGATAGCTTTATAGTGCTTATGGATAGCCGCCTTACCTTGAATACCTAGCTTAGCCATGAGCGATGGATTGGTAGTGACTCCGTCTAAAATACCCATATCGTGTGCCTCTTGAATTTCTGCAAGGACGGCAGTATCTATATAAAATTTCATGGTGCGTATGTTTAATTAAAATAAAATGTAAAAGTAAGGTAAATTCAACACTAAGAATAGCAATTTAATCCACAAACTATGGACATTATAGTTAGCAGAAATAAATTAGAAATCTCAATGACGTCATATATCGCTATCCATAACAACTTCACCGTACTATCTAGCTAAATTTCGCTATTTTTGCCCACTTTTAGAGCCATATGTTAGATAAATTAGAGAGTCTTTTTATTAAATTCAAACAATTAGAAGAGAAATTAAGCGATCCTGAGTCCACTTCGGATATGGATAAATTTAAGGCACTCAACAAGGAGTATAGAAATTTAGAGCCTATAGCAGAAAAGTATTTGGAATACAAAAACCTGCTATCCAATATAGAATCTAATAGAGATATTCTTAAAAATGAAACAGATGCCGAGCTGAAAGATATGGCTAAAATGGAATTGGATGAACTAACACCCCTGGTTGAACCTATGGAAGAGGCTATCCGATTTATGCTAATACCCAAAGATCCGCAAGATGAGCGCGATGTGATTATGGAAATTCGAGCGGGAACAGGAGGAGATGAGGCCTGTATATTTGCCGAAGATCTCATGCGCATGTATACTCGCTTCTGCGACCTACGAAAATGGAAGTGCGAAATCATGGATGAAAGTGAGGGCACGACAGAAGGATACCGTGAAGTGGTGCTGAGCATCAAAGGCGAGAACGTCTATGGTGATTTGAAATATGAAAGTGGTGTGCACCGAGTACAGCGTGTACCGAAGACGGAATCACAGGGAAGACTTCACACCTCGGCAGCTACAGTTGCTGTGCTTTTTGAGGTAGAAGAGTTTGATATCGAAATAAATCCTGCCGATATAGAAATGATTACCTCGCGCTCAGGAGGAGCTGGTGGTCAAAATGTAAACAAGGTAGAGACTAAAGTCCAACTCACGCACAAGCCATCAGGCCTTGTAGTCGTATGCCAGGTAGAGCGATCCCAGCATGGTAACCGAGCCCGAGCAATGGATATGCTCAGAACTAAACTCTATGATTTAGAGCTAGAAAAGAGAGTGGGCGATGTAGCTAGTCATCGTAAATCACTGGTTTCTACGGGTGACCGAAGTGCTAAAATCAGAACTTATAATTATCCTCAGGGCAGAATCACTGATCATCGTATCAATAAATCCATCTACTCTCTCGATGCCTTTATGAATGGAGATATTCAAGAGATGATAGACTCTCTAAAATTTGTAGAGAATGCTGAGAAATTGAAAGAAAATGCGATTTAAATTTAGTATTGAGCAAATAGTGACAGGTACAAAATATTTCAGGTAGTAATATTTTAGACCTTATGGTCATATTGATATAAGGCTTTTCTCCTTTGTGAAAAACTCTGTGCACTTTGCGGCTTAAAATACTTAGATTCTAACTATTTAGAATGACTTCACCAGCTTTATCTGTAAAACTAAAATCAACAACCCCTAAACTAGAGTTTTTTCGAAGTTTAATGCTTGTTTTTAATTGCCATTGCCACTTCAGAAATACTGACAGCCAACCTTGCGTCAAATAAGCGTATACGAAAGGATGTACATTCAAGGCAAGGTTTTTATCTATTTTAAGTGCTGCTTGGAGTCTATTAAAAATATGCTCCGTAATAAATATGACATTAGAGACTTTGCCCGTGCCTTTACAGCTGGGACATACTTCTCTCGTGTTTACTTTTTCCTGCGGCTTAGTGCGACTGCGGGTGATTTGCATCAGACAAAATTTAGATAAAGGAAGGACCGTATGGCTCGCTTTATCAGTACGCATAAAGTCTAGCATAGACTCATAAATAGCCTCCCTAGTTTCTTGCACCTTTGTGTCTATGAAGTCGATGACTATAATACCACCTATATCTCGCAAACGCAGCTGTCTTGCTATTTCTTTAGCTGCTTCTGTATTGGTTTTAAGTATAGAATCATTGCTCTCAACTAAATCTTTTTTAGCCTTGTGGACACCGCTATTGACGTCGATTACGCACATAGCTTCTGTCTGCTCTATAATAAGGTAGCCGCCAGAAGGGAGGGGAATAATTTTATTGAAAGAAGATTTAATCTTAGGTACTAGATTTAGTACCTCAAAGACTGGTTCTTTTTCATAGGTTTTTATAATATTAGACTTTTCAGGCGCTATCTTGTCTACATAGGTTTGAATACTAGTAGATAATTCCGAACCATGGACATGAATTTTAGTAAAACTATCATTCAATACGTCTCGAAGTAAGGTGTTAGATTTGGATTGCTCCTCAAACAATTTGACAATACCATTGGATGACTTTATTCGATTACAAATTTCCTGCCATTTTTCTAGCAGTTCATTGAAATCTTCATGAAGATCTTTTACAGTTTTACCCTCTGCCACCGTTCGAATGATGACACCCATATTATTAATAGTGAGCTTGGAGGTGATTTCTCGCAGTCTGGATCGTTCTATAGGGTTAGATATTTTCTTTGATATATTGGATTGAGGCATAAATGGCGTCAAAACAAGATATCTACCAGCAATAGATAAATCCGCTGAAAGTCTTGCCCCTTTGCTGCTCATTGGTTCTTTTAAAATCTGAACAGCCAGATAATCATTCACCTTAAGAATTTCTCCTATTTTACCATCTTTTGGATACTCTGATTTGATATTAAATTTTTCTATCTTCAGAGATTCTTTGGCTAGTATACCATTGAAGTAGGCCCTAAATGAAGAAAACTTTTCACCCAGGTCTGTGTAATGCAAAAAGGCTTCTTTTCCCTCACCTATATCAATAAATACAGCATTGAGCGGAGGCATGATTTTTTTGACTCTAGCCCAATATATATCGCCTACAATAAGGGTATTCTGACGAGATTCACGATGAAATTCAACGAGCTCTTTATTTTCTAGTAGAGCTATATCACATCCTAAATCGGTGGCTTGTATGACTAATTCACGTTCCATAGCTACATTCATGAACTACAATGTCGAAACAGAGCTTTAAGAAGCTCTGTTCCTATGTGTTATAAACTAAGTGGGATTTTAAAAATTGAGGTAAGAAATTAAAACAAAGTGCTTAGGCACTAGATTATTTCTTTTTATGTCTATTTTTTCTCAATCTCTTCTTTCTTTTATGAGTAGCTATCTTATGTCTTTTTCTTTTTTTACCGCAAGGCATACTTTATATTTTTATTTGTTAAGAAATAATTTAATTAGCTTTCGCTCTTAATTTTAAATCCTTAATAGCCACCTCTAGCTGCTCTTTCATAGGCTGAGGGGTTTTAGAATTATTTTTTACAGTGGTCAAATCTTTTGCAGCTAGCTCAAATTGATTAGATCGAGCGTGAACTTCGGCACGCATTAGCAGAGCCTCTGTATTAAGTGGGTATAAAGATAGTACGTTTTCAAGTCTTTGATTCACTTTTTCTATTTGCCCAGAAACTAGACCAAATTTGGCCAAAAGTAATTGAGCATCTATATTTTTTGGATTTTTCTTTGCTATACCTAATAGCAATTGTACGCCATCCATAGGTTTATTGCTCAATTCTATAAAACACTGAGCCAGTTTCATTTTAGAACCTACATTATTAGAATCTAGAGCTATACTTTTTTCAAAACTCTGTATCGCATGTTTAGATACATCATTTACCAAGTGAGTGTCTAATCTAGGATCGGATAAAAGACTAAGGAAATTATTTCCTGTTAGTTTCCATGAATTAGTATTTTTTATGTACTCCGCTTTTTTGAATATAAGCAATGATGCAATCTCTGGGGCTTGCAATCTTGTGTATTCTTCGATACCAGCAGTCAAAGCAGAAACAGCGCTTAGGCTATCATTTGCGTCACTTATTTTGGCCTCTATTTGATTTAATAGGAGTTTGATACTATCGGCCTGATTATTTATGAAGTTATATCTATATTGCTCTATCGTATACTGAGAATTGAGATTCGATGCTTCTGTAACTCGCCTATTCGTCTTAGTAGGTATAAACAGATACATCCCGACTATAAATAGTAAGGCTAACCCAAAAATAAGAAATGTTTTGTTCTTCAAGAAATATAGAAATTATTTTTTGCCATTCTTTACTGCCTCTACAAACTCTTTAGCTGGTTTGAAAGCAGGTATCTGATGAGCAGGAATATTAATCGATGTATTAGACTTAATATTTCTTCCTATTTTGGCGGCACGCTGCTTTACGATGAAGCTACCAAAGCCTCTTACATAAACGTTTTCACCTTTTTCCAATGAAGTTTTCACTTCTTTAAAAAATTGCTCCACAGATACAAGCACATCTACTTTGGGAACACCGGTGGTCTCTGCAATTTTTGCTATTACGTCTGCTTTTCTCATTGATTTTGAATTATTTAATTATAGTTTATTTGTTGATTTTTTTCGAGGTTGCAAATATATAATGAAAGTCAATTATTTAGGTGATATTTTTTTGTTTTTGTGATTTTTATGACACTTTTAGACCTAAAAAATAAATTTCGCTCGCTTAATTCAATCTATTTTCTACTTTTTACCACTTTTTCATTTCAATTCTTCTAGTTTTGCAAGCTTATTAATTGGATAGTTTTTCAATATAATATAGAATCCTTTTTTCCTAATTTATAGATTATGTTATCAGTTTCCAATCTTAGCTTACAATACGATAAAAAAGTCCTTTTTGACGATGTAAATCTGACCTTTTCTAAGGGGAACTGTTATGGGGTCATAGGGGCAAATGGAGCAGGAAAGTCCACGTTTGTAAAAATACTCAGTGGTGAAATAGAAGCTACTAAAGGACGAATAGAAATAACTCCTGGCGAAAGAATATCTGTACTAAAACAAAATCACCAAGCTTATGATAGTTATCCAGTTCTTGATACCGTCATGATGGGTAATGATAAACTATGGTCTAATATGAAGGCCAAGGAAGCACTTTATGCTAAACCTGATTTTAATGACGAAGATGGCATGAAAGTAGCAGAAATGGAAGCTGATTTTGCAGAAATGGATGGCTGGATGGCCGAAAGTAATGCTGCAGAGCTCCTCAGCAACCTCGGCGTAGTAGAAGACCATCATCGCGTACTGATGAGTGAAATCGATGCGAATCAAAAGGTAAGAGTGTTATTAGCACAAGCCATTTTTGGCAACCCAGATATCCTTCTTCTTGATGAGCCTACGAATGACTTGGACATAAAAACAATTGCTTGGTTAGAAAACTTTTTGGCAGATTTTGAAAATACCGTAATAGTAGTATCGCATGATAGACACTTTCTAGATATGGTCTGTACACATATATGTGATATTGATTTTAAGAAAATCAATATTTATACTGGAAACTATTCGTTTTGGTATCAAGCTAGTCAATTAGCCTCTAGACAGCGAGCCGATAAGAACAAGAAAGCCGAACAGAAAAAAGAAGAACTTCTCGACTTTATAAGACGATTCTCCGCTAATGCATCAAAATCGAAACAAGCTACTTCAAGAAAAAAGGCTCTCGAAAAATTAGATATATCGGAAATTCAACCATCTTCAAGACGTTACCCAGGTATTATTTTCACTCAAATAAGAGATGCTGGAAATCAAATTTTAGAGGTTGATAGTTTAGAATCTTCTAATGAAAACGGGATTTTATTTACTAAAATTGACTTTCAAATCAATCGAGGAGATAAAATAGCGATACTTTCAGAAGATAGTCTTGCCACCAAGTATTTTTACGAAATATTAGCAGGTGAGCGCAAGGCTGATAAAGGCAAATATAAATGGGGGCAGACCGTAACCACTGCTTATGTGCCGTCAATCAATGATAGTTATTTTACAGATACATTAAATTTAGTAGATTGGCTCAGACAATATAGCGAAGACAAAGACGAAAACTATATCCGAGGCTTTTTAGGTAAAATGCTTTTTAGTGGAGATGATGTATTTAAAAAATCAAGTGTATTATCTGGAGGTGAAAAAGTGCGATGTATGCTTTCTAGATTAATGTTACAGCAGGGAAATGTACTACTCCTTGAAGAACCTACTGGGCACCTTGATCTCGAGGCTATTACAGCCTTAAATGAGAGTTTAATTGATTTTAAAGGCACAGTTCTTTTCACTTCTCAAGATCACGAATTCACTAACACCATAGCTAACCGAATCATTGAATTAACACCTAAGGGCATAATTGACAAATTAATGACTTACGATGAATATTTAGCCAATGAGGGCGTTCAGAGCCTAAGAGCTCAAATGTACTCCTAGTATAAAATTAAAGCGGGTGAAAATTTCACTTTTCATCCGCTTCCAAATTTTATAAAACAATAAAAAAATTATTTCTACAGCTAACAACTAGCTTAACTTAATCGGTTTAGAATTCCAATTCCGTTAAGATATCTAAATCTATGACTTAAATAAAGTCAAAAAGGTTTAAATGAGAACTGTTAAATTTATCTTGAAATGAATAATTTCGAATGCTAGGTATAATTATCCATATTAATTTGACGTGGCTTTAAAAGGGATATCCAACAGCAAAATTAATAACTAGATTGTTTCGCAACCACTCGTTATTAAGAGGCTTCGCATCTTGTATAACCCAGTCATTTTTGGACAAATAAGGCACTCTAAGAGGAATACCAACATCGAATCTCATGATAAAATAATTGAAATCACCCCGCAAACCAAATCCACCGCCTAAATACATTTGTTTATAGAATTCTGATAGCTTAAATACTCCCAGCTCATCTTGACTAAAATTAGGTGAAGAATTCCAAATATTTCCTCCATCTAAGAATAGAGCACCCTTTAAGAAACTTACTATATGGAATCTAAACTCCGTATTGAATTCCAAAACCATATTTCCAGTTTGATCACGAGGAAATTGTAAGGTATCTAACCCGAAGACGCCTGGATTGTGAGAACCTGCTCCTATTGTTCTAGGTTGAAATGCTCGCAAAGAAAAAGGTCCTCCTATAAAGTATTGCTTAATATACGGAAGTTTACTTGAATTGCCAAATGGAAAGGCAACTCCGAGTTTCACCCTGCTTTGCAGACTAGATAGGTGAGTTAATTTAGTTGATTTTACCAACTCTAACTGCGTCTTGACAAATTGAGACAAATTAATATCGCCAATATTCACCCCATTATCATCTTTGGATAAACTAAATAATTGGTCTAACAAATAGACTGAATTCCCAGCTGTCTCCATATTTAGCATCATATTTATTGAATTAGATTTTCGCTTACCAACTGAAAAAAAATGATTCCACGAAAAATTAGAACCAATAATAAAGGAATTGTTAAAAGATGATTTTAAAAATGGATTTTGATTTAGCGTATTTTGAAATTGCTCTGAAACAGATTTTTCAGGGAAGATAATAGCATTGAAAGCTACAGGTGAATAACTAAATGTTGAATTTTTCTTTTTAGCCCACTGAAATTCAAGATTAGTTCCTATATTATGAATATCATAGAATCCTAATCGCTTACTATAAGTATAATTCAAATTAATGAATGTACGATTAAATACATAATCTTGCTTATTTACAATTATCTTGGGCAATAAAAAATTTTCAATATTATAACCTGCGGCTATAGTCAAATCTGTCCTAGATATAAGACCTGAGGAATTTTTATTCTGATTTAAATAAGCATTGAATTCTAGCGCACCAGAGAGGGATAAACTGAATTTATCAGCTTTACGGGTTAGATTTCTATTAACATACTTCAATGTAGGTTGTGCGCCTATAAATCCAAGAGTAGAATTGTAAAAGCTCTGATCCAATGATATAGTCCGTTTAGAATTAGGGGATAGCGTATAAACAACATCTAAGTTGCGGGCAAATTCACTCGGAAATTTTACAGTTGAATTGATGAGTTTAAAATTATTGAGTTCAGACAACCTTTGAATAGTTTTATTGATATCGCCTTTTGAATAGAAACTATCATGATTTTGGTAGATAAATTTCTGAATAAAATTTTCATTGTAAGATTTGTCCTTTGATTGAACGAAAATGATATTTCCTCTGCGCTCTATTATTGAGGTATTGACATTGGCTTGTTCTTTATATGTATTGATAAAAACGTATATACTATCTAATCTATATTTCTGAAATAGAGTGGAATCAGTTTCTTCTAGTATTTTCACATAAACATTTACTTCATGATTCTTATGGAAGGTGTCAAAACGATACTTGATATTATCTTTTGTAAAACTATAATAACCTTTATCATTTGCTACATAAGTCATTCTACCTATCTCTCTTTCCAGCTTTTCTATATTCAGTATATCGCCCTTTAATATGAGTGAATTAAAATTCTCTGCACTTATATCTTTTTGAATAGGTGTTAACGTATCTGTATATATAAATTTAATTTTATAGGGAGACTTGGTTTCCACCGTATAGATAACTTTCGTACGTTTATCTTTAGTTTGATAACTAACTTTTACCTGATTATCTAAATAGCCAATATTGAAATAATAGTTTTCAAGAGCTATTCTGCTTCGATCAAGTTTGGATGAATCAAAGAAAATAGGAGATTTACCAACTTTTGTTTTCATAAATTGAGAAAACTTGGTTACCTTTCGTTTATTATAAAATGCCCAAATATGCTGAGACATTGGAATCCCAAGAACACGCTTGTTCGGCTTTTGTAAGGGTATTTTATAAATCTCATCTTTATAGAAAAAATCGTTGATTAGATCTTTCTCCTGGCCTATAAGGTCAATCTGGTTAGATAAAAGTATAGAACTTCCTTCCGGCACTTGTTTATATATATTGCATGAATAAATACCTAGCAAAAGGAATAGGCTAAAGTATTTAAAAAAATTAATCGCTGATTTTAATGTCAATTCCGTTACTTTGTATATCTTTTTATAGAATGCGTGGTTACAAATTTACAAATTAAATTTATTAAGTCTCTACATCTTAAGAAAAATAGGCTAGAATATGGTCAATATATCTGTGAAGGTGCGAAAATCGTTCAGGAATTAATTAGTTTTAAGCCTGAATATATTGAGATTGTATATGCTACAGATGAATGGTCTTTGCCAATAACTGCGAAGAATATCCGACTAGAGCGTGTTACATTTAAAGAATTAGAAAAAATGAGTCAACATGCAACCGTTCCGCCTGTTATAGCTTTAGTTAATTTTTCAAAAAAAATACCTTTTCAATTTGTTCTACAAAAATTTCACCTCTATTTGGACCAAATAGCTGATCCAGGAAATTTGGGTACAATTATCAGAACAGCAGACTGGTATGGGCATAAACAGCTTTTTCTTTCGCCTAACTGCGTAGATCTCTACAATTCTAAAGTCATTCAATCGGCTATGGGATCTCATTTCAGAATGCAGTGTATCGAAATCAACTTTAATGACTTAGTAGCAAATCACTCTTTTTCTAGTATTCACGCTACTGCTATGCAAGGAAATAACTTGAATCAAGTGAAAGATATAGCCGGAAGTCTCGTGATCATGGGTAGTGAATCGCATGGAGTTAGTAGCGAACTATTAGCTGCTAGTGATTCAAAAATAACTATACCTTCTTTTGGGCAAACAGAATCGCTTAATGTAGCAGTAGCTGCAGGTATAATACTTCACCAGTTTAC
>CANESS010000040.1 GCA_947441115.1 Saprospirales bacterium | reverse complement strand
GTATTCAAGGTTTGTCCATTGAAGACAATCGGCTTATTGCGGCAAATCGTTCGGAAGCTATCTTTGCGGGAACTATCATTCACTGTTAAGGTAAGCACGAGGAGGCTATCGCAACCTTTGGCATTGATAAAGGTATCTCGATAGACTCCTGAAGTATTTCGGGTTATACCATTGAAGACAATCGGTTGATAGCGGCAAATCGTCAAGAAACTATCTTTACGAGAGGTATCTATGACCGTTAAACTTAAATAAACAAAACTATCACACCCTTGACTATTAACCAAGGTATCTCGATACATTCCCGTTACATTGCGACTAACGCCATTAAATATAACCGGATAATTCCTACATATCGTCAGTAAGCTATCTTTTTTAGTCGTATCATTGACCGTGAGATTGAGCACCAGGAAGCTATCGCAACCCCTCGAATTAACGAAGGTATCCCGATAGACTCCCGTTGTATTGAGGGTGAGGCCATTGAAGACAACTGGCCTATTGCGGCATATCGTTCTAAAGCTGTCCTTGCGCGAGGTATCATTGACCGTGAGATTGAGCACCAGGAAGCTGTCACAACCTCTGGCATTGACAAAGGTATCTCGATAGACGCCTGAGGTATTCAAGGTTTGTCCATTGAAGACAACCGGCCTATTGCGGCATATCGTTCGGAAACTGTCTTTGTGAGAACTATCATTCACCGTTAAGGTAAGCACGAGGAGGCTATCGCAACCCCTCGAATTAACGAAGGTATCTCGATAGACTCCCGTTGTATTTCGGGTTATACCATTGAAGACAATCGGTTGATAGCGGCAAATTGTCAAGAAACTATCTTTACGAGAGGTATCTATGACCGTTAAGTTAAGAACAAGGAAGCTATCACAACCCCTCGAATTAACGAAGGTATCTCGATAGATACCAGAAGTACTTAAAGTCTGGCCATTAAACACGATTGGCTTGTTACGGCAAATCGTTCGGAAACTGTCTTTACGACTTGTATCCTTCACTGTAATGGTTTTTATGATTGTATCATTGCTACATACTGTAGAAGAAAAAAGTTGAACTAATCTTACTTGGTAGGTCCCCGGAGTATTAAATTTAACAGTAATGACATTGGTTGTAGCAGCTCCAGTTAGAACACCGGAAACTACAGAATAACCAGTAGAAGGCGTTATTGTCCATCGTGGGGGGTCTGAAGTATCACACGTGGGTGAAAATGGATTGCTACCATTACTTATACGACGTGCTCGAATAGAGGTATTGGTAAAAGTCAAATTATTATTTACGCAAACTGCTGTGTCAGGGGATATGCTAAAATTAGCTTTTGGTTTAGAGGAAATCTGAATCGGCTCCACCGTTTGAGTAGAAGCACCACAAGCATTGGATGCTGTAATTTTTAGATAATATGAATTTGAGTAAGAAGGGGCCGTAAATCCGCAAGAATTATTAGAGTATGTTTTATTAAAAACATTCGGGGGAGGATGTTGAAAGATGGTATCGATACCTTTATCCTGGCTTTGTATTGTATAGATAGTTCCAGGAGTATTGGCTGAAAATCCTGATAAATTAAATGAAATAGATTGAGGAGCACATATTTGTGTCGTATTCCCCGGAGCGGGCATAGATATGGAAGGATTAGATCCGATATAGACAGTAATATTTTGAGTATCCTTGCAGCCATTGCTATTTGTAACGACATGAGTCAAATTTCGCTTCCCAATAAAACTATAGGAATGTGATACTCCAACCGGAGATACTGAAGTATCATAATTACTGGTGGTATCTCCCCATTTAATCAAATAATTCGTATATGTTAAAGTATTATTATCGTCAACTGTTAAGATAAATGGACTAGTAGTGGCACATTTTGTAAACGTGTCCGGACCTACAGGTGAAAAATTTGGAGTTGTAGTCAGGTCAATAACCAAATTCGCTTTAGGCTTATGTCGTACAGTTATATTTTGAGATATACTATCTTTACATCCATATACGTCTGTCACTAGTAATTTAACCGAATAGTTTGTAGATCCATTTCCAATGGTAGGAGGATAAATGACTCCACCTGGATTTGCTAAAGTACTGCTAGATGGAGTAGCCGCTGCATTTAAGTTCCAAGCATAAGTCAAAGGACCTGATCCAGCAAAAGGCGAAGACGTACTCGTAAAACTTATAGGAGTGCGAGGGCAGGAATTGTTATTGGTGAATGTAAAACTGGGTGTAGGTTTTGTAAGAGTGATGAACTTTATAGTATCGCCTATAACGGCTGGTGTTGAATTTCGTACAACACGGATAGAATAATTATTTGATAACGGTAAAGCCGGCAGGATTATGGCAATTTTAGTACTACTCCCTGAGCCAAGACTTATCGGCGCACCAAATGCGCCAGCAGTATCCGACAGCTCTACTGCAAAAACCGTGCCAGTAAATACACCTGTTGTATCAAAAGTAACCGTATCTGAGGAACCTATACAAAAATGAATTCCGGAATTTACACCTTTATATTTAGTATTTGATATTGACTGTGCAGCAGTCTTATTGATATTAAAAGAAATGATTAGTAATGAAAAGCATACTAAGGATTTATTCACTCTTGTAAACTGCTTTTTTATTGAGGGATACAATATCATAGGTTTTTGTGTTCTGTAGGAATTAGAAAAACTAAAAATACGTTATTAAGATAGTATTACTGTATAGTTCAAATTTTTTTGTATGCTATGAATTGAATTTTCGAGTATTGTCACTTTCATTATTAGCATTACCCGTAAATAGCCAACACTCTACTAGACAGTTAGTTGGAATATAATTGAGCGCTTTTGTGATCAAATTTGCATTATAATTATTGCGAAGGTAATCATTATAATTTAAGTTATATAAATATAAAATCTTCTAAAGAAAATTTAAATACATTGAATCCTGTGACTCTTCAGAAGTAAATAGCCCCGTTTTACGAATTTATCTCAATAAGCTAGCTCCACTCCCTTTTTCTTTAAAAATTGTTTAGCAAGTTTATATTTGGGGTAAAAGCATTCTACTAAGCTCCAAAATTGAGGAGAATGGTCATGGTGTACTAAATGGCATAGTTCATGCACTATGATGTAGTCTATAACCCATAAAGGAGCGAAGAGAGTATGAAGTGATAATGTGATTTCACCCCGCGAGGAGCAAAGCCCCCAGGTGGATTGATTGTTTTTGATGGTTACATGGGTTATGGTCTTGGCTATAGTTATAGCATTGAGATATCGCACTCTAGCATCTATTTTTTTGTGATAGGCCTGAATTATGAGTTTAGAAAGCCTGGATTTATCATTATCTGTCAATAAAAAGGGAAGATAGATTTTTTTTTGATTTACAAGTAGTTCGACTTTATACATACCTTCTTCTTTTCTAATGAGCGCATATTCATCATTCACTATAGTTAACCTAGGGAAATCTAATATGTGTTTTGCATTCACCCATTTAGGCTGGGCTATGAGGAGGGTTTTGATTTTTTCCAGTAACTCGTTTTTATGTTTATCTATAGTCTCGGGATTCTTATATACACTAGGTAAGGTCATAGATATTTTATTCGCCGTAATTCGATAGCTGTGATTTCGAGTCTTCTTTAGATACAGAAACACCTCTTTTTCAGTATTATGTATAGAAATTACCTCCTTGGAATAGAGCATTTAGAATTATTCAAATATTTTTATAGATTTACCTTTATATTTGCCTGTAAAAATAGAAATCCAATGATTAAGCCTTTAGCTACTTTATTAACAATTTGGGGATTAATAATGTTTTTGATTACATTTTTCGTCTTTCTCAATAGCCCAGGAAACATCGAGTATAATGACCAAATAAAATATTCTATGCTCAATTCTGGTGTATCTTTATCTTTTTTGATTTCTTCTATTATGCTCATTACTGGAGTTGTTCTACTCAGAGTCAGCAGAGTGCCGAGGTATGTATAATTGCTAAGATTTTTATATAGAAATGGGATATGATTTCAGCAGGGCCAAAGAAAGTCTGAGCTCCATAGCTGTAGTCAAGCAGGATATATTCGAACATTCCTACATCGCTTTTGAGACCTTGCGGTCCGCTGCTATTCATTCATCTGATATTTTAGTCAGCGAAATGGCGGTTGTAGATAAAAGAGTTCAGATCTCTTATAAGGATGTAAACAAGCAAGAATTTTGGTTGCAATTCGGAGGTGATTTGCTCATATTTTCTCTGCATTCGAATATTTTCTCGTTTGATAGATCGCATTCTTTATTTAATACTAACTATATAGCAGAGGATCATTCGAGAGCCTATTTTTGTATGATAGAGGTGTTCAATTTTCTTAATGATTCTGTAAAATACAATCGAATGCAGGATATAGGAGAGTTAGTCTGTAGAATTTTTATTAATAAGGATAATAAATTTTTTATTGAGGGTATGGGTGCTATTGGGTCACTATTTACAGATTTAGTCAATCAAATTTTTGAAGGCGATATGGTTAATATGGTAATTGAAAATTGTATTACTACTAGTGTAAACTATGATTTATGGGCTCCTTCCTTTAATGATGTCCGATATATTCCGTTATTTGCTATGATAGAAAAAAATGGAAATTCGCCTCGAACTACTTCAAAGAGGCTGGGATTTGACCTAGGAAAAATAGCGGCTAGTCCTCAGATGAAGACAATAGATAGCTCAAAAACAGAATCAGCAGATAGATTGATTCATACATAAAAGACAACTTAGAAATTATTATGCATTATTATGTAAAAGAAGAGCCGATTATACTGAAAGAGTACGGCAAAATTATTCAAAAATTTGTCATGCATGCTATGCAGGAAGGTGATAGAGAAAAACGCACTAAGGTGGCTTATGCTATTGTAGAATATATGGCGCAGCTAGCTCCAGCAGTGAAATCCACGGAAGATTATAGAAAAAAATTATGGGATCATCTATTTTTTATCACAGACTACCAGCTTGATGTAGATGTCCCTTATGATATAGCCCAACGAGATTTTATTGTACCAGTGCCTGAGCCATTGCCTTATCCTTCTGGTCAGAATAAATTCAGACACTACGGAAGATATATAGTAGAGTTTATCGAACAAGCTAAATACAAATCAGAGGAGCAAAGAAGAGTGATAGCTGGCCCTATAGCTAGCTACATGAAATTGGTTCATAAAACCTGGAATAATGAAGTAGTCAATGATGCAATTGTCAAGAACGATCTTTTTAATATTTCTACTGGCATGTTAGAAATGGCAGATGATGAGTCTATCAGACACCTATTGCCAAAGGGTAAGATGACCATGAATCATAATCCAAATAAGAATAGTAATAACAAGAAGAAGAAGAAAAAAGGTAACGGACAACATAACCAGGCAAATCGACCAAATAACAATTATCAAAATAAAAAGTAAGGACTTTGCTTTTATAGAGTAAACGAAAAAACATGAACGTCTAATAAATATATTGTGTCTGTATTCGAAATAAATGGAGGTAAAAAATTAAGAGGAGATGTGACTCCTCAAGGAGCTAAGAATGAAGCCCTGCAGATTATTTGTGCAGTTCTTTTGACGGATGATTTAGTCACTATTCATAATATCCCTGATATACGGGATGTCAATAATTTAATTGATTTATTGGAATGCATGGGTGTAGAAGTAACCCGTATTTCTAGAAGTATATGTCAGTTTAAGGCACATAATATAGATTTAGATTACCTAACATCAGATGAATACAAAATCAAAGGTGCTGCGCTCCGAGGTTCTGTTATGGTTCTCGGCCCCTTACTATCTCGCTACAGAAAAGCTTATCTTCCCAAGCCTGGTGGAGACCGAATAGGTCGCAGGCCGATAGATACTCATCTACTAGGATTTGAAAAATTAGGAGCAAAATTTGAGTTTGATGACAACTCGGATTTCTTTACTATCAACGCAGAAAAGCTAACAGGAGGTTATATGCTGCTAGATGAGCCTTCAGTGACAGGTACTGCAAATATAATCATGGCTGCTGTCATGGCTTCTGGAGACACTACCATATACAATGCAGCATGTGAACCATATTTGCAGCAGCTATGCACAATGCTCAATAGTATGGGCGCTAAAATCACTGGTGTTGGATCAAACTTGATACATATAAAAGGGGTGACTAGTCTAAAAGGATGTGAGCATACTATTCTGCCTGATATGATAGAAATAGGTAGTTTTATTGGTCTAGCAGCAATGACAGAATCTGAAATTACTATTAAGAATTGTCGTGTAGATATGCTTGGATTAATTCCAGACGTATTTAAAAAGCTCGGGATAAAACTTGAAATAAGAGGGGACGACATTTATATACCAGCTCAGAAAAGTTATGAGATCACTAAATACATTGACGGATCGATACTGACTATTTATGATCATCCATGGCCAGGCTTTACCCCCGATTTGCTCAGTATAGTCCTTGTAGTTGCTATTCAGGCTAAGGGTTCTGTATTGATTCATCAAAAAATGTTTGAGTCTAGACTTTTCTTTGTAGATAAATTGAAAGATATGGGAGCTCAAATCACACTTTGTGATCCACACAGAGCTGTAGTGATAGGTATGAATAAAGAGCGACAATTGAGAGGAATTACTATGAGTAGTCCTGATATTAGGGCTGGTGTATCCCTATTGATAGCTGCGCTCAGTGCCAAAGGTAAATCTACCATACAGAATATAGAACAGATAGATAGAGGTTATCAATATATAGATCAAAGGCTAAATGCAATCGGAGCAGATATCGTGAGAGGATAATCCCTAATAAATTAAACAAATCAGATATAGTCATTTGTGCAATACACATGGCTCTAAGAATCAAATAAACAATAATGAAAATTTCCTGGAATTGGCTGAATGAATATTTGACTTGCGAGAATTTAACTATCGAGGAGGCCTCTTACGTGCTTACATCTATAGGTCTCGAGGTAGAAGCAATAGAAACATTTCAATCTATTAAAGGCAGTCTAGAGCACTTCTATATAGGTGAGGTGATCACTTGTAAAAAGCATCCCAATGCAGATAAACTGAGTTTGACGCAGGTAAACCTTGGAGAGAAGTTAGGGATAAAAAAAATAGTATGTGGGGCGCCGAACGTCGCTATAGGTCAGAAAGTAGCTGTGGCACTAGAAGGGGCTATTATCTATACTCTTAATGGAGAATCATTTAGTATTAAAAATTTGAAGATAAGAGGAGAAGAAAGTCAGGGAATGATTTGTGCTGAAGACGAATTAGGAATAGGTAAGGGTCATGACGGTATTCTAGTGCTTGATAAGGATGCTGAAGCAGGAATGCCGGCCGCAGATTATTTTAAGATATACACCGATACGATATTTGAAATCGGTTTGACGCCAAATCGAACGGATGCTATGTATCATAAAGGTGTAGCACGTGATTTAGCAGCAGCTATCAACGCTAGAGGTGGTGAATGTATCTTTCATGAAGATGGAAAAACAGTATTTCAATTTGAGCAAAGACACTCAGGGCGAGAACTCACTATCCACTCCAATACTGCTGTGGCTTCTAAATTTGGAGGAATAACCATTGAAAATATTTCTATCAATAAGACGCCTCAATGGATGAGAGATAGATTATCTGCCATAGGCGAATCTCCAAAACATTTGCTGATAGACTTAACCAATTATATACTTCATGATCTAGGTCAGCCTCTTCATGCATATGATTTAGCTAAGCTAGATGGCGAAGAAATTATAGTCGACGAATTGATGCGGGATACAACAATGTCAGCGCTCAATGGACAAGAACTCAAACTAAAAGAGGGAGACATTGTCATCAGAGATCATTCAAAACTTATTGGTTTAGCGGGTATCATGGGCTCATCAGACTCTTGTATTGATGCTAATAGTCAGTCTATTTTCATAGAAGCAGCCTATTTTAAATCCATAGCCATACGGCAAACCAGTCAAAGACTCTCGGTGAGAACCGAGGCTGCAGTGAAGTTTGAAAAAGGAATAGACCCTAATGGAACAGAGTATGCCATTAAAAAAGCTCAAAGTATCATTCTTTCTATCGATAAATCTGCCATAGCAGGTGAGCTAATCATGCTAGTCAATAAAGAATTTGTCCCTTGGCAGGTTACATTAACCAGAGCCAAACTAGACCTATATGCCAATATGAGCATCGAAAAAGAAAAGGTGGATTTTATTTTAAAGGCACTTGGTATAGTAATCAGGCAAAGCAATCAGGAGGCATGGTTATTAAGTGTTCCGAGGTTTAAAGATGATGTTCGTCGTGAAGAGGATGTCATAGAGGAGGTATTGCGTATTTATGGATACAATCTGCTGCCCTATCCTAAGTTTTTAAGGTCTAACTTGAGTTTCAGTAAAGGGTTAACCACCACCCAGCTAGAAAATCATATTTCAAACCTTTTAAATGGGAATGGATACCAAGAGATTATAACTAATTCCATTTCACAGTCCCGATATTATAAGCTATCTGAGCCAATAAAATTGCTCAATTCTATGACAAGTGAATTAGACTGCATGCGCAGTTCTATGACACCAGGTTTTCTAGAAGTGATAGAACATAATCTCAATAGGGATCAAAAAGATCTCGCAATGTTCGAGATAGGAAATGAGTATTTTCAAGATAAATCAGGAGTATATAGGCAGCGTAAAAAACTAGTTTTAGCAGTCACGGGTATGCATATGAGTCCTAATTGGCAGATACCAAAAGGGCACCTGAATGATTACTTTCAACTAAAATCTGTCATAGAAAAGCTTGTAAAAGATTTAAAATTGGATGTCCTCTACGCAGAAGCGCAAGATCCGAATTATAATTATGGACTCCAAATTTCTCTAGGTCAAAAGAAAATAGGCATCCTAGGAGAATTTATAATAGATAAGAAAATGTTTGATATAAAACAGAAGGTCTTTATAGCAGAGCTAGATTTTGATATTATATACAAGTCTAAGTTGAATGAAAAGATTCTTTTTCAAGAGATAATCAAGTTTCCTGCTGTAAAAAGAGACCTAGCTATGGTCATAAATCAGTCAATACCTTTTGAGCTGTTAGAAAGCATTGCCAAAAAGACCTTAGCCAAATCTCTGGATCAAGTCACACTTTTTGATATATTTAAAGATAAGTCATTAGGCGAAAGCAAGAAGTCTTATGCTATTCGCTTACATTTATCCAATAGGGAGAAAACGCTATCTGATAAGGAAATAGATAGCATGATTCAAAAACTTATTGGAGTCTATCAGAAAGAACTAAATGCGGAAATTAGGTCTTAGTTGAGTGGATATGCTAAAAAATAAGCTAGTTAAACATATCTTTTGTATAAATTTGTGCTTATTTAAGAATTAGACAAGATAGAATGCGATACGCTTTAATACTAGTTATTCTCACCTTAGGTTCAAGACTATTTTCTCAGCTTGATTTTGGCGAATTCAATACACCATATGCTGGTTTGCATGGGCTCAGCTTCAATCCTGCCGAAATAGTAGATAGCAGATATCGATTTCACATGAATCTAATTGGAATCGGGGTAAGGGGTTCTAATAATTTTGTAGGTGTCAGCTCGGATTTGATATCACTGTCTCCTCCAAAACTAAATGATAGCACAAAAAGCACCTATCTACCAAGAGTTTTAAATACCTCAGCCAAACACGCTTATCTGCAAGCAGATATCATGGGACCTAGCTTTATGTTCTCTATGGGGCATAAAAATAAATTTAGCTTTGCTCTTAGTTCGAATCTAAAAACGTTAATGACCGTAAATAACGTGAGTAACGGATTAGCGAACTATATGTATGACAACAAGGATACTAATAACTGGAAGGAATCTACAAGCAAGGATTTAATGTTTAATGGTTCTGTGTGGGCCAATATAGGTCTGACACTTGGTACGGTAATCCTTGACAAACCAGGCTTTTCCTTAAAAGGTGCTATTACCCCTAAGGTGAATATAGGATTGGTTAATACCTATGCGTATTCACCTAATTTAAAGCTCGAATTTGCCAGTCAAAATGCAATCAGAAATGCAAATGGGATGCTAGACAATCAAATTTCTGCTCCATTTTATACTAATTCGAAGGTACAAGGAGATAGTCTCAAATTTTTTGAGAACATGGGGTTTGGAGCTGATATTGGTTTTATATTTGAAAAAAAGAATAAAAAAGTTCATACTTATGAAATGGACTGCCGCGCAGATAACGTGCGTCGAGACCTTAATAAGTATACTTATCGAATTGGTTTGAGTCTTATTGATTATGGTTATATCCAGTGGAAAGGGAAAGCCCCTTTTAGACGAATAGCAGTTGATGAGAATGCATTGACAACGGATATTGCCAATAGTAAATTTAGTAAGTTCCCTGATGTGCAAAGACATTCAGATAGTTTATTTGCATTAAGTTTTAATGGAGTAACGCTAGACACCTCTCGTGCCGATTATTTCATGTGGACGCCTACTAGGTTGAATGCCTTTATTGATTTCAATGTATACAAAGGCATTTATTTCGCTGCAAATGCTACCTATGGCTTTGTGATTAATAATTTCGCGGCTTCTAAGACCCAGAATATGCAGTTTGCCGTAACCCCTAGAGTTGAGAATAAATTGTTTGGACTCTATCTTCCAATTAATTATAATATGCTGGCTCAGGAAGTTAATGCTGGAATAGGATTTCGGCTTTTATTCTTCAATTTTGCGCTGTATGATTGGACTGGTATAGCTGGACTAAAATCGCAGACTAGAAATGCTGCATTTAATATGAGTTTCAACATACCTTTTCATCAGAAGTCTAAGCCTAAAGATAATGATGGCGATCTTATGTCTAATAAGAAGGATAAGTGTCCTAATGATGCTGGCGATTGCAATGGAGATGGATGTCCTGAGCCGGACGATGATGGGGATGGTATTGGAAATTCTACAGACAAATGTCCAAATCAAAAAGGGGTAAAAGCCTTCGATGGTTGTCCAGATACGGATCAGGATGAGGTTCCTGACCATTTAGATCGTTGCCCTAAGAAAAAAGGATTGAAAGATCTAGGAGGCTGTCCAGATAAAGACGGAGACGGTCTTCCGGATCATGAGGACAAATGTCCGAATGAAAAAGGTCAGAAAAAATTTGATGGCTGTCCAGATACAGACTTAGATGGAGTTCCTGACAATGCAGATGAATGCCCTACTGTTCCTGGTGAATATGATAATAATGGCTGCCCACCTGTTATCCCGCCTAAGGATACAGATAATGATGGTATTATAGATTCGCTCGACAATTGTCCTTTCGTTGTTGGACCGAAAGCAAATAAGGGATGCCCTATTACTGCAGAAGCGATTTCTATCGTCAAGGTGGCTCAGGAAAAGTTAGAGTTTGAAACTGGAAGTTCAGTTATTAAAAAGGAATCGCATCAATCTTTAAATACATTGGCATACTACTTAGTGAAAAATCCGGATTTCAAGGTGAGTTTAAAAGGCCATACAGATAACATAGGTGACGAACAGAAAAATCTGAAGTTATCTATAGATCGTGCAAATGCAGTTAAGATCTTCTTTATAGAAAATGGCGTAGACGCAAACCGCATCGACGCTCAGGGATATGGAATGCAATATCCTATAACAGATAATAAAACACCTGCGGGAAGAGCTGCAAATAGGCGCGTAGATATAGAAATTAATTAACTCATGCACCGAATAGGTATAGTAGGATTGGGTCACCTTGGCGAGATCCATCTGAAACAATGGTTAGAAATAGTTCCCAATGAGAGCATTATATGTTTTGATACGGATATTGAACGATTAGAAAAACTAACCGAACAATACCAAGTTTCCAAAATAGAGGATTATGCCAGATTACTAGATTTTGCAACTATAATAGATGTCGTCACTCCTACTCAATTTCACCACTATTATGCAGCAGAAGCTCTTAGAGCGGAAAAGCATGTTTTTATAGAGAAGCCTGTGTGCCAATCCATGGAGGAGATTGATGAGTTGATAAATTTGCAAAAAAAATCTGGGACTTTAGTCCAGATAGGGCACGTAGAGCGTTATAATCCTGCCTTTAAAGCGGTAGAGTCTAAGATTCTTCAGCCAAAGTTTTTCGAAGTCCATAGATTAGCGCCATTTGTAGCTCGCGGCACTGAAGTTTCTGTTATTATGGATTTAATGATACATGATTTAGATATTATAGCGCATTTGGTTTGTTCGGAGGTCATAGATATCAAGGCCAAAGGGGTCTCTATTATCAGCAAAACACCTGATATAGCTAATGTGCGACTGGAATTTGCGAACGGGTGTGTAGCGAATCTTACGGCAAGTCGTATTTCTATGAAAAAAATGCGAAAAATGCGTATTTTCTCAGATAATGGATATATATCTATAGACTTTCTTGATAAAAATGCGGAGTCTTTTGAAATCATGGATCCTATGAATGTTCCAGATATAGAAGGTTTATTATTTACGCCCAATGATGGACTAGATAAAAAACTTATTGTTAAATCGTACGAAAAATTGGATAACAACGCCATTTTTCAAGAACTAACTGATTTTTATACTAAGGTCACGACTAATTTAAATTATACCCAAGTAGATTTAGTAAGCGGCTCAAGAACCATGGCATTAGCTCTAAAAATACAGCAATTAATTTGAGTACAGGTATTTAATTTAGGAAAATGAGTTTGATAATTTACAAAAAATCTTCTAAACTAGATTAGATTTGTGTAAAATTTATAATCAGCATATTGCTGCTGAGGGCTGCGTATTCGGAATAAAAGTGGAGTATATTTTAAGTCTACTATACTTGTAAAATATGCAGAAATTGCTTCTATTAATGTAGACTTTAATGCGAATGTTTTACTAGAGAAAAGATGTTGGTTTGAATTTGAATGGAGAAGCGGTGGAGCTTTTATTCATCAAGCAGGCGAATTTAATAAATTAACTGAACGTCTGATTCAATAGTAGTTGCTTTCAAAATGATGGCTACTAATTTTATGCTCATGATGACATTACGAGTAATCTAGATAGGCAAAATGTGACCTAGATAGGAAAGAGAATTGGGGCCACATAATGACTTTAGAGTTGCCGTGAAGTATAATGTGATTTATCTTCAAAACGTGCAGCGTCTTGTGTAGTGTATATCGTTAGCAGAGGTGTAGCGCACTCTAAAGGGTATGGCGAGTCGCAGTTGAAAAATGGCTGTGTATGTGATAGTAAGGTAAAATCAACTTGCTCAGAGGCAGACCATCAGAAAAATAGGTGGACAGAGTCCAAAATTATTAAGTTCTAAATGAGTCATTTTTAAATAGAAAAAGGTCGGGATTTAATCTCGACCTTTTTTTTGTTATCATAGTCAAGATAATTAATTTATTTTTGACCTATGTATCTGTCAAAATCAATCGAAGATTTAGTCAATGAGTTTTCAAAATTACCTGGAGTTGGAAAAAAGACCGCATTTAGATTTACCTTGCACTTTTTAAATAGCTCTAAGGATGAAAATGCCCGGTTTTCTAAAGTATTAATCGAGTTAAAAGAAAATATAAAATTCTGCAAAGTATGTCATGCTCCCAATGATGATGAAGTTTGCTCTATTTGCTCTAATCCAGTGAGAAGTAAAAACACAATCTGCGTCATTGAGTCTTATAAGGATTTAGTAGCTATAGAAAATACCAATCAGTTTTTTGGCCAATACCATATCTTAGGGGGAGTTATAAGTCCTATGGACGGCATAGGTCCAGATAAGCTTAATATTCATTCACTCATTGACCGTGCAAATTCCAAGGGCACGATGGAGCTTATTATGGCATTAAACCCTACGATAGAAGGAGATACAACCATCTATTACCTAACTAACTTGTTAAAGGATCAAGATGTAAAGATTACAACTATTTCTAGAGGGGTATCTTTTGGGGGAGAGCTCGAATATACAGATGACCTAACCCTTGGGAGAAGCATTCAAGCTCGGCAACCCTACGAATTGTTAATTAATAAATAAGCGCATTATTCAGCCAGAACTAAGTGTCATTATTGTCAGTTATAATGCGAAATACTATTTGCATTTGACCTTGACCTGTCTATCGAAGGTGGCTCAGAATTTAAACACAGAGGTGATTATAGTCGATAATGCCTCTAAAGATGGTGTATTAGACTATATTGTCTCAGATTTCCCCGATGTTTATTATATAAAAAATAAAGACAATATTGGTTTTTCCAAAGCCAACAATTTGGGTGTACAGTTCGCGAAATCTGATACTATACTCATCCTAAATCCTGATACTATAGTGTCGGAAGAAATGATTCGAGAAGCCATAAGCTATCTTCACTCAGATCAGAAGACAGGAGCCGTGGTAGCAAAAATGCTTGATGGTCGTGGAGATTATCTCCCAGAGAGTGCAAGACGATTTCCAAATATTAAGTCTAGTTTTCTCAAAATATTAGGACTTAAAAAGCATTCAAATTATTATATGACGGCTAATCAAGACCAGACTATCGAAGTGATGTCTGGAGCATGTATGTTTTTTAAAAAGGATGTATTTCGTGAAATAGGTGGCTTGGACGAACGGTATTTTATGTATGGAGAAGATATCGATATCTCTTATCAATTGCATCGAGCGGGGTATAATATTAAGCTGCTGGAAGATCAGGAGATGATTCATTTTAAAGGTAGAAGCTCTGTCAAGTCTAATTGGAGATATCAGACTGCATTTTATAATGCGATGAAGCTCTATTGGCAGAAAAACTTTCATTGGGGACAGCAGGTAGTTATGAATTGGCTACTAGAGTTTATCCTTTTCGGGTTGAAAATATCGTCAGCGCTCCGTCACGGACTTGGGCTCTTATACTTCCCTCTGGCAGACTTCATAGGTATAGGCGTGGCATCGTCTATTTTTACTTATGTATGGTCAGTGCATGTGAAGCAGGATGTGAGTTTCGTGCCTCCAAGCTTTTACTTTCAGATCATACCCATATATACCTTAGCCACCATCGGCTCTATGTTTTTTTCTAAGTTTTATCTTAGAGAAATAGATCTTTCAAGACTGGTCAAGGCTTCCATAGTTAATATGATCTTGTTTTTAGGTGTTTATTTTGCGCTACCAGTTGATTATAAATACTCTAGAGCCATTATTATTTATATCGTTATCAACTCTTTTTTTATACCTTTTTTTATTCGCTGGCTATATGCCCGCTGGACTATGACCAAAATAGTTTTCTCGGATACACGCCACCTCATTGCCTCCATATCTCCTCATACTGCTAATGAAAATAACCTTCGAGATCTCGTGTCCACTTATTCCAATTTTCAGTTATTGGTATCACAGGATAAGCCAGAGATTCAGATTATAGATGTGGAGGAAATTTCTAATCAAGACTTGATTTTAGCTATTGCAGGATCGGAGCAAGCTGTCCCCATTTGGATTTATAGTAAGAAGGGAAACTATTTAATACAATGCCACGGAAAAGATGCGAATGGATACGTCATAGCCGCCGACGAAAATTACGCTATCTGTGAATGGACGAATCTATTACGCAAACGAATAGCCGATCTTATATTATGTCTAGTCGCTCTAGTTTTATTTCCTTTTTCAAAACATAGGTTGAACTTTATTTTGAAATCTATAGGTTTAGTGATAAGTGGAAGGTGCTCATGGGTCCATATCAAAGGGAAAGCTATTTTCCCTATATCTAGCCAGTTAGAAGAAAATTATCAGCGAAATTATCGATTGACCAACGACCTCTATCATTTTTTTAGGTCTATGTTTATATCCTAACCAGATTTTTTGAGCGAAATTGAGTTAATTTGTCCTTTTAAATTAAAAAGTTAAGGGTGTAGTCCATCACTTCTAAAATTATGCCAGAACCGAAAATGACGCTCCATGTCGACGACCTTTATGAAAAATGGTTTCTAGAGTATGCCTCTTATGTCAATCTAGATCGCGCTATACCCCATATTCAGGATGGGCTAAAGCCTGTGCAGCGCCGTATCCTCCATGCTATGAAGGAGCAGGACGATGGTAGATATACCAAGGTGGCCAATCTCATAGGTCAGACCATGCAGTATCACCCGCATGGCGATGCTAG
>CANESS010000039.1 GCA_947441115.1 Saprospirales bacterium | reverse complement strand
CTTTTGAGTATTTACACCTATGGCTACTATGATTTTGTCAAATAGAGGTATAGAACGCTTCACGATATCGACATGCCCTATGGTTATAGGATCAAATGATCCAGGAAATACTGCTATTTTCAAAATAATACAATTGGTAGATTTTTACTCTTCATTAGCTTTCTTGCGAGCCTCTTCTAATTCAGTTTTAAAAACTACATCCCAGAATAGATTACTGACCCCAAATCCAGCTTCAGGGTGCACATAATGATGTGCCATGTGATGCTTTTTCAATTTTTCAAAATACTTGTTTTGCCACTTCGCATGATGAAGAGCAAAATGCATCATATCATACACTAAGTAACCTGATACCATACCAGAAAATGCAGCAAGAGATTCACCGCCTCCCCCAAAAGCTAAATTGAAGAAACCAAAAAATGGAATAGCTAAAACAATAGACATAATAGGAGGCATAACCAAACGCTTAGAATCATTGGGATAGTCGTGATGCACGCCATGCATTAAAAAACTAATTCTTTTACCAAAATCAGTACTCGGATGGTAATGAAATATAAATCTGTGAACGAAATATTCTGACAACGTCCATATAAAAAGACCAATGAGAAAAAGAACTGGAACTTTTATCCAGCCAATCTGCTGGACAAATAAAGCTTGATATAAACAGTATATAACAACTGGACCCCAGACAATAAGAGGGGTCGCCCAGTGAATTCTTGACATTCGATCCAATATTGGATTATCAAACATTCTTATAGTTTCATCTTTTAAGGAAACGAAATTTTTTTGTTGGCTCATTTTTTAAGAAATTATCAAGGACAAATTTAAGAAGTTTAGAACAATTATGAGGATGAATTATAATCAAGTGTATACGATATTTTTTTGAATAGAATTAAATTAAAACCATAGTAATGAGGCCTTTACTGTATGCCTATTACTAAAATGATTTTGCGTCAAGTTCCCTAGGATCTTGCTTCCAAATCTTATACTTAATTTCAATATCCTGTGGGGCATACACTACTAATGGCAAAACGCTAATATATTTTACCAATTCAGTTTTTCCTGAAGGCACATTCTTCATTTTGGCAATATTATCCCCACAACTCATTTTAGTAGATATAATTTGGGTATTTGACTTGAAAATATAATAGGGAAAGCCATGCACTTCGAGTGTCTTTAACTCAAAATCACCTAGGAGAAAATGCTTGTTACAATTATCCACTTCTTGACTCTTTACAGCATAAATTTCTACTTTATAAAGGGCTTCGTCTACTCTTGGCTCTAGGAAAATGGCATGTTTCACTAGCTGATCAATAGAAGGGAAAATAGTCAAATCATGCATAACCGTAATCGGTGCAGAAAGCGATGGATCCATTTTTATAACCTCTGGCTTTATAGAAGATTTTGGAACATCTTCTTCCACTTTCTTATCTAAACCAATAGACTGCGCTTTGGATTTAGCAGATAAAATTAGCAGAGCTGATAATAATAAAACATGATGATTCATAGGGTAATATTTTAAGTTAGGTTATAGACTGCTTGTTCTGCCACCATCGACCGGAATATTAATCCCTGTGATATAAGAGGCCTCATCAGACACTAGAAAAGCCACAGCGGAGGCCACTTCTTCAGGCTTAGCAAATCGTTTCATTGGCACTTCATTTTTCATCTCCTCTTCCACTTTATCTAGGGGTTGGTTCAATTTATTAGACTTATTCTCAATAATTACGCTTAATCTATCAGTAGCTGTAGCTCCAGGGAGTACATTGTTTACGGTTATTCCATGCACAGCCAATTCATTGGCTAGAGTTTTGGCCCAGTTAGCTACTGCAGCGCGAATTGTATTTGATACCCCTAGATTAGGTAAAGGCTGCTTTACAGAGGTAGAAATTATATTAACTATTCTGCCGAATTTATTATCAATCATAGCAGGCGTTAAAAGCATAGCCAGAGAATGATTTACAAGTAAATGTTGCTTAAACGCTGCCTCAAATTCTTCGTTTTTAGCATTAGAAATAGGTCCTGCTGGCGGACCTCCAGAATTATTGACTAAAATAAGATAAGGACTACCTATTTCATGAGCCTTTGCTTCTACTTTTTGACATAGTAAATCAATATTATTTGTATCTACTGCAATGTATCGATGGACATGATTATTCGGACTCGGTAGTTTACTGCATGCTAGCTTCAAATCTTCCTCATTTCTAGCTAAAAGTGTCACTGCGTATCCTTTTTCAGCTAATTTCATAGCACTTGCATATCCTATACCTTTACTTCCTCCGCAAACTAAAGCTGATTTAACCACTGTACTTAATTTTTTAATTATCAAAGTTAGTAATTTCAATTTATCTAAGGTACATAAATGAACTTAAAAAATGCTCAGTTAATTTATTTTATTATAAAATTTTAAAAATTAGGTAACTTTGTGAGGTAATACCACAGGTGAATTAGTAATCGATCAATAAAAATGACCGAAATTACTTAACCGCAGCATTATACCAGTTATTGATTGGTTTATTTCTAATTTATAATGGGGTTAAGATCATATTTAATAATAGAAAGCAATCATATGCCAGAAAATTTAAGTCATCTTTTAGGTCGCAAAGGGTTAAATAATAATCTCTTTGAAGAACTGGGTATAGCTGCTCAGGATAATGGGACTCCTAATATGGAGAGAATGGAAGCTTTAAGAAAGGAGTTTTTAGTAGGGAAATCTACCGTTTATGGCACGACAACTTTTTACGACTTTCTACGCCCCGAAAACCAAGGAAAAAAAGTCTATATCTGCAATGGCAGCGCATGCATGACGGCAGCCACCCAAACTGGATTAAAAGATAAGATAAGTCAACATTATTCTGCGGACGAAATTGGCGAAATGTGCTGTCTAGGAAGATGTCATGAGAATAATGCCTTTCATATAGGTGGGAAAAATTTCTCTGGGTCTGATATTCATGAAATCACTCAAATCAAATCTAACGCTCTTAAATCAAAGGAAAAATATAATGTAGCTCAGATCGGTACACCAATTTTAACAGAAAAAATTCAAGACTTAACCAATTTCTATCACTTACTGAAAATATCCCTGGAAAAGTCTCCTGATGAACTTTTAAATGAAATCAAAACGTCAGGTATTCGCGGGAGAGGTGGTGCAGGTTTCGCCATGGGATTCAAATTGGAATCTTGTAAAAATACCCCGTCAGAAGATAAATTCGTCGTTTGCAATGCAGATGAAGGAGATCCTGGAGCCTATTCAGATCGCTATTTATTAGAAGAACAGCCACATAAAGTATTACTAGGTATGATTCTCACCGGCTATATAATAGGAGCTAATTGGGGAGTGTTATATATAAGAGGTGAATATCCAGAATCAGTCGATATAATCAATGATAGCATTGCTTTTCTAAGAGAAAATCATTTGATAGGCGACGCTATTCTTGGAAGTCAATTCAATTTTGATTTTAAAGTCATCAAGGCTATGGGGGCATACATCTGTGGAGAAGAAACTGCCCTACTCTCTTCTATCGAAGGGCAGCGACCAGAGGTCCGTGTGCGTCCACCTTACCCTACTCAGGTAGGCCTATTCAATATGCCCACCGTGGTCAATAATGTAGAAAGCTTAGCAAATATTCCATTCATTTTAGCAGAAGGCGGTGAAAAATATGCAGCTATAGGCAGCGCCAAATCCTCAGGTACTAAACTAGTATCCTTAGATAGTCATTTTAATACACCTGGTATATATGAAGTAGATATGGGCACTCCACTATCTAAAGTCATAGAAGAACTTGGTGGAGGATTTAAAAATAAGATTAAAGCGCTCCATATTGGAGGTCCTCTTGGCGGTCTAGTGCCCGTAGCTAAAATAAATGATCTGCAACTGGATTTCGATTCCTTTGCCCAGCAAGGCTTTTTATTGGGGCATGCTTCAGTGGTCTCCATACCAGAAGATTTCCCTTTGGTAAAATATATTGAACATCTTTTTCAATTCACATCGCATGAGAGCTGTGGCAAGTGTTTTCCATGCAGATTGGGATCTACACGTGGCTATGAACTTTTCAAAAAAGCTCAAAATGAAGGTTATAAAATAGATAAAACACTATTAACAGATTTATTGGAGACTATGGAAAAGGGATCTCTTTGTGCCTTAGGAGGTGGATTGCCGTTGCCTATAAAAAATGCTTTGATGTATTTTGAAGAGGAGTTAAAAGAGTACATAAACTAATCTAGAGAATTAGACTAATTAAAGCTGAATATAAAAAAATGACAAAAACTGCATTTATAAACGACAAGCCTTTTGAATTTCAAAATGGAGATACCATATTGCAATTTATTAAGCGATATTTCGAAGATGACTATATACCTACTCTATGCGACGCCCCTAATCTCAAGCCATTTGGCTCTTGCCGTGTATGCAGCGTAGATGTAGCAATTCAGCAGGGCGGCGGACGTAAGACTCAGGCCTCATGTCATACTCCAGTGATTGAGAATTCTTATATATACACACATAGCGAGGCTATTCTGAAACTAAGGAAAAATATTATTGAATTGGTCTTAACTGATCACCCACTAGATTGTCTAACCTGTGAGGTAAATAACAACTGTGAGCTTCAAGACGTAGCGGCCAAAGTAGGTGTGCGAAAGGTTCGCTATCCAGAAGGGAAAAATCATTTGGATAGAGAAAAAGATTTAAGTCACCCCTACATGACCTCTGATTTTTCTAAATGCATCAATTGTTATAGATGTGTCAGAGCTTGTGAAGAGGTTCAGGGAGAGTTGGTATTATCTATGGCAGGTAGAGGCTTTGATAGTCACATTATTAAAAGTTTCGAAAATAATTTTTTTGAATCAGATTGTGTGAGCTGCGGTGCCTGTGCCCAGGCTTGCCCTACTTCGGCCATCTCAGATGTTTTTGAATCAAAATCAATCGTTGGTACAGAAAAAACAAGAACCATATGCACTTACTGCGGTGTGGGATGCAATCTGGAGGTTTCCACTCTTAACGGGGAGGTAAAGTCTATACGAGCTCCTTTCGATGCAGAGGTCAATGCCGGCCATACTTGTCTCAAAGGTCGCTATGCTTTTTCATTTTACAAGCACCCTGACAGGATTAAAACACCCTTAATACGAAGAAATGGGGAATTAGTACCCGCGACTTGGGACGAAGCCTATGACTTTATTGCGGATAAATTGACCCATATAAAGCAGACCTATGGTCCAGATGCCATCGCAGGCATTTCTTCAGCTCGCTGCACCAATGAGGAAAATTATTTGATGCAGAAATTTATTCGAGCTGTTATAGGTACTAATAATATAGACTGCTGCGCTAGAGTCTGTCATTCGCCTACAGCTCTAGGAATGCAACGAGCCTTCGGTACAGGTGCCGCTACCAATTCTATTGAAGATTTAAAACACACAAACTGCATAATGATTATTGGTGCTAACCCTACAGATGGTCATCCAGTAACTGGGGCTAAGCTAAAGCAGTTCGCTATGAAGAGTAAAACAACCATAGTGATAGATCCTCGAGAAACTGAAATTGCACGATATGCTACCTATCATCTGCAACTGCAGCCAGGAACCAATGTAGCCCTCCTCAATATGATGCTCTACTATATAATCACAGAAGGACTAGAAGACAAAGGTTTCATAGAGTCAAGAACGGAAGGTTATCTAGAATTTAAAGAACAAATATTGGCATTGAATCTAGATGAACTAGAGAAAATAACAGGAGTAGATAAAAATCTAGTACGTCAAGCAGCTATGGCTTATGCTAACGCAGGCAATGCTATGTCTTTTCATGGACTAGGAGTCACAGAGCATTCTCAAGGTAGTTATACCGTGATGCTCATTTCTGACCTAGCTATGATTACAGGAAATATAGGCCGTAAAGGAGTAGGGGTCAATCCTCTGCGAGGTCAAAACAATGTACAAGGAGCTGCTGATATGGGCTGTCAGCCACATCAGGGTGCCGGCTACCTTGATGCCTATAATCCAGAAATCAACAGACACTATGAAAATTTTTACCAAACAAAGATTCCACTTGGAAAAGGGTTGAAAATTCCTGAAATGTTTGATGCTTCCATAGATGGTAAACTAAAAGCCCTTTGGCTCATGGGTGAGGATGTGGTACAAACCGATCCGAATACTAATAAAGTAATTGCTGCTATGAAAAACCTAGATTTATTAGTCGTACAAGAAATTTTCATGACGGAGACTACTAAGTATGCGACGGTTATATTACCAGCTTCTTCGTTTCTAGAAAAAAGCGGCACTTTCACTAATGGAGAAAGAAGAATACAACGCGTGCAAAAAGTAGTAGAGCCTCTTCCAGGTACAAAGCCAGACGGACAAATTGTAGCCGAAATCATGCAGCGAATGGGCTTTCCACAAGCAGATTATGATGCAGCCACAGTGCTTGATGAGGTCGCTCAGATAGTACCATTTTTCGCAGGTGTGAAGTGGGATGAATTGGGCGATAATGGCAAGCAATGGCCAGTATTAAAAGATGGAACGGATACCCAAATAATGCATTTAGATAAATTCTCTCGTGGTTTAGGTAAATTTCATTACTTCGACTACCAAGAGAGCAATGAATTGACTAAACACAAAAAAGAATATCCTTATATCGTGACGACGAATAGAGAATTGGAGCATTACAACTGTGGCACGATGACGCGCCGAACGGGTAATGCTCTTATATTAACTGAGGATGTTCTTCTAATTCACCCTGAAGATGCCGCTAAGCACTTGATTCATGAAGGTGATTTCGTATGCGTAGAATCTCCGAGGGGTAAGGTAGATATCAAAGCAAGAATTACAAAAGAAGTAAAACAAGGAGTTCTAAGTACTACTTTTCATTTTCCAGATCTCATGCTCAATATTATTACGAGTGACGAACATGATTCGGAAGCTATGTGTCCAGAATATAAAGTGGTTGCCGTAAATATTCGGAAAAGCAAAGGGAAGAAATTAATCCAAGCAGATTAACACTTCGTCTAATTTTTTAATCACGTTATAGAAACTGGTCGATAGTAGCACTATACAACTAGCAATTATTATATTATATTTGCATAAAGATATACTGAATGTTTTCAAATATATTGCATAACCAAAATAGTAGCAAATCCCATGAGGGCGTTGAATTAAATACAGATTCATCTAAGAAGTTATACACGACATATGTGCCGCGAGATATCTTAGAAAATGAGATCTATAATCATACTAAGACGTATGTGGAAATCCCCCATGATGCAGATTTGAATTTTGCACAAAAATTTATAGAGAAAGAAGGTAAATTCATTTATTGTGTGGATAAAAACGAATTAAAAGAGAAGTTAATTCATTTTCTAATCATGAATAACCTTACTAGAGCTTTTGTTTGGGAAGACTCTATCGTGCGCCTCATCAAGAATGAACAGTTTCCCTCCCATCTAAAGATTGATAGGGTTATTGATTCTACCAATGTAGCTATAAGTTTTTGTGAAGGATTAGTATCCGATGAAGGTACAATTATACTTAACCCCAACCAGAATAGATTTAGACCGCTTGACAATTTTCCTGAATACCATATTATTTTAGCGTCTAAAGGACAGGTAAAGCTAAATATGGATCATGCTGTGTCTGATTTCATTTTAAAACATCAGGAAGTGTTTCCATTTATAATTGATATTTCTAAAGAAGAAAAAAGCACTCGTTTTGCTCTAAACAAACCTATTCTTATCTCCAGAGGCACTAAGAGAATTTTTATTTTCTACTGTGAAGAATGTTGTTTCGAATAAAAATCATAGGTGAAGAAAGTTTTATTTCTATCTGATTTTCACTTAGGCGTTCCTGATAGTGAAACTAGTAAATATCGCGAGAATAAAATTTGCAAACTATTAGAAACCTATACAGAGGAAGTCAGCGACATCTACTTTGTAGGAGATGTTTTTGATTTTTGGTTTGAGTATAGCACCGTAGTCCCAAAAGGATATTATAGACTTTTTGGCAAATTAGCTTTCTTGGCTGACAAAGGAGTTCAACTACATTTTTTCAAAGGAAACCACGATATGTGGATGAAGGATTTATTTAGTACAGAATTTAGTGCTAAAATATACTCCCATCCTATTCAATTAAAGCTAGGTGACAAAAGCTTATATATTGGACATGGGGACGGACTAGGACCAGGAGATTTAAAATATAAATTTTTAAAGCTATTTTTTAGTTCGCCAATTTGTAAGTTCTTCTTTAAGTGGATCCATCCAGACCTTGGAATCAGATTAGCTAGTTTCTTCTCTTATAAGAGCCGATATGGTAAGCCTCATGAGCCTAAAACCTATCTAGGAAATGACAATGAGTGGCTTTACAATTTCTGTCAGACCAAGTTAAAAGAAGATACTTTCGATTACTTTATTTTTGGACATAGGCATCTTCCAATATATACTAAACTAGGTGATTCTAACTCCACATATATCAATCTCGGTGATTGGTTGCAGTATGATACTTATGCTATTTTCTATGGAAATGAATTATCTTTGTATCAATATGGTAGCGAAAAGAATAATTTCGATTTTAATCCTAACGCAAGTTAGTTTCAGTTTTTTTTCTCAATCTATACTAGACTCTCTTACTTATTCTGTAGATTCTGCCTTAATTGATTTAAAGGTAGATAAACTCAACAATAAGTGGTATATTTATGACCACAAAATAGTAAGAAGCAGTGCCGAAATAGCCTATAATGACACTCTTAATTTTCAAAATATAGGTAATGTACAATTAGATTTGCAAATTCCTCTTAAAAATCTTTTCTTTCATAGAAGTTCGAACACTATAGAAATAAATAATAGCCGCTGGGGTGTCTTATCTAAATTTAGACTAGATCAGCTCCAGATATATCAGCCAACATTCGTGAAATTCACACTAGATAAAATGATATTGGTGCTAGATGTAAACAATAATTCTCTTTATAAAATTAATGAAAATGGGGTAAAAATTTCACAAAATCTAAACCCTTTTAGAATTGGTAATCAATCCTATTTTCCTACGCAAATCATTCAATTGAGAAATCAAAGTCTTGCCTTAGATACTAATTATGGCCTATTCATTATCAATGAATACGGGAATTTAATCCAACACATACCTCTGAAATCTTATAAATATTTGTTTGAATACAAAGGCAAAATCTATCTAACTCAAGGCAGAGGAATAACTAGATACGAAATGAGTACATTAGAAGAAGTGGATAATACCTCTGCTAAGAAAGCTTTTCTGCCCTATCCTATTAAATCAATACAGACTTATTATGAAAATGCGCTTATCCTTTTTGAGAATAAGCGCATTTATGAAGTAAAAGTCTTAGATAGTTTATTTAAATAAAGTAGATAACGTATTAACCATTTGTTCATGGGACATATCGCTAGCTATAACATTTCCTAGGCTATCTACTAAAAAATTACTAGGTATAGACTCTATACCATATTTTACAGCCCATTTGGACTCCCATCCACCTAGATCAGAGATATGATAGGGCCATATAAGACCATCTTTATTGATGGCATTTTTCCATTTTTCATTATGATGGTCCAAAGAAATAGATAAAACTTCCAAGCCTCGTGGCTGATATAGTTTGTAAAGTTTGACCAAATGAGGATTAAACTGCCTGCATGGAGGACACCAAGATGCCCAAAATTCCACTAGAATATATTTTGATTTAATATCAGTAAAACGAATACTATCTCCGTCTTGATTTAACCCTTGTATTTCGATAAATTTCTTCGAAGGTGAAGATTGTGTGGGCGCTTTATCTTCGAGAGGAGCTACTACCTGTTTGCTCTCTATATTGCAAGAAGTCAAGGAAAAAATAAATAATAGAGCTAAAAGGCTACTCTTCATTAGTTTCTTCAGTTGTTTTCTTAACAGTTTTCTTAACAGTTTTCTTAGTGGTTTTTTTAGTCTTTTTTACCTCTGGCTCACCCGCCTCTTCGAATGCCACTTTCTTAGTTTTTACAGGTTTAGTTACGATAGCTATCTTTTTTGCCGTTCTCTGCTTTCTTTTCTTGCCATATGATCCATTGGCAATTTTCCCCTTTTTTGATTTAATATCACCTCTTCCCATTTGTTGTTGTAATTTAAGTTGTTTATAAAAATTTACTATCCACAAATATAGATAAAAAAATTTATTTTCAATATATTGCTTCGCGGCTTTTAGCAAAAACTCTTACCTATATTGCCGCCTAGACTAATATAAAAGGAGTGAAACCTATAAAAAAAATACTCCACCCGAAGGCAGAGTATAAGTAAGCAAGTAAAAAAATAATATTTTTAAATTACTTAATTTTTGCTTTTGCAGCAGAAGCAGAAAGATCTGCACCAGCTTTAAATTTAGCTACAGTTTTAGCAGCTATCTTAATTTCTTTGCCAGTTTGAGGATTTCTCCCTGTTCTAGCGCTTCTTTTAGATACAGAAAAAGTGCCAAATCCTACTAAAGTAACTTTGTTACCTTTTTGTAGAGTAGACTTTACTGCATTCATGAAAGAATTCAATGCATCACCTGCTGAAGCTTTAGTGATACCAGCGTCAGCTGCAATTTTGTCGATTAAATCTCCTTTGTTCATCTTTTAAGATTTTAGGTTATAAATAATTAATTACGAGAACAAATTTAGAGCAAAACGCCTGTTTACAATACATCTGTGAGATTTAGTTTTATCTACTCTGTGGAAAACCCTTGTAAACAGGAATGATTTAATAATCAAGTGCTTGTATTTCACCAAATTAGATTTAAATTTATTTTTTCAAAATGTGGATTAATTTCCTTGTAAAATATAGCTTGTAACCCCTATGAAACCTGTATTTACAAAATAATAATAGGAAAAACACCTATATTTTAATAAATTTGTATCAATAATATTAAATTAAATTCTCGACAGTGAAATACATATTTTTAATTCTAGCTTTTTTAATGCTACATACTTCATGTAAAAAGGCCCCTACTTATTCGTCTGTCTGCAATGACGAAAGCAAGCGCAAAGGTGGAAGCGTCTCTGGCAAAGAAATTTCGACAACCAAAGTAAAGAAAAATTCTTACAGAAATAATACTAGAAGACCCCACAGACTTGGCCTACTCAGACGATAATCATCCTTATATATTTAATTAATTTATGATAGAAAGTACTATACTACTACAAGATATAGATCCATTGGTATTATATGGGGTGAACAATAATAAACTCGATGTACTAAAAAAAGCATTTCCATTGCTTAAAATGGTATTTAGAGGGGATAAAATCAAAGTAAGTGGAAAGGGAGATGAAATAGAGCAATTCGAAATCAAGATGCGCGTTATTGTAGAGCATATCAAGCAATATCAGGATATAACGCTGAAAGATATTGAAAAAATAGCTATGAGTGAAACTCCTAACACAGCCTATTTAGCAAAGCCTACGGGGGATGTCATCGTATATGGCAATAATGGACATGCTGTGCGAGCTCGCACACCTAATCAACGAGTGATGGTGGAGCAGAATCTAAAAAATGATATCCTATTCGCTATAGGACCAGCTGGTACAGGAAAGACTTATACCGCTGTAGCCTTAGCCGTCAAAGCATGGAAGGAAAAACAAGTCAAAAGAATTGTACTAACTAGGCCTGCTGTGGAAGCTGGAGAAAATTTAGGTTTTCTTCCTGGAGATTTAAGAGAAAAAGTAGACCCCTACCTTCGGCCATTGTATGATGCATTGGAAGATATGATTCCATTTGATAAATTGACTCAGCTAAAAGAAACAAGAATTATAGAAGTAGCTCCGCTGGCTTTTATGAGAGGACGTACACTTGATAATGCCTTTATTATTTTAGATGAGGCGCAAAATGCCACATCCATGCAGCTCAAAATGTTCCTAACTCGTATAGGGCCTAATGCGAAATGCATCGTCACAGGAGACGTCACGCAGATAGATTTACCTAGATCACAGCAGAGTGGATTGCCCCATACATTGCGAATACTTGACGGAATAGAAGGTATCGGCATAGTAAGGCTCACGAATGAAGATGTCATAAGACATAGACTAGTAGCAAAGATCATAACAGCCTTTGAAAATAATCCAGAAAAATAATGCTTCTATTAAGTCCAGATACAGCCTACTATAAAGGGAAAGTTAGAGATGTCTATACAAAAGGAGATTTTATATTTATAATAGTCTCAGATAGGATATCTGCTTTCGACGTCGTATTGCCAGCCCCGATACCTTATAAAGGTGCCGTACTTAATGGAATCTCAACTTTTTTTCTTCATCAAACCAAAGATATTGTTCCCAATTGGCTTATTGACACACCTAATAGCCATGTAGCGTTCGGTCATTTAGCGCCTACGATTCCTATTGAAGTCATAGTGCGCGGCTACATATCTGGAAGCATGTGGCGTTCCTATGAAGCTGGTGAGCGAATGTTCTGTGGAAATATACTACCTGATGGATTGAAAAATAATCAAAAATTAGATACCCCAATTATTACACCGACAACCAAGGCTGCCGCAGGCCATGATGAAAACACGTCAGAAGAAGAAATTCTAAACGCTGGCATAGTAAGCAAAACTGATTGGGATTTGATAAAAAAGTACTCCTACGACTTATTTAACTTTGGTTCACAATATACAAGTACAAAAAATCTAATCTTAGTAGACACCAAATTTGAATTTGGGAGAAAGAAAAATGATCAAATTATTCTCATTGATGAAATATTAACTCCTGATAGCTCTCGCTACTTTATTGCAGATAGTTATCAAGAGAAGTTCGATAATGGAGACAGCCCTAGTCAACTTTCTAAAGAATTTGTTCGTCAATGGTTAATAGAAAATAACTTTATGGGGCAAGAAGGTGAAATAGTCCCTGAAATGACCGCAGACTGGATCAATACAATTTCTGCAAGATATATTGAACTCTATAATAAATTAATAGACCAGTCGTTTTTCAAAGAATCGAAAGAATTTAATTTAGCTAAAATTCAAACTGTTTATGACGCTTTCTATCAGAAATATTATGCTTAAAAAAATAATTTTCACCGCTCTTTGGATATCATTTTCCTTTCTCTCCGCACAGGAAAAATTCAATGTAGGACTTATAGGCTTTTATAATTTAGAGAATCTATATGACACGATAGACCAAGACGATGTCAACGACGAGGAATTTACACCCGATGGCACAAGAAGATATACAGGAGAAATATATCTAGACAAACTATCTAAACTAGAAAAGGTAGTATCTGAGATAGGCACAGATCATAGCCCTGAGGGTCTAGCTATCATAGGTGTAGCAGAAATTGAGAACAGAAGTGTTTTGAGAGATCTTTGCAATCAGAATGCATTGAAATCTAGGAATTATAAGATAGTGCACTATGATTCGAAAGACGCCAGAGGTATAGATGTAGGTCTACTTTATAACCCAAAATATTTCAAAGTCCTGAAGTCAGACAAGATTTATGTAGATATGGAAGATCTGGGCGAGGGCAGAACCAGAGATATTCTATGGGTTCAAGGTATTTTCATGGGCGAAGAACTTCACATCTTGGTAGCGCACTGGCCTAGCCGACGTGGGGGAGAAGAAGTGTCTATGCCTAAACGATGCCGCGCGGCTGAGTTTATGCGTGCAAAAACCGATAGTATTTTACTTCAAAATCCCAATGCCAATATTGTAACTATGGGAGACCTCAACGATGATCCTACCAGTCAGAGTGTAGTAAAATGTCTAAATTCCACGGATAAAAAAGAAGACGCCGTAAATGGTAAATATTTTAATCCATTTTATGACTATTTTAAAAAAGGCATAGGTACTCTCGCATATGCAGATGCGTGGAATTTGTTTGATCAGATACTAGTCTCTCCTTCCGTTTTATCACCGGAAAATCCACTTTTATTTGGTGGAGGTTATATTTTTAGTAGAAATTATATGGTACAGATGGATGGTCAATATAAAGGTTACCCATTGAGAACTTATAATGGGGATATCTACCAAGGTGGATTTTCTGATCATTTTCCTACTTATGTAGTTTTTAAGAAAAAATTAAACTAATTTATTTTGAAAATCAACATCATCGTAGCCTATAGTAAAAACTATGCTATTGGTAAGGAAAACAAACTATTGTGGCATTTAGCAGATGATATGGCTTTTTTTAAGCAGCAAACTTCTGGAAAAACAGTGGTCATGGGAAAAAACACCTTTCTATCTCTTCCTAGAAAATTCAGACCATTACCAAATAGAAAAAATATTGTCATCAGTCGTCAAGAATCTATTGAGGAGCATGAAAATCTAAGCTGGTATAAATCTTTGGAAGAAGCTATTTCTTCTCTTAAGAAAACGGGAGAGGAAATTTATATCATAGGTGGCGGCACTATTTATGAGCAAACACTTCCATTGGCAGATGTGGTTTATGCTACAGAGGTCAATGTCAATATAGAAGGAGATACTTATTTTCCTCTACTAAGCCCACAAAAATGGACTCGCCAAGTCCTTCATTCATTTCCAAAAAATGATAAAAATGAATATGATTTTGAGGTAGTGAAATATGAAAAAATAAGATTGTAAACTGTTTCTCATTTCTCATACTAATTAAAAAAACTCTAACAAAATAAATTGTCTAAAATGAATAATATTCAAGATCACGAAATAGATTATAAAATAGTAGGTTCTGAGCTGCAATATGTAGAATTAGAGCTCGATCCCAATGAAGTAGTTATAGCCGAGGCCGGTTCATTTATGTATATGCGCGAAGGTATAGAAATGCAAACGATTTTCGGCGATGGCTCTAAAAATACCCAATCTCAAGGTGTTTTAGGTAGCCTATTGAATGCAGGTAAACGTCTATTGACAGGAGAAAGTCTATTCATGACAGCCTATACCAATGTTGGCAATAAAAAATCTCAAGTGGCTTTTGCTTCGCCCTATCCTGGTAAGATTATTCCCCTAAATTTAAATCAACTAGGTGGTAAAATCATCTGTCAGAAAGATGCATTCCTCTGCGCTGCTAAGGGGGTAGAAGTGGGAATCGAATTTCAGCGCAAACTAGGCACTGGACTATTCGGAGGAGAAGGCTTTATCATGCAGAAATTGATAGGAGGGGGTATGGCTTTTATGCATGCAGGTGGTCATGTAGAGGAGTTTCAACTCCAGCCTGGTCAAGTACTCAAGGTGGATACGGGCTGTATCGTGGGCTTTACCCAAGGCGTCAATTATGACATTCAGCGGATCAAAGGAATTCGCAATGTGGTTTTCGGCGGTGAAGGCATTTTCTATGCTGTCCTCAGTGGCACAGGAACTGTCTGGCTACAAACCTTACCGATATCGAGACTGGCAGCTAGAATATTCTCTTATGCCCCACAGCAAGGCGGCTCTAAGGAAGAAGGCAGTATTCTGGGCGGCCTAGGGCAGTTTATAGGTGGCGATAGGTAAGTATATTTATTTCCAATGCCTTATCTTTGTCAAAATATGACAAAAAAGACATGGATAATCATAGTTATTTCAGCTCTGGGATATTTCGTAGATATCTATGATTTAATCCTTTTTGGCATTATCAAGAAAGAGAGTTTATTCGCACTAGGGTATAATGAGATTACCTACAAGGTCTATGAAGTTTCCCTATTTAACTATCAAATGACTGGAATGGTTATCGGCGGTATACTTTGGGGTATACTTGGAGATAAACGAGGTAGAGTCATAGTTTTATTTGGATCTATTCTGCTGTATTCTATAGCTAATATTCTCAATGCCTTTGTGACAGACATCCATACTTATAAGATTTTGAGATTATTGGCAGGAATAGGACTTGCGGGCGAACTAGGAGCTGGAGTCACGCTCATGTCAGAAACCATAGCTAAAGGTAAGCGCGGACTCGGCACTATGCTTATTGTGACTTTTGGCGCACTGGGAGGCGTATTTGCTACGCTAGTAGGTAATAAAGGTGCTATGCTCAACTCTTTTTTCGATACCAACCTTCAAAACTGGCAGATGGCCTACCTTGTAGGAGGCATCATGGGATTCTTATTGCTGCTGCTTCGCACCAGCAATCTTGAAAGTACTATGTATGTCAAAATGGAGAAAACAGGTGTCAAGAAAGGAAGTCTATGGCAGATTATATCTAGCGGCGATTTATTGAAAATATATATGAGCTGCATAGCCGTTGGTATTCCAATATGGTTTATTATAGGAGTTTTGATCAATCTAGGCGACCGATTTGCGTTTAAAAATAGTGGCATACATATAGAAGTGCCAATTTGCATCATGTGGACATATGTAGGGTTATCCACTGGAGATATCGTAAGCGGGGTGCTAAGTCAGGTGCTAAGAAATAGGAAAACAGTGATTTATATTTACCTGACCATGGCCTTTTTTGCTAGCTGTGTTTTTATGTTTACTACAAACCAGAAGCCTAATTTCTACTACACCATGTCGTATGTCTTAGGTTTCGCTACAGGCTATTGGGCATTATTTGTTATCAATAGTGCGGAGCAGTTTGGAACCAACCTCAGAGCTACAGCTAGCTCCACAG
>CANESS010000038.1 GCA_947441115.1 Saprospirales bacterium | reverse complement strand
TTTTACAATACCTCTCTCTATTCTACCTGTAGCTACAGTACCTCTACCTGTGATAGAGAATACATCTTCTACTGGAAGTAGGAATGGAAGTTCAGTAGGTCTTGGTGGAACTGGAATATAAGTATCCACAATTGACATTAATTCTTCGATAGCTTTCACTCCTTCTGGGTCACCATTAAGAGCTTTCAGTGCAGAACCTTTGATAATTGGAGTGTTATCTCCATCATACTTATAAGAAGAGAGCAATTCTCTTACTTCCATTTCTACAAGCTCTATCATCTCAGGATCATCAACCAAGTCGCACTTGTTCAAAAATACAACGATTTTTGGAACACCAACTTGTCTCGAAAGAAGGATATGCTCTCTTGTTTGTTGCATTGGTCCATCGGTAGCAGCTATACATAAAATAGCTCCATCCATTTGAGCAGCACCGGTGATCATATTTTTGATATAATCCGCGTGACCAGGACAATCTACGTGTGCATAGTGTCTAATCTCAGTTTCATACTCTACGTGAGCCGTATTGATAGTGATACCTCTTTCTTTTTCTTCTGGGGCAGCATCGATAGAATCATAATCTTTCTTCTCAGCTAATCCTTTACTTGCTAATACGGAAGTAATAGCAGCAGTCAACGTAGTTTTACCGTGGTCTACGTGTCCGATTGTACCGACGTTAACGTGCGGTTTGGTTTTGATAAATTGTTCTTTTGCCATTTTATTGGTTTTTAATTGATTTTTTAATGATGGTTATATTAATACAGAATTAATAATCTCTCTTTTCTTCACTTGGTTTTAGAGCCAACGATGGGAATTGAACCCACGACCTCTTCCTTACCAAGGAAACGCTCTACCCCTGAGCTACGTCGGCTTAAATCTCACCCCTTCTTTACTTTTCTCACCTCCTTTCAACCAAAAAAACACCCTCATGTAGATGTCTGCTGCTGATTATTGTCTATGAAAAGTGCAGGGAAAAGTAGAGCGGAAGACGAGACTCGAACCCGCGACCCTCAGCTTGGAAGGCTGATGCTCTACCAACTGAGCTACTTCCGCATCTTTGTTTTTCTTAATGATATTGAATTTATGTGGGTAGTGATGGATTCGAACCACCGTAGCTCGCGCAGCAGATTTACAGTCTGCCCCATTTGTCCACTCTGGTAACTACCCAGTAAGTTTTCCCTTTTAAAATAAAAAGAGAGCCGAAGAAGGGACTTGAACCCCCGACCTGCTGATTACAAATCAGCTGCTCTACCAACTGAGCTACTTCGGCACAACTTTGGCAAAATCACCTTTCACCTATATTTTACTATAAATTTCAATATCAAAGAACGAATTAAATACTACCGTTTCCAACTCACTGAAAACTCCCTTTTTTAAAAAAGGTGTGCAAAGATATATATTTTTCAGATATCCACAAGATGTTTTTAAATAATAATTGGGCTCAATAAGCTAACAATAAGAATTTCAGCACAATAAAAGAAAAGAGCGGCCAATATCAGGCCGCTCTTTAAGAGTTTTAATGTGTTAATAAACCTTGCTTTTGACTCTTAGCCCTTTTTATTAGCTACTAAGTTAATTTCCAAAGATACGTTATTATCAATAGCCTTGTCTGCCGCAGCACCAAAAAGGGTAGAGCCATATTTGACATCATATTTCGTTCTGTCAAAAATCAACTTCCCAATTGCCGTCAATTTGTTGCCAGCGTTGACTATATTTACATTGAAACTTATTGGATTGGTTTTGTCCTTGATCGTAAGATTTCCTAATAAAGTGGCCGCATTATTGCCTTTATAAATTACTTTTACTAATTCCAATTTGGCTTCTGGAAAACTAGCCGTATTGAAAAAGTCTTCATTTTTTAAATGGCCGACTAAGTTGCCATTGCTTTCAGCATCTGTAATATCATCACAAGTCAACGAATTCATATCGATGATAACAATACCTGCACTGAGCTTAGTGCCAGTAGTGGTAAGATTGCCGCTAGAAACTTTAATTTTCCCAAAATGCTTGCTGCCCGTGACTTTCTCGCCTGTCCACTGAACGTTTGTAGCACTATTATCGATTTGAAAATTAGATAATACTGCTTGAGATGGAGCAGGTACTTTCTTAGCTTGAGCATGTGCTTGATAAATACCTAGCAAAGCTACTGATAGTAAAATTAGATTTTTCATTTCTCTATATTTTTTTAAAGTTAGTATTATAGTATGCCTAAACCAGACCTTCTGTGAAAAAGTTCAACGATGTAGCTTAAATTAGATTTTTTAACCAAAAGTGTCCCTATTTGGCGACCTAATTTTCTATTTGATACTTTTTAATAGTATTTATTTAGCATAAAACCTAAATTTGTCAGTTATTTAAATATATAAATGAAGGTAGAGGTTAAAATAATAAATAAATCTAGTCATGATTTGCCAGCTTACGAGACGAGTGGCAGCGCAGGAATGGATCTCCGCGCCAATTTAAATGAAAAATTCATCTTGAAACCATTTGAGAGATCCGCGATTCCTACAGGGCTTTTTATAGAACTACCTCAGGGCTATGAAGCTCAAATCAGACCTAGAAGTGGCCTCTCTCTCAAAACTGGATTATCTATCCCGAACTCTCCTGGAACAATAGATAGTGACTATCGTGGAGAAATCAAAGTCATAGTAGCGAACCTTTCCAATGAAATAGTAGAGATAAATCATGGGGATAGAATAGCCCAAATGGTCTTAGCTAAATATGAAAGAGTCAACTGGACAGAAGTCGACAATATTGACTCTACAGAGCGAGGTACAGGTGGATTTGGAAGTACAGGGGTATAATGTGAAACCATGCCATTCAAATCCATAAAATAAAAGGAATAACTGAATAAATTAAAATATGAACATCATAGTACCAATGGCTGGCTGGGGATCTAGACTAAGACCACACACCTTAACAGTACCTAAACCCATGCTTAAAATAGCAGGGAAATCTATCGTAGAACGTTTGATTTCGAATATATCAAATACCTTAGAAAGGCCGTTAGAAAGTATAAGCTTTATTATTAGAGAAGATTTTGGCAAGGATATAGAAAATCAATTGCTAGATATCGCTGCAAAATACAAAACCAAAGCATATATATGCTATCAGCAAGAACCCCTTGGCACAGGGCATGCCATATTATGCGCTCAAGAGCAGCTCCAAGGAAATGTAGTCGTAGGATTTGCTGATACTATGTTTGATGCTGATTTTAAAATCGACACCGATAGTGATGCAGTAATTTGGGTCAAACAAATTCCCAATCCCGAAGCTTTTGGTGTTATAAAATTAGATAATAAAGGCGCTATAATTGAATTTATTGAAAAGCCAAAGAATTTTATCTCTGATTTGGCTATCATCGGCATCTATTTTTTCAAAGACGGTAAAAATCTGAAAGAAGAACTGCAATATCTAATAGACAAGGATATGCGTGAGAAAGGCGAATATCAGCTTACAACAGCTATGGAGCGCATGCGTCAGAAAGGAAAAATAATGCGAGCCGGCCAAGTGAAAGAGTGGCTAGACTGCGGCAATAAAAATGCTACTGTAGAATCTAATACCGCGATACTTCAAACGGGCAAAGATAACTACTCTGGTGGAGAATACTCTAATTCAACGATCATCCAACCATGCTATATAGAGCATGGGGTGCAAATAATACATTCCGTTATAGGACCTAATGTATCTATCTGTAAAGGAAGTGTAGTGAAAAATTCTGTAGTTTCCAATGCCATCATACAGGAGGATTCACATATAGAGAATAAGGTAATACACAACTCTATGATAGGTTCCAAAGCAAGTATCATAGGACGTCAGGAAGACTTAAGTGTAGGAGATTATAATCAAATTCAATAAACTATGGGTAAACTGATTCTGCTTTTTTCTTTTCTAAGTACCGCATCTTTGATGCAGACTCAAGAAGCCAAAACCAATCAAAAGCCTTACATTCTTGATTCTACAGACATAGTCCAAACAAACTTATTCCTAGATGCCCTCAAAGAAAAAGCACTTGGTAATAATCTAGAAGCACTGAAGCTCTTCACAAAAGTTCTTGAAACTAACGCTCAAAACGATGCAGCGCTTTATGAAATCTCTAAATTGGAAGAAGAATTATCTAATAATTCCGTGGCATTAGAAAAAGCTCAAAAAGCCTATGATTTAAATAAATCAAACAAATTCTATTTAGAACAGTATGTAAAGATATTAACTGCAACCAATAATATCGAAAAAGCGGTAGATGTGCTACGAGAAATCCTTAAAAGCAAACAAACAGACCCTGTCATAAAGATGCAATATGCCTATCTGCTAGGTATGAGTAAGAATCCTAAGAAAGCAATTGCTATATTCGAAGAAATGGAAAAAAACGGCGAATACAATGAGGCCATAGCTTATGAAAAGGTCAAACTCTATCTGAGTCAAAACGACACGAAGGGTGCAGAAAATGAATTGAAAAAAATGATAGTTAATAATCCTGGGGATACACGCTACCTAGGAAGCTTAGCTGAATTCTATCTCAAAAATGGCAACATAGCAGAAGCGGAGCGCGCATTTAACGATATACTGCGCATTGAGCCAAATAATGTCAGTGCACTGCTATACAAAGCTCAGTATTATCAAATGAAAAAAGAAGAAGATAATTATAAAAAAACTATCATCTCTCTAGTCTATAATAAGGAGCTAAATTTGGATACCAAGATAACTATCCTTACAGATAAATTCGCCAATGCAGGAAAAGTAGACAGTGCTGACAAATCATTTCTTATTCAGATGTGTCAAGTATTGACTTTGCAATACCCAGATGACTATAGATCACATCACCTCATGGCAGACATGCTATATATCGGAGGCAAATATGAGGAGTCTAGAAAGGCTTATCTTAAAACACTAGCACTCCATACTACTGAGTACAATGTATGGCAGAATCTATTCTATACCCAAAATGTGCTCAAGCTATATCAGGAAATGGCTGACTCTACAGAGTCTGCTCTTGAATATTTTCCGGCTAGCTCTGTTGTATACTTTTATAATGGGCTAGCTAATGCACAGTTGGAAAAGCTAGATAAGGCTGAGAAGAGTTTTAAAAGATCTCTTCGATTTGTCGGAGAAAATAATGCTCTAGAGGCTCAAATATATAGCTCACTAGCAGATTTATATCATAAGCAAAAGCGCTTTCCTGAAATGGATGAGAGTTTTGAAGCAGCCATCAAAGTGGATCTTAATAATGCATATACATTAAATAACTACGCCTATTTTTTATCGCTGAGAAAGGACAAATTAGAATTAGCTAAAAAAATGAGCAGAAAATCACTAGATATAGAAAAAGATAACGCTTCATTTCTAGACACCTACGCTTGGATTAATTTTGAATTGAGATTATTCACCGAAGCTAAATTCTATCAAGAACAGGCGCTGGCTAATGGAAAAGAAGATATGGCTGCAATTTATGAGCATTACGGCGATATTCTTTTTAAACTAAACGAAACTGAAAAAGCTCTAACCTACTGGATAAAGGCAAAAGAAAGTGGCAGCAAGAATAAAAGTTTACCAATCAAAATATCAACAAAAAAATATGTGGACTATCAGGACTAGATATCTTCTTGTTCTCATTCAGACGCTGCTGTTAAGTGCTATTTTCGGACAGGAAAGTTTAAATTTCTTTACTGCGAAATCTGAAATTACGGTACAAAAAAACGGGGAAAAAGAGGAATTTACTGCCCATATTCGCTATAACCTTAAGGATACACTTTGGATATCATTCAGTGGCTCCTTTGGGGTAGAAGGAGCCAGAATGCTTGTAGTCAAAGACTCCACCTACATAATAAATAAGATAGAGAAAACTAGTATGGCATTTTTTTCGGAAGAAGAAAACTATCTAATACCTTATGCTTTCTCTCTCCAAGACTGGAATCTGCTCCTTCTTAATCAGCCACTTATGAGCGACTCTAATACAGAATTTATTATGGAGAATGATATTAAAATAAGTTCGTACTATTCAGATCATCATATCAAAAAGTTATATCAAAAAAATAATCGCTTATTAAAATGCCATTTTAATAATACTAGAAGTGGCAAGCTATGTGAAGTTATGTATACTAATTTTGTAGCTGATTCAAAGTCATGGGCTATCGCCAAAGAGCGAAACGTGAAAATCATGCAGTCTCCATTAGATGAACCGATAACTATTTCTATTAGATACCTAGACTTTGCCTTCAATAGTCCTAGGCCATTTAATTTTAATTTTTCTAAATATAAAAACGATGGTTTATAATTTTTTATTTCTAAAGCGAAGTATAATTGCCCTTAGTGCCATATTGCTGAGCCTTAGCACTCTTATGAGTCAAAATAATAAGAAAAAGGAGCTGCAAAAAGAGTATAATAATATTTTAAGAGAAATAACAACTATTCAGAAAAATATTGATAAAACTAGCAAGGAAAGAAGCATAGGTGTGCATGAAATAAGCCTACTAAACAATAAAATAGAGAAGAGACATAAACTTATTTTAAATATAGAATCGCAGACAAAGGAAATAGAATATGAGCTGAAAATTAAAACCACGGAAGTAGGTAATATTGGATCTGAAATATCTACCTTAAAAGAGGAATATACTAAGCTTATCTTATGGCTAAATAAGAATCATAGTAGTGTCAATAAATTAGCGTTTGTAATGGAAGCTCATAATTTTAAAGAAGCTTATCATAGAATTCAATACATCAAAAAATATAGCGATTATAGAGCTAGACAATCTAAGTATCTTACTAACCAGGTAGATAGGATTATGGAGAAAATAAATGCACTCAATGAAGTAAAGAAAGAAAAAGTCAATATCATCGAAATCAATAAAAGTCAACAGAAGGAATTGACTGTAGAAAAAAATAATAGAGACCTTATAGTAAAAAAATTGGATAATGAACTGAATGATTTAAGAAAAAAAATTATCCGAAAAAACGAACAAGCGGAGGCGATTAATAGAAAAATTCGAAAAATAATAGAGGACGAAGTCCGAAAGGAACAGGAGCGAAGAGAAGGTGCTAGAGTCAAAGCTGCAAAGAGAGACGCGGCGGCAGGTATCACAAGGAAAAGAGAGCCTGAAGATTATTCAAAAACTCCCGAAGGCATCCTATCCAGCAGCTTCAAAGAGAGCAGAGGGCAACTTCCTTGGCCAGTATCAAGTGGAGAAGTTACTACTAGATTTGGTAGACAACCGCACCCCCTTGCGCCTGACTTATTTATTGACAATAGCGGTGTTGATATTCGCACCTCATTTAACAATGCTGTTAAAGCTATCTATCGAGGTGAAGTAGTTAGAGTTTTTGAAATGCCTACCTACCAGAACTGCGTAATGATTAAACATGGCGATTACTTCACCGTGTATTCTTATCTTAAATCCGTGAATGTTCGCGAGGGTATGACAATAAGCACCGGACAGGTACTCGGTGCCTGTGGGTATGATGAGACCCATGGATACTCTTTAGTCAACCTACAAATATGGCATTATCAAAATAAGCAAAATCCTCAAAATTGGTTATCAGGACGTTGATTTTAATTATTTTTAAATCCCTAAAACAAACTATTCAAGTTAATTTTGTATATCTAATTAAACACTTTAAACCTATGTATATGACCCTTAAAGCATTCATCTTACTTGTTATTCTAACGAGTTTTTTTCAACTTAATGCGCAGGAGAAAACATCTATCACAATAAAGTTAAAAACGAATATAGATAACTCGCATTGTCTTTTGGCCAATCATTTTGGCAGTCAAAAATACAAGGTAGACTCGATTCCACTCGATGGAAAAGGTGCGGGTATATTCAAGGATAAAAAAGGAACCATCAAAGGAGGGATATACATGTTTGTCTTCCCTACATTCGGAAATCAGTATGTAGAGATCATTCTCTCTGGTAAAGAAAAAAATATAGAACTGACTATAGATAGTGCAGATTTTTCAAAAGTTACTTTTAAGAATAGCGAAGAAAACGACTTATTCTATTCCGACGTGAGATATCTCGGGCCCTATCAGCGAGAAGTGACCACACTCTCCGAAGAATATAAATCTACAAAAGACTCCATAAGAAAAAAAGTGCTGGAAATTAAGCTGATAGCTAAGGAAAAAGAACTATTAGATAGACGCCTTCAAGTAATCAATACAAAAGGTCATACCTTCTATAGTAAGATCCTGAATCTCATGCGCGATATCGATGTGCCTGAGGCTCCGAAAAAAGCAGATGGTAGCTCAGATCCAGACTTTAAATATTATTATTTCAAGAACCATTATTGGGACTATACCGATTTCAATGATGATAGATTGCTTTACACACCTATTTTTGAGAATAAATTTAAATACTACTTTGATAAATTAGTGATTAAGCATCCAGATACGCTCAAAAAAGAAGTCAATTATGTTATCAGTAAAATCAAAGATAACAACTCTGATATGATGCGTTTCTGCTTACCTACACTTCTCAATGACTATGCCAATAGTAAAATCATGGGGCAAGATGCCTTGTATGTGCATATCGTGAAAAGTTTTTATGCCACAGGAAAAGCGCCTTGGACGGACTCTGCTACTATACAAAAAATGATCAATGACGCCGATGACTTGGACCCTGTTCTTATCGGAAAAACCGCTCCAAACTTTGGAGTATTTGATACTACATGGGTCAACTACGCTCGACTCTATGACCAGACTAAGAAAAAGTATAAACTACTCGCATTCTGGAGTGCTGATTGTGGTCATTGTAAAAAGGAAATTCCTTTATTAGACTCTATTTATCCAAGCCTACTTAAGAATGACTGCGATGTATTCTCTGTAAGCACGGTTTCAGAAGACGGCAAAGGCGAGAATAAAGCCCAGCTACTAAACTTTTTGAGAGATAAAAAATTAAAGTTTAAAACCTATGGTGACCCCGACTATAAAATGAACCCATTGTTTAAAGTGCTCTATAAAATAAAAGGCACTCCTGAATATTTTCTTCTCGATGAAAAAAATGTCATCATAGCTAAAAAACTAGGCCCAGAGCAAGTATTAGATTTTATAATAAATTATCGTAAAAACAATAAATAAGGCACTTTTGTTCTCTAAACATTAAACTTAAAAATTATGTTGAAAGAATTCAAAGAATTTGCATTAAAAGGAAACTTAGTCGATATGGCTATTGCCTTTGTCATGGGTGGTGCCTTCGGCAAAGTAGTTACTGTATTTGTAGAAAATATTTTTGCTCCATTTACAGGCCTTTTAATAGGTGGCATTGATTTAGCTGATAAAAAAATTATCCTTAAAGAAGGTGTAGCAGAGATAAAAGACGCGGCTGGAGCTGTGACCACTGATGCTTCGCCAGAACTAGCCGTAGAGTGGGGCAATTTCATTACTGCAAGTATTGACTTTATCGTAGTAGCATTCGTTATGTTCATGATTATCAAAGCTATGAATAAAATGAAAAAAGCGGAAGTAACTGCTCCTGCAGGACCAACTACAGAATCACTTCTCTGTGATATACTCAATGAAATGAAGAAAAAATAATATTTCATCAAATGCCCAATAAATTTGGGCAATTGATATTAAAAAGACCTGCCAAGGCAGGTCTTTTTAATATATATATATGGTAGATTCTATTTATTCACTAGTATCAACATATATCATGACATGAAAATTAATGACTCGCCAGCTGAAACTCCCATGTGGTTTAGAACGTAAATGTAGGCTTTAACTTAATAAATAAAGTTTTCTGCAGCCTGCATTTCAATTCAATAAAGTATAGAACTTCTATGACGTGAAGGGTAATTCATTAAATCTTCTCAAAACTCTTCTGTATATAATCATTTAACTCCGCGCCTTTTAATAAGCCTTGAGAAAGACGAGCAATATCAAACGCATTCTGAATCATATCCTTTTGCTTAGATCCATCTTTTTCCTCCAGTATTTTAGTAGATATAGGATGATTCTCATTCACTATCAGATCATAAGAGTCTGGAAATCCTCCCATAGCCATAAATCCTCCACCACCGGTAGCTTGCATATCTTTCATTCGGCGCATAAATTCGCTTTGAGTTATCAGAAATGGAGCCGCCTCTGAATCCAAGGCTTGAAGTTGAAGATGGAAAGTCGCTTTAGGTATAACTTCTTCAATAGTGGTCTTCAGTGATTCCTTCTCTTTATCAGACAACTTAGATATTTGATTATCCTCCTTCTTGATCAACTGGTCCACAGGAGCAGAGTCTACACGAGCAAAGGAGAAGTTCTCATTCTCTCCTTCGATTTTCTGTATCAAATGAGCCACAATAGGGCTATCCAAATGAATAATGGTATACCCTTTCGCCTCCGCAGCAGCTATGTAGCTATATTCCTTTTCTTTATCCGAAGTATACAGTACGATTGTTTTTCCGTCTTTGTCTTTTTGGTTGTCTTTGATGAGTTCTTTCAGTTCGTCCCATGTCTTGAATTCTCCCTTGGTCGTCGGAAATAGGGCAAACTGCATCGCTTTTTCGTAAAATTTAGCTTCACTCAGCATACCGTATTCTATGACTATCTTGATGTCATTCCACTTAGATTCGAAATCCGCTCTATTCTCTTTAAATAGAGATTGGAGTTTCTCACCTACTTTCTTAGTCACATACTCCGATATTTTCTTTACATTATTATCCGCCTGCAGGTATGACCGCGACACATTCAATGGAATATCTGGCGAGTCGATGACCCCACGCAGCATAGTCAAAAACTCTGGTACTATCCCCTCGACATTGTCGGTGATGAATACCTGATTTTGGTAGAGCTGGATGCGGTCCTTCTGAACTTGTAGATTTGGGGAAAGCTTAGGGAAGTATAATATCCCGGTGAGGTTGAACGGAAAATCTACGTTGAGGTGGATGTGAAAAAGGGGCTTTTCGAATTGGTAGGGATAGAGTTCATTGTAAAAAGTTTGATAGTCTTCGTCCTTGAGATCTGCTGGCTTCTTAGTCCAGGCAGGACTCGGGTTATTGATAATATTGTCTACTTCTACCTCCTCAGGCTTAGCGTCATCGGCAGCACCTTCTGGCAAGGGTAGATATTCTTTTTTCATGCCAAATTTGATCGAAACAGGCATAAACTTATTGTACTTATTGAGTAGGGTCTTGATCCTAGCCTCATCGAGAAATTCTTCTGATTCCGCATTGATGTGAAGCACGATTTCGCTTCCTCTATCTGTTTTAGTATCCGGCGCAAGCGTGTATTCAGGACTGCCATCGCAGCTCCACTTCACCGCAGGGGCATCTGTATGAGATTTCGTGATAATGTCTACTTTATCTGCCACCATAAACGCTGAATAAAATCCAAGACCGAAGTGACCGATGATACCACTGTCTTTAGAATCCTTATATTTATTGAGAAATTCTTCCGCACCAGAAAAAGCCACTTGATTGATATACTTCTCCACTTCTTCAGCACTCATTCCCAGTCCTTGGTCTATGACATGAAGGGTCTTGGCTTCTTTATCTATTTTAATTTCAATAATAGGATTGCCATATTCTGACTTAGATTCACCTTTGCTGACAAGGTGTCTTAATTTTAAAGTTGCATCCGTGGCATTGGATACTAACTCTCTTAAGAAAATCTCATGGTCAGAATAGAGAAATTTCTTAATCAGGGGGAATATGTTTTCGACATCTACTTTAATTTTTCCTTTCGTACTCATTCTTATAAGTTTTAAATTTTTAAGTGTTTTATTTTAGATAGGGCAAATGGAATGCCAAGGGGAAATTTCTGACAAAATGACAAGGAAGTTTATTTGCTGGTTAGTTGTAAAGCAAAGTTTAATAAATGAACACTAAGGATATTTTAGAAAAAACTTCGCTCTATAGTAAGACCTATGGGGAACTTTGTGAATAGACATTGTATACCAATTCAACCATCAATATACTTGACAAATAAGAGTTAACTCTTCAGCTTCTCCAACTTTGTCTGATAATAATACATCTGATCTCGATACAGAGCGGCCTCTGCGAAATGGGTTTGACGCGCCGCTTTTTGCATTTTATCTCTAGCCGCTTTGACTTTGCGTTCGAGTTCATCTTTGCTTAGGTATTCTTCCTCGCCCTCTTCGGCTGCCATACTCGTAGGCATGGCATCTATCTCTTCATACTCACGTATATTGAGTACAGAGGTTTGTTTGAATATCTCTTCGTTTGACTTCAATATGGTTTTAGGCACCATATTGTGCTCTAGATTATACTTGATTTGAATATCTCTTCGTCTTTCCGTTTCATCTATAGTCCGCTGCATAGAGTTAGTGATTTTTTCGGCATAAAAAATGACCAGTCCATTGGAATTTCTAGCCGCTCTACCTGCTGTCTGTGTCAAGGATCGTTCATTTCTTAAAAAGCCTTCTTTATCGGCATCGAGTATAGCTACGAGAGAAACCTCTGGTAAGTCTAAACCTTCTCGTAGGAGATTGACCCCTACTAGCACATCAAATTTTCCCATGCGCAGTTCACGCAAAATCTCTACTCGGTCCAAGGTATCTACTTCACTATGAATGTAGCGCGATTTCACACCAGCATTATAGAAATATTCTGTGAGTTCTTCTGCCATTCGCTTAGTTAGTGTAGTCACCAATACGCGCTCATTGACCTTGACTCGCAGATCTATTTCATGCATCAAATCATCTATTTGATTCAGAATAGGACGCACACTTATCGGCGGATCTAAAAGGCCTGTAGGACGCACGATTTGCTCAACAATGACACCTTCTGTTTTTTCTAACTCTAATTTCCCTGGAGTGGCACTCACATATATCCGTGGAACTTGGAAAGATTCAAATTCATAGAACTGTAAAGGTCGATTATCCATAGCTGATGGCAAGCGAAATCCATACTCAACTAGATTCGTTTTACGCGCTCTATCACCAGCATACATGCCATGAAGCTGGGGTATGGTCACATGTGATTCATCTAGTATTATTAAAAAATCTTCAGAGAAATAATCAATAAGACAATAGGGTCTATCGCCGGGATTTCGCTTATCCAGGTAGCGAGAATAGTTTTCTATACCACTGCAATAGCCCAGTTCGCGCATCATTTCGATATCAAAATTGACTCGCTCAGTGAGTCGTGCTGCCTCTATATGCTTACCTATAGATTTGAAATATTCCACTTGCTTGACCAGATCATCTTGTATTTTATGAATACTTTCTATCAATAAATCCTTTGGCGTCACATACATATTCGCAGGGAATATGGCTAGCTGGGTCTTTGACTCTATTTTACGATTGGTTACAGGATTGAAACTCTCGATAGCCTCTATCTCATCATCATAAAATTCTACGCGCCAGCCCATATCAATGTAGGGAAGAAAGACTTCGACCACATCGCCTATCACTCTAAAATTTCCGCGACAAAGCTCTCCTGTAGTCCGAGAATAGAGCGCATCGACTAGTTTGGTCAAGAAAAAATTTCTAGTCATTTTCTGACCTACAGCGATCTGTATCACACCTTTCTTGTACTCATGTGGATTTCCCATACCATAGATACAGGACACAGAGGCTACAACCAATATGTCACTCCGCCCTGATAACAGCGAGGAGGTAGCAGACAATCTCAATTTTTCTATCTCTTGATTGATAGATAGATCTTTCTCTATATAGGTATCTGAGCTAGGCAGGTAGGCCTCGGGCTGATAGTAATCGTAATAGGAGACAAAATATTCAACGGCATTCTCCGGGAAAAACTGCTTGAACTCTCCATAGAGCTGCGAGACCAGTGTTTTATTGTGTGTGATAACCAAGGTAGGCTTTTGTATCTTCTCTATGACATTGGCCATCGTGAAGGTCTTACCCGAACCAGTGACCCCAAGCAGAACCTGATGATTGAGCCCATTCTCAAGTCCTTCTATGAGTTCTTTGATAGCCTGAGGCTGATCACCAGCAGGCCTGTAGGGAGATTCAAGTTTAAATTTTTTCATAACTAGATTGGAGGGTGAAGATAATACATCTTTTGTATATCATCAGAATAGCAAAACCATGACAAGGTTTCAGGACTGGAGTCTCCACAAATCAATAAAATAAATAATAAATCATTCCTCTTGCTCTCATTATCTATATGATAACATCCCTTCTATTCATTAAGGCAATTAAATGATTAATTTGGTTTAAATTTGTCCAATGGAATCCATCAGCGCATTTGATATAATAAAAGTAGGTATTGGACCCTCTAGTTCCCACACTATGGGGCCCTGGGAGGCGGCTCTCGCCTTCTGTCAGTCATTAAAAGCAGAAGGTCGTCTAGCCGATGTAGTCTCCCTAAATGTAGATTTATATGGCTCCCTAGCCAAAACTGGCAAAGGGCATGGCACAGATTTCGCAGTGACACTCGGTCTCTGCGGCTATGACTATCGCACATTTGACACTACCAGCCTAGATAGTGTATTAGCAAAAATAGATACTGAGAAAAAACTGAAGTTAGGAGGTGGCCATGAAATCCCCTTTGACAATGCTATCCAATTTCATTTTAACTATGCGCATCCTGAGCATCCGAACGGACTCTCCTTTGCCGCTCAGTTTTCAGATGGCGACCCTTATAGAAAAACTTATTTTTCTCTGGGTGGAGGATTTATTAAAGAAGAGGGAATAGAAGTAGCCGCTGATTCTAAATCGAAGAGTAAGCTACCCTGCCATGATGGAGATACTATATTGCATAATTGTCAGAAGCTCAATATAACGGTAAGTCAGCTAGTTATGCTCAATGAATCTACCTGGTATTCTGAAGATGAAATAAAACAGAAAGCCCTCTATCTATGGAATGAAATGAAAGATGCTATCTGGCGTGGAAGTCAGCGCGCTGGGGTATTGCCGGGCATTCTAAAGGTAAAGCGAAGAGCACATGAAATATTTCTTAAACTAACTTCTGGTCAGAAGATAGAGAACATAGAGGAATGTATTTCATTTCTTCAGCATTCGAAAAGAGATTTCAATATAGTCAATAAATGGGTGAGCGTATTTGCGCTGGCCGTCAATGAAGAAAATGCTGCCTATGGTAGAATCATTACAGCGCCTACGAATGGAGCCGCTGGGGTATTACCGGCAGTGCTGATGTATGCCGTTTGTTTTCTTGATGATGTAGATAATGATAAAATTGTAGATTTTATCATCACGGCAGGAGAAATTGGCACGTTGTTTAAAAAATCTGCGACTATTAGTGCTGCTATGGGTGGATGTCAGGCAGAGATAGGTGTTTCCTCTGCGATGGCAGCAGCAGCCCTTACAGAAATTTTAGGAGGCAGCCCTGGTCAGGTATTGATGGCAGCAGAGATAGCTATGGAGCATCACCTCGGCATGACTTGTGATCCAATAGCTGGCCTCGTGCAGGTGCCCTGCATAGAGCGCAATACCATGGGCGCTATGAAAGCGATTACCGCATCAAATATAGCACTAGAAAGTGATCCGACACAAGCAAAGGTCTCACTGGATAATGTGATAAAAACTATGTGGCAAACAGCCCAAGATATGAATACCAAATATAAAGAAACATCCGAAGCAGGATTGGCGACCAATATATCAGTGAATATAGCAGAATGCTAGATAAGTTGAAAGTTAAAAGAATGATGAAATGAATATTAGAAATTTTTTATACTTAACACTAATTACTTACAACTTAACACTAATATCTTGCTGTACAGAAGATAATATCCCTCGAGAAAAAGCCTATCCTAGATTTTATTTTCCTAAAAAAGAATACAAATCATTTACTTCGGAATGCGGCTTTAGTTTTGAATTGCCGACCTATACCGTTATTGAAAATAAAGACTCTTTTCGAAATCAACGTCTAGCATCGGACTCTTGTTGGTTCAATATTGTCTATCCAGATCTCAATGCCAAGATACATTTTAGCTATAAATATTATGATGACGAAATGGTATTAGCTCAGCTACTAGAAGACTCTTATAAACTGACATCTAAGCACATGTCCAAAGCTAGTTTTATAAAAGATTCTGTGATAGATAGGCCTAATTTAAAAGGGCTCATATACTCAGTGGGAGGCAATGCGGCTTCTGATAAACAGTTTATCTTGACCGACTATAAGCATCAGTTTATCCGTGGAGCGATATACTTTGCTACCACACCTAATTATGATTCGCTCAAACCCGCAATTAGTTTTATAGATAAAGACATCTATCATTTGATCAATACATTTAAATTTTAGGAACTAACTAGTGGAATGGCTCCTCGGAATATTATCTAGCATTTTTCTTATCCTTAGTCTCCTATCGCTCTATAGGAGACATATCATATTGACTTCCTATCATCCTGCTATACCAGACACGACTCAAGAGAGCCCCTTGAGCATAGTGCTATGCACGCATGGTCTGGCGCCGCCTCTAATGAACTATATAGAAAAGATTTTATCTCAAAATTATTCTCAATTTGAAGTCATAGTCGTTTGCAAAAACACGCCTATAGAGATATTTGAATCCCTTCAGACTTTATATGCTCTTCACTCGCGACTTACGATCTTTGATATTACAAATAAAGACTGCCCTTATTTGGAAAAAAAACAAGCGCTTCATGTAGGCATATCACTTGCCAAATATGACTGGATAGTCACCATTGACGATGATTGCTACCCACAGAGCGAAAACTGGCTGAAG
>CANESS010000037.1 GCA_947441115.1 Saprospirales bacterium | reverse complement strand
GATCAAATCGGTTTGAGGTATGATACCTTGGACTTCATTGGTCCAGAGGGTCGCATTTTTAAATAAAATAGGTTCTTGACTAGGCAATTGCTCAAATCCATAGCCATGCATGGGATAGGATAATTTGCCCAATGATTCCAGCTTTATCGTATCTAGTTTTCGCTTGCTCGTATCTGCATAAAGACTATCGCGCTGCGCCATCCATTTGAATTCTGAGCCATTCGGATATTGTCCTTTACCAGTCCAGCGGTGTGTTTCAGGATCTATGGTTCCTGAGAAGAAATATTTTTTGTTATCGCCCTTCGGAAATGGAATCATGGAAAATACGATATCCTTTCCTTTGCGATCTAGTTTGATATCTATCTTCGATGTATCGGAAAAAATGATAGTGGCTTTAGGACTTGGTTTGTCTCCACCGATGACTAACTTATTAGAAGATAAGGGAGGACTACTGTTGATGGTATTTAGCTTATACGTGCCGCGAATATCATAGTCTTCTGATTTCTGAATGATGAATTTTTTTCCGCCCACCCAGTTTTCAAGAACCTGCGCACGGTCATCGAAAAGATTATAATCGGTGATGATAAAATTGGCCCACTTTCCTTTTTCTATACTTCCTACTTCATTATATATGTTGAGAAATTGTGCTGGCTGGAAGGTGAGTGCTTTCAATAAAGCAGATTCTGAGATTCCATATTTCAGTGCTATACGTAAATTTTTTAAGAAGTCATCTCGCTTTTCGAGCAGGTCTGAGGTAATCGCGAATTCGATATTGTTTTTATCTAAATAGGCACAGTTCGCCGGAGCATGCTCCCAGTGATTCATCTCCGCTAGATCTATAAATTGATTTTTATAAATATCGCTGACATCATAGGCTTTCGGAAATACGAGCGGTACGATGAGTTTGCCATTCGTCTTTTTGATTTCATCGAGTCGCTGATATTCGGTACCATCCGTGCGAAATATAAATTGCTTGCCCATTTCATCTCCTATCTTGTCTGCTCGTAACACATTTTCCCAGTGTCCTGCATCGAAAATAGAGATTGTATTTTTCGATTCATTCCATGCTTCTAGGTTGATATTGTATTCTTTAGGGGCGGTGGTCTGCGCATACCACTTGGCATCATAATGCGTCTGTCTTAGTAAAGCAATCGAACCCATCATACTATTCGGATATTCCTGGGTAGAGCTCCCTTTGTCAAGTGAAAAGACATTGGCTATTTGACTATTTTTCAGGAGAAGATTTTCTTTATCACTGCCTAGCAAAACGAGCGCAGCGGTGCCACGAGCTATTCCGTCTTTTCGATGGACGACTAGTGTGCCAAAGCCCTGCTTGCGATAGACTTTAGCAGCAGTGTCGTCTCGTGTCCATGTTTTATGTGCTTCAAAATCTGTATGAATAGCTTGATTCCACCCATAAGCACCTTTGATGTTGGATTCATACTGCTTACCTTCATCTCCTGATTCCTTTTTAGTCTTCGGCATACCATATTCTGAATATAAGTCTATAAAAGAGGGATAGAGAAATTTGCCTTGCATATTATAAACCGTGGCTCCAGCAGGTATAACCCCTGTGGTATTGACATCTATGATTTTTCCATTCTTTATCACCACAGTGGCATTGGAGCGGATGGTTTTATAATCTTGATATAAGGTGACTCTGGTAAATGCATAGAGTCCTTCTCTATAGTCATCAGGACCATTGGTTTTGAAGGTAGTCTGCTGCGACCAAAGGGAAAGTGGATTAGTGAGGAGAAAGCATAATATCAAGGAAGGAAGCAGAGGCTTCCAGTTGGAGGGCAATTTAATTTTTATGAAAGAGGATGACATAAAATAAAGGTTATACATTTAGTGTAGACAAAGCTAATCCAATCTATAGAATTGGAGTATTTTTTAGCGAGGTTTCTTAGAATTACTAAAAAAACCTATAATCCACACTTATTTCATAGAATCGAGTATTTTTGAAATAATATTTTTCAAACATCTATCACCGAATTTTTAAAGCCCTAATCAGTTGAAACTATCGGCCAGTCTATATTCAAGCAAGCAATCGAGTCTATTGGATGCTGCCAAAGAGTTGGAGGCCTATGGCGTTGATTTTTGGCATATAGATAGTATTGAGAATTTTTCTGTTTTTGAGGATATTTCTGCCTTAGCAGGAGTTTCGGAGACTCCGATAGATCTGCATATCATTGCGAAGCAGCCTTTGGATTATTACCCCTATTTAGAAGTAGAAAATATCAAGCGAATTTCTTTTCAGATAGAAGAATTGGGTGCTGAATTTTCATTTCCTAAAATTAAAGACAAACATATCGGTTTGGCCGTTCAGATAAATCATCCGAGTCTTTCGGAGACGGTGAATCGGTATATCGATCAGGTTGATTTTGTCTTATTGATGATGACTACCCCAGGTATAAGTGGAGGTAAATTTGAACAATCTCATTTTAATGCCATTCGTCAGCTCGTTCGTCAATTTCCCAATATAGAATGGTGCGTGGATGGAGGGGTGAACCATGAAATAGCTTATATCCTGCGACTCATCGGGGTGCAGACTGTGGTCATCGGATCTTATCTGCTCAATCATGCGAATATGGCCCAAGCGATCATGCAAATTCGCAGCCATCATGTCCGCTCTGAATATCATGTACTCGACTTTTGTATCCCTAGAGAGCATCTGCCTATAGTAGGCTCAGATGCGGATGTCAAAACAATGCTAACCACAATGCATACTTATCAGCTGGGTATTGTATTTTGTATAGATGGTAATGGATCGTTTATAGGCATTATTTCTAATGCAGATGTGAGGCGAATTTTAATCGAAGGAAATTTTTCCTATGACCTAGCTATCTCCTCATTCCTCAATACTCAGCCAAAGTTCATTTCCGATCAATCCTCTACTGCGGATATGATAGAATACATCAGCAAAATAAGTTTTCCTATCTTAGTGCTTCCAGTTTTATCTGCTGATAGAAAACTGAAAGGAGCCGTTTCATTTCATAAATTACTCAAAGAAGAATAATAGATTTAAATATATGATACTTCACGTACAGAAAAAAGCCAATTTGGCCGCCTTACAAGACTTTTATAGAGCGTATGCTATAGAAGAAAAAGATTATTATGTGCTCATTACGCCCTCCTCGTTAAAGGAAGTAGATGAGAGTCATCAAGCGGATATCATCGCTTCTTTCCCTATGGATTCAGATATACAGCTAGCTAGTCGTAAATATATTTCTACCACGAGAGAAATAAAATTTAGCGATACCTTGACCATTGGTGGTGCTACGAATCATACCATGATGATTACCGGTCCCTGCAGTGTAGAGTCTGAAGAGCAGATAGATCAGGTAGCTAAATTCTGCGTAGAGCAAGGAATTCAGGTCTTAAGAGCAGGCTGCTATAAGCCGCGCACATCGCCCTATACCTTCCAGGGTCTCGGCCATAAGGGCTTAATACTGCTAGCTAAAATACGAGATAAATACGGATTGAAAATTATCACGGAAGTCAAAGATGCTACCCATGTAGATGATGTGATAGAGTTCGCCGATATTATTCAGATAGGTGCTAAGGCTATGTATGACCACGGTATATTGCGCGCGTGCAGCAAGATTCAAAAGCCGATAGTTCTGAAAAGAGGTTTTGGGTCTACGTTGCAGGAATTTGTGCAGAGTGCGGAGTTTATACTCAGTGGTGGCAATATGAATGTAGCTCTGTGTGAGCGAGGGATAAGAACCTACGAAACCAAAACGCGATTTACCCTAGATCTCTGCGGTGTTGCTTATTTAAAAGAACATACTAATCTGCCTATCATATTAGATCCTAGTCATGCGATGGGTTATGCCTATGGAGTAGCTGACCTTACTAGAGCCTGCGTGGCTATGGGCATAGATGGACTTCTGATCGAAACGCATCCAGATCCTAGTGTGGCTAAAAGTGATGCTTCGCAGCAGTTAAACTTCGAGCAATTTTCAGCACTGAAAAATTCACTAGACAAGGTAGCAGAATCCGTCGGTAGAAAAATGATTTAATCATTTGCATGAAGTATGCTTTTCTAGGTCCAGAATCCACTGGAAAGACTACCACAGCTATTGAAATTCTAAGCAGACGAAATGGTGTTTTAGTGCCTGAGGTCGCTCGAGACTATTTAGTAGAAAAAGGATTAAATTATAGCTATGAGGATATTTTAGACATAGCTAAACAGCAATTCACTAAAGAAATAGAAATCTCCGACGCTCATCCTGACGAAATAATTATCTGTGATACAGAACTCATCACGATGGAGATATGGCTTGAATTTTATGGATATGAAGTTCCGAATTGGATCCCAACGTTTATTCATCAAGCCTCTTATGAATCTTATTTTTTATTTAATACGGATATAGCTTGGGCGCCAGATGGATTAAGAAATAATCAAAAAGATAGAGAGGTCTTGCTCGATTTCTTTAAGCGAAAACTAAACTACTACAATAAAAACTGGATTTTGATATCTGGTCAGGGCGATGAAAGAGTAGAAAATGTTTTGAAGTACATTGAGGCGTAATGGAGTATTCAGATCGAATAGAATCTTAGCTAGACACCTATCGTCTCTTAAAAATAAACGCTATTAATAGTTAATCCAAATCATCAAAATCATCCACTCCTCCTGCAGGCGGAACATCATCTTTGAAGAATTCTTCGCGGTCAATATGGTTCATTTTAGATGGTACCGTCATAGTAGGTGTATCGCCAAAATCATCCGCTTGTTTGTTTTTGATATCAGCATAACGCATGGTATTGCTGGAGAGACCTTGGTCATCCCAGTCGCAGTATTTTACATATTTTCCTATAAAGCGGGCATTGAAGGTATCGGTTCTACCATTTCTATTCTTAGCTACGCTAATAGTGGCCACTTCTTCTAGACTATTGCCGTCGGCATCTGTCGCCTCTTTGTCATAGTAGGCTTCTCTGTATAGAAAGATGACCATGTCGGCATCTTGTTCTATAGATCCAGATTCCCTCAGGTCGGATAGCATAGGCTTCGAAGGCTTGGTGCTCGTGCCTCTATTCTCTGCCTGACGACTGAGCTGAGCCAGCGCTATGATAGGCACTTCTAGCTCTTTCGCTATAGATTTGAGCGAACGCGATATAAAAGCTATCTGCTGCTCTCGGTTGGAAATAATTTTACCATTTCCCTCTACCATATTCACGGTCATGAGCTGGAGGTAATCTATGACTATGAGTCCTAATCCATCATGGTCACGTTTTATTTTCCGCACTTTTTTTCTAAAGTCCATGACGCTTAGTCCTGGGGTATCATCAAAAAATAAATTGACTTTATTGAGTTTATCCATCTTAGAGGTCACCTGCGCTAATTCTGCTTGATTGATAGTACCTCGTCTGATTTTTTCTTGCTCTACGTCCGATTCTGAAGAGATCAAACGCATCATGAGCTGATTGGTCGGCATCTCTAGAGAGAAGAAAACCGCAGTCTGATTGGCCATAACGGCAGCATTGCGGGCTAAGGTGAGCGTAAACGCAGTCTTTCCCATACCAGGACGACCTGCTACGATGATCAGGTCACCTTTCTGCCATCCACCAGAGAGTTCATTGAGCTGCTTGAATCCAGTTTCTACACCTTGTAGCTCATTGTTCAAACTTTTATCCATACGCAGTTGGAGGTCACTGAGCGCTCCACCTAGTACTTGAGATGTATTGACAGGGTCTTCGCTGGTATAGTTTTCTGATAGTTGATAAATTTTTGACTCCGTCTCATCGAGTGTTTCAAATACATCTTTCGTGCTATCATAGCCATGCTTGATTACATCGTTTCCTAGTCGGATAAGTTCTCTTTGAATAAATTTCTGTGCTACGATACGCGAGTGAAATTCTACGTTGGCACTGGAAGCCACTGTATTGGAGAGTTCTATCAAGTAGCCAGGTCCTCCGCACATTTCGAGCACGCCATCTTTGGATAATTGCTCTGCTAGTAGGGCAATATCTACAGGCTCATGACGGGAAGAAATTTTTAGAGAAGCGGAAAAAATTTTCTGATGGGAAGGTAGATAAAAAGAAGCTTCGGATAGAATCTCTCTCACCGTATCTATCGCATCTTTATCGATCATAATAGCGGCCAGAATAGCTTTCTCCATCTCTATACTTTGTGGAGCTTTTCTCCCTAAATCTACATCATCTATTCTTTTTGTGAGTAGGTTGAGAGAAGTTTTTTTTGCTATTTCGGGTCTATCTATCACGTTTAATTTTTATTTTGTCAGCAAATATAGAACCTAGCTTGGTTATTATTTTTATAGATATTCATAGCCAATGTGGATAGGATCTAATTTACATCTAAATATAGTGGAAATTTATGTGAATAAGCCATAAAAAAATGTGAATTGCCTAAAAATTCTGCATTTTTGAGCACTAAAATTCATAAGCATCATGTGGAAAGTAAAATCTCAATGCCTATCTATTCACAACATAGAAATAGAAGCACCTCTCGGGGTGTTTGATTTTGAAAAATTGAGCGGAAATAAGTTTCTAGTTTCAGTCGATTTGTGGGGTGATTATCATACATGTATGCAGTCAGATTCCCTGAATGAAACCTTAGATTATCAGATGATATTCAATATCGCGCATGAAGTTCTATCACAGGGAGGAAATTTGATAGAGTCTGCTGCTCAGAAGATTACAGATCAAATTTTTTTATTAGATTTTCCCTTGACGAAAGTCCGAGTTTATATTCAGAAATTAAATCCTCCGTTAGATGGTAAGGTCTCTGATACTAGTTTTGAGATTATATCAGAGCGTTAGCGAGATTTGTAGTCTATAATTTCTGCCCATGCCAGGCACGGTAGATAAATAACTCAGGTAGTTTCTATCCAGTAAATTATCTAAATGGAATCGAAGATTTAACTGTTTTGCCAATGAATAATCCACTGCAAAATTGATTAAATAATAGAGTGGAAATTCATTGGTGCCATTCTGCTGTGAGGCATAGTATCGGATATATTGTGAGGCTATGTTAGGTGAAAAATTTCTACCAGTATTGAGATGAGCCCAGGTATGGAATAGTATTTTATTTGATTTATATTTTAGACCTAAATTGCCATAAAATGGAAGCGATTGGTAATCTAGGTTGGAGTCTAGTGAAGAAAAAATATGATGCATATTGAGCTGCTGATAGACTAGAATTTTTTTAGAGATATTATATCTTAATTCTAGCTGCGCACCACCTTCCGATAGTTTTCTTGCATTGTCAAATGTCTGTGTATAGTAGTTGTTTAAACCGATGGTGATTCTTTCTGTGAAATAATCTACATAGTCTCTGAGTAGGATAGCATCCCAGCTATAGCGGTAGTAGGGGGTGAAATGGACTTCTAGTTTATCATCAAATTTTCTATACAGATGTGATTCTATAAGGAATTCTTTTTCTGCTTTTAGTTGTGTATTTGTTTTTAGAAACGTATTTCCATATAGTGGATTTACCTCTTGAATTTGAGGCTGCTTCATTCTTGCAAAAACATTGATTGTATAGTTGGAGTTTTCACATATATGTCGCATCCACGTCAGGGATAATTCTGCTCTAGGTCTCACTTGATATGAAGTTTGAACTGTATAGGGTGCATGACTAAAGGCATAATTTTCTAACCCACCTTTCAAGCCGAAAAACCATGATATATCGGCGCTTTGCCTTAGTTCTTTTCGGAAGTAGGCAGAAAATTGGGTAATGGGTTGAGAAAAAAAACTAGTGTGCAGGGGTGTAATATGAAAGTTGTTTTTAATCCACAGAATGGAGGCTTCTGCACCATAGAAAAATATTCTGCGAGCATCTAAATTTTTATATCCCCTCACTTGTAGAGAAAATTTATTTTCTTCATAGTGCTGACGAATGAGTTCATCTTGAATGTCATACCGCTCCGTTTTGCGATGATTTAAGTGCTGAAAAGTAAGTGCTAGATTGAGCTGTGTATATAGGGGGGATGACTCGCTGTAGTTAATTTTTTGTATAAACGCCAATAAATTAGGAGACCAATCTGAACTAGATTCACTAAGCAAATAAGTAGTATTTTTCTGTAGAGTACGTCCTAGATTTTCTTGTACACTCTCACCTATATGCAGATAGAAATTAAGTTCATTGTTAGAAGCCATTTGGAGTCGAAACATATTATCTAGTCCGAGCTGAACTTGGGGTTTAGCATAGTTCAGACTATCCACTTGTATAGTCCATGAGCCCGCCCCGGCGCCATTAAATGGATTGGCTAGTCGAGCCCAACTCATTCGTCCTACTTCAGAACCAGTATGTCCTTGCGGATAATTATATTGATATTTTGCATAGAGACTGCCTAGATAGCTCCACTTGGATTTATGCAGAGCCAACTGAAAGACTCCATGTCCATTTGTATTTCCGAAACCTAAATTAGATTTAACACGAAGACTATGTCTATCTTTTTTTTCAGGGATAATCGATGGGGTCAAGACGATTTGACCTGCGCTGCTGCTATTATTGGAGGCAGAGTAGCCCTGATAAACATTGATCTGCTGGAATAGACTAGGGTGAAACTGCTGCAATAGTTGTAAATTATTCTCTGCAATGGCAGAACTAAAATCTACATTGTGTATAGCGAGTGTAGGGGAGACTTTTCTATTCTGATAGTACATATCCTGATGAAAAATACTATGATCGGCTAGGTAGAAATTCGTTTGCTGCTTTAGAAGCTCAGAGAAATTAAGGTGAAGCTGCTGAATAGTCTCCTGCGAGAAACTATACCCTTTCTGAGGCAGAAGACTATATTCCTGAGCCTTTAGCTGCGCATAATCCTGTTCGTAGCGCATTTTGTAGTCATCTACCTGTGCCGAAGACGAAATTACTTGAAAAAAAAATATAGAAAATACAGCGAAAAATCTATAGGTCCGCATGCGAATCACGATAGATGAAGATGAGTTCTATTTGGTTTTAAATATCGCGTACCCTAGCATAATACTTATTATACCTGTATTGCCGGAAAAATTATAGCTATTAGTAGGTGAGGTCGAATTAAACTCTGATTGAGTGAAGTTAAACTCTGATTGAGTGAAGGTTCGCGAGACTCTCGCATCTATACTCCATCGCTTAGATACATTGATGCCTAGGTTAGCCACAGCAGCTATCTGCGCTCTGCCCTCATTCACCTGACTAATGTTGGTTTTTTTTGAAGTCAAGGCATCAAAACCCTGATTAGCATAAAATACTATACTTGGGCCAATAGCGAAACGAATTTTACTAAATTGGAATCCCATGAGAACCGAAGTGTACATCTGACCGAGATTAAAATTGCATTCCGCAGACTGCCCATTTTCATTTAAGCTAAATCCTACTCGATTAGTCAAATAACCTAGTTCTGGCTGGAGGATATAGCTAGAAAATTTGAATCTAGCATATGCCTGAGCATTGTATCCTAGCTTTGGATCTGTACCGGTAATATCATTGTAGGTATACAGCTGATTAAGCGACGTATTAACTCCAGCCATAAGACCTAGTTTAAAATCTACAGCCTTGCAGGCGGGAGCCAGATATAGAAAAATAAAAAGACATATTAATTTGTGCATAGTAGGATTACTAAATAAGTATAGTAATTGATGTGAAAACGCAAATATAGGGTGTATTGTTTTGACAAGGAGTTAAAAAGAGTAGATACTGTGCCGTTTTATAAGGGCTTTAGAACGGATTGTCATCTGAAGTGTTAGTCGAGTCTTCGCTCGTATTCACCGCAGGCTCTACTTTCCAAGCTCTAATCTCCGTATACCATTTTTCCTTATATTCTCTGCTCTCTATATCCACACTCACTTTGAGGCTATCGCCATTTTGAACTTGAATACTATCTACCGCGTCTCCTTTAATGACCATGCAGACTTTTTTAGGTACCTTTGCATAAGTCTCCAGAATAAACTCTCGTTTTTTCCAGCTTCCTCTGGGACTTTCACCCGTCTGAATGTCAAATACATTCAGTACTTTTCCTTGGATATACATAGTTGTTTACTTTAGTTATCATACAAATATAAGAGACATTCTTTGTTTCTATAAAAATTTTAACTCATGGGTATTCATACTCTATTAAATGGATAATATACCTGAATAGGTAAGGTTCAATGTTCACGCCACTCAAAAAGCCAATAAATCATCTTAATTTTTATCAGATAAGCTATATTTGGCATTTTTATATAGATGTATAATAAATATGCCAAATTACTGACTGAATACTGCCTGGAGGTAAGCCCCGGAGATAGAGTCATGATAAAATCATCCTACTTAGCTGAGAGATTGCTTTTAGAGCTCTCCCAAGAGATATCTAAAGCAGGCGGCATACCATTTTTAGATATTGAGATTCAAGATTTTGATAATGCATGGTTAAAAGAAGCCGGACTTGAGCAGCTCACCTGGGTCAATCCTATGAAAAAATATTGGAATGAAAACTTCAATTGCTTTCTCTACATCCGAGCACCGTTTGATACAAAAGATAAGATAGAGGTGCCAATGGATAAGCGCACGGCGCATAATGAGGCCTATAAAGAGATACGCCAGATATATATGAATCGCACTGGTGATAGATCCATGCGCAGATCGCTCTGCCAGTATCCTACGCCTTTTTCAGCCGCAGAGGCAGGTATGAGTTTCCAGGATTATGAAAAATTTGTATTCGATGTCTGTAACCTCTTTGACGAAGACCCCATTCAGACATGGAGAACATTTGGCAAAAATCAACAGAAAGTAGTAGACTACCTCAATGGTAAAACTCAATTTAGATATCTAGGGCCGAATTGCGATTTGACCTTTAATACTCATGGGAGAATTTGGATCAATTCGGATGGTAAAACGAATATGCCTTCAGGAGAAGTCTATACAGCCCCAGAAGATCATAGTATGAATGGCTGGGTGAAATATACCCTCCCATCTCTATATATGGGGGAGACAGTCAATGAAATAGAACTTGAAATAAAAGATGGCTATATAGAAAAGTGGAAATCAAAAGATAATGCTGAATTTCTAAACAAAATATTTGAAGTATCAGGAGCTAGACGATTTGGAGAGGCCGCTATTGGCACGAACTATAAGATTCAGCAAATAACCCGTAATATTCTTTTTGATGAAAAGATAGGTGGGACTATACACCTCGCTATCGGGGACGCTTATAAGCAGTGTAATGGTATCAACGAAAGCACCGTGCATTGGGATATGATTACCGATATGAATGAAGGGGAAATCTATGCGGATGGGGAGCTATGTTATAAAAATGGTCAATTTATAGTAGATTAACATGCAGGGGATACTAGATAGAGAATTTATTGAGCGTATCGCTAAATTCGGAATGGTAGGTTTTCTATGCTTTTTTATTGATTTTGGTCTTACCTATCTCTTTAAGGAAAAATTAAAATTTAACAAGTTTACTGCCAATGCTATAGGTTTTTTATTCAGCGTAGTTGTCAATTTTACCCTCAATAGAATTTGGACCTTCCACTCAAATACAGCCGATATTGAGCTTCAATTTATGAAGTTTATATCTATAGCTAGTTTCGCACTGATTATAAATAGCGTCATTATTTATATTCTCAATGTCAAGATTCGTTTTAATTTCTATCTCAGTAAATTGATTGCCGTATTTATCGTTATGTTCTATAATTATTCGATGAATGCATTATTTACTTTTACTAGCTCTGCTCCATAGTTGTGATTGCTCTATTTTTTGGTTCGTTCAATCCTATCCATATTGGTCATCTCATTATAGCAGATGCTGTATTGCTTGAAAAAAGTATTAAAAAAGTGTGGTTTGTAGTAAGCCCACAGAATCCATTTAAGTCTAAGGAAAGCCTTTTAGCAGAGAGCGCTCGCTGCTATCTGACTCAATTAGCTACAGAAGATCATCCAGATTTTTTTGTTTCCAATATAGAGTTTAATCTGCCTAAGCCAAGTTATACAATTGACACCTTAACACACTTAAAAGAAAAGTATCCCAAGAAAGAATTCTGCCTGCTACTTGGGGGAGATAATTTGGAGCACCTAGAAAAGTGGAAAAATTATGAACAGATACTGAGTGATTATAAATTATATGTATATAGAAGGCCAAAGTCAGATAATGCGAGCGCTCCTATACACCAAAATATTCACTTTCTGGATGTGCCGCTTATGGATATATCATCCACGGCTATCCGCGAGCGGATACGCCATAAGCAGTCCGTAAAATACCTGCTTCCCGATAAGGTCAGAGACGAAATCGAGAAAGCAAGGTATTATAAAGCTTAATTGTTAAATGGGCAGTTGTTAGGGCAATAACCATTAATTTTGAATTAGGAGCTGTGAATAAGATTTTATATTCATCATTTTTTTCCAACCTATTTATTCTTATTCAATAAAAAATTATGTTAAAGAGAGACCTAGAAAGGTCGCCCTTTTATTCATTTTTTGAATGATAAAAAAAATCGGCTACATTTGTCATTTAGATTAATGTAAGAATGAAAATCACAGACAAATTAGATGCAGCGAAAGGGGAAACACTTTTTTCTCTTGAAATTTTACCTCCACAAAAGGGGAAAAAAATCAATGATTTATTTGCCGTATTAGATCCATTGATGGAGTTTAAGCCTGCTTTTGTCGATGTCACATACCATCCAGAAGAAATGATCTATAAAAGACGGCCAGATGGGCTAATTGAGGAAGCTCCGCTGCGGCCTAGGCCAGGAACGGTAGGTATCTGCGCAGCAATTTCGTATAAATATAATGTGGAAACGGTTCCTCACTTAGTATGTGTAGGTTTCAGCAAAGAAGAAACGGAAGATGCACTTTTTTCTCTCTGCTACCAAGGGATTGAGAATGTCATGGTGCTGAAAGGAGATGAAAAAAACCACCTCAAAATAGGAAAAACAAATCAACATAAATATGCCAGTGAATTGGTAGATCAGGTAGCCAATATGAATAAAGGGAAGTTTCTGCACGAAGAGACCCTCAATGAGATGGAAACTGACTTCTGCATAGGAGTAGCTGGTTATCCAGAAAAGCATTTCGAAGCACCCAATATGAATACTGACCTTAAGTGGCTGAAAAATAAAGTAGACCTGGGAGCAGACTATATTATTACCCAAATGTTTTTTGATAACAAAAAGTACTTCGATTTTGTAGATAAATGTAGAAAGATAGGAATTAATGTACCTATCATTCCAGGGCTGAAGCCTATTGATGCAAAGTATCAACTGAAGTCTATTCCCTCCCGGTTTTTCCTGGAGATACCAGACGAGCTCACCAAAGAGGTGGAGAAGTGCAAAACAATATCTGATGTGAAGCAGGTAGGTGAGGAGTGGTGCATTATGCAGAGTAAAGAACTAAAAGCCGCTGGAGTGCCAGCTCTGCATTATTATACAATGAGTAAATCGGATGGTGTGGTTAATATAGCCAAGGCAGTTTTATAAATTTTAATCTTTGAAATTTTTAATTGTAGCTCTCGGAAATATCGGCGTGGAGTATTCATATACTCGGCACAATGTAGGCTTTCTGGTAGCTGACAGGATGGCTAGTAAATACAATTTAAGTTTTAAAAATGACCGCTATGCTGATGTGGCTGAATTTAGATTGAAAAATAAAAAGGTGACAATTATTAAGCCGACGACCTATATGAATTTGAGTGGCAAACCCTATAAATATTGGTTGGATAAATTAGAAATTCAGAAAGAGCATTCCATAGCGGTGGTAGATGAATTGGCATTGCCTTATGGGCAGATAAGAATTAAAACAAGCGGCAGCAGTGGAGGCCATAATGGACTGACCAATATTGAGCATGAGCTGCAAACAGGACAATACCCTAGACTTCGGTTCGGGATAGGAAATGAGTTTCATAAAGGAGGTCAAGTGGATTATGTACTGGGAAAATGGTCAGATGAAGAGGTTAAATTTCTTCCAGAATATCTAGATCATGCTATTTTAGCTCTTGAAGAATGTATCTTAGCAGGGTTTCCATTAGCTATGAGTAAGTATAATCAGAAAAAATCATGAGTCAGCCATCAGAAAATAATGTTTTTGAAATAGCCCTACCCCAGTTCAAAGGCCCATTTGATTTATTGCTGTTTTTTATAGAGCGGGATGAACTAGACATCTACGATATTCCTATTCATAAAATTACAGCTGATTTTTTAGATTATATCCACAAGATGCGGGAGTTTAATATAGAGGTAGCTAGTGAATTTATTCTAGTAGCCGCTACCCTCATGAAAATCAAAGCTCAGATGCTGCTGCCGAGAAAACAGCTAGATGAAGATGGGAATGAGATAGATCCGCGTAAAGAGTTAATTCAAAAAATACTAGAGTATAAGAAGTATAAGGAAATCAGTGACTATTTGCATAATCTAGAAGAGGAACAATATCAAAAAGTTAAGCGCACGGCGGCCGCTTATGAACTCAAAGAAATAGCAGATCTGCATCGCACGGAGCTAGAAATGGAGAATGTGAATGTATCCAAACTTTTTAAAGTTTTCGAAAAACTACTGCAGCAGAAAAGACTCCGTGAGGACGATACTACCCATCAAATAGCCTTTGTTAAATATAATATGATAGAGGAAAAGGAATCTATTTTCCAAAAGCTAGCTAGTAAAAGTAAGATAGAATTTGAAGAATTATTTTCGACCATAGATACGAAGCTACATGCTATTTATCATTTCTTATCTATACTTGAATTAGTTCAGGAGGCCAGAATCACTATCATTATTGGAGAAGGTATGAATAATTTTTGGATTACCTTGAAAACGACGGATGAAGCATAATAAACCCTTTAGTGCTAAAAAATTACTGTTTTATTTTCTTATAATATTCTTTATAGGTTATTTTTTTACTAAGAATACAATAGACTTTAGTCAGCTCTTATCCCTCCAATGGACCAGCTTGATGCTAAAAGGCGTCGCTTTGTCTGCTTTCATGCTAATGCTTAGAGATTTGGGTTATGTACTTCGTCTACAATTATTGACGGACCATAAGCTCAGTTTTAGAGAGAGTCTTAAGATTATTCTTCTCTGGGAGTTTGGTTCTGCCATCACTCCTGGTATGATTGGCGGTAAAGCGGCAGCTATTTTTCTATTGATAAAAAATAAAATCAACGCAGCTAAAGCTTCTTCTATTGTATTAATGGCGATCTTATTAGATGAGTTTGTTTTTATCCTCATTTTTCCTATCTTCTATTTTCTGTACGGAAGACAGATGTTTCAGCTCGGCACCCAATGTCCAGATTGGTTAGACCTTAAGGCAAAACTTCCTTGGGTAGAGAATATCCGTTATCTGGAGTATACCGTAATATTGATGCTTATCTTTATTCTAGTATTTGTTATAGTAGTCTTTATAGGAATATTTATCTATCCTAGCTGGATTCGCCAATTGATTAAAACCTTGGGACGACTTCCATTATTGAAAAAATGGCGCATAGGCTTCGATGATTTTGCGAATGAAATACACCATACGAGTATTCATATTCGTACGAAGAAAACTACATTTTGGATACGTTTATGCTTATACACGCTCATGTCATGGGCAGGAAGATATCTCGTAGGCGTTGCTATTGTTTACGGATTTAGCACAGGCAGTATGGACTGGCTCTATGTCTATGTGAAGCAGTATGCACTCTGGCTCATGTTCTACCTGCCCTCTACGCCTGGCAGCAGCGGTATAGCAGAAGCACTCTATATGGCCTTTTACTGTGAGAGTATTACGCCCGGTATGAGCGGCACTGCAGCTTTTGTATGGCGATTTATGAGCTACTACGTTTATCTTTTTATCGGAGTCCTTGTTTTATCTTTCGGTAGAAATGGAGACATGTTGATGAGAAGCGATGCAAACGAAAATTAAATATCTACTAAAGTAACTTAAAGGTAGTTTTCAGTCTGATCAAGATGAGAAATTTAGTATTAAAACAGAACTATTTTTTTTGATATGAAAAATAATTATTTATCTTTACATATATAAATTTAAAAATATGTTTAACAAGTTTACAATTGCGGACAAGCTTCTTTTTTTAGCAGCTTTTTCGTCTCTTATTTTTTCAGAAATCCTCTATTTTAAAGGTGAGAAAGCGGACGCTACCTTTATGGGTATGTGGGTTCCATCTATTTTAGCTTTCGGGATTTATTTAAAACTAATAAGCGATTCAAAAAATGGTTGATATAATACCTTATTTTGCTGGTTTCATAACTCTACTTTTCAGTGCAGCTTTTGCTTATTCAATAACTCAAGCTAGAAAAAATAAAGATTAACGACTTATCGATATCTAAAAAATGTCGTAAAAGTATTTTTTGGATTTACAATTGTTTTGATTAGTCAATAGTCTAAAGAAGGAATTAGGAACATTGTATTTTTTAAGAATTTTCTTATCCATGACTTTATTGTAAATATAGTCATGGATAATTTCAATAGCGAAAACTATAGTGCCAAAAATCTAAGTTCTAACTAAAATAAATTTCTAGATTAGAAACATTTAATATGTTCATTAAAGAATAAAATGTCGCGTATTTTTCTATCAGCCTTATGGGAAGACATAATTATGGCAAATTATGAAATAGATCCTTCGGTTTTAAAACCATTTTTGCCAAATGGGGTGGAGTTAGATTTATATAATGGAAAAGCCTATATAAGTTTAGTCGGTTTTATGTTTAAAAAAATAAGAATTTTCCGTGTGCCGATTCCATTTTTCGGAAATTTTGAAGAAGTCAATCTTAGGTTTTACGTTAAGCGAACTGAAAGCAATCATATTAAGCGTGGAGTAGTATTTATAAATGAAACAGTGCCTTATAAGCCAGTAGCTTGGTTAGCCAATAAATTATATAAAGAGCATTATATTTCTATCCCTACGAGAAGCAGTATAAAAGATGAGGAAGCAAAACGAAAGATAAAATATGAGTGGGAAAAGAATGGCAATTGGAACTATATAGTTGCTGAAACGTCTAAGGAATCAGAACCTATGGCTAATAATAGTATTGAAGAGTTCATTTTCGAGCATTATTATGGCTATACCAAGGTTGATAGCTTAAATACCATTGAATACAATGTCAATCATCCACGGTGGCGTATAAAAAAAGTTATCGATTATTCTATTGATTGTGATTTTAAGGCCATGTATGGAAGTGACTTTTCTTTTCTCAATGAACAGAAGCCAAATTCTTTGATTGTAGCAGAAGGCTCAGCAGTATCTATTGGTTGGCAGAGGACCTATTTTTAACAAAAAAAATGATGGATCAGAAAGATAAAGAAAGAATTATAGAAATGGCATGGGAAGATCGAACCCCATTCGAAGCGATTGAGCTACAGTTTGGTTTGTCAGAATCACTTGTCATAAAACTTATGCGCACGGAATTAAAACGCAGTAGTTTTAATCTATGGCGAAAGAGAGTCAATAGTGGGGTGAGTCAAAAGCATGCAAAGAAGCGAAATATAGAAATAACTCGTTTTAAATGTAGCCGTCAAAAAACTATTTCATCCAATAAGATAAGTAAACGGTGAAAGACTTCCAATTCACTACAGATTATTTAGTTGTTTTAGAAAAGATTAATCGGATCGATCCTAT
>CANESS010000036.1 GCA_947441115.1 Saprospirales bacterium | reverse complement strand
TTTCACCTGAGTCTTGCTCCAGTATCTTATGGAGAAGCTGGGAGCATAAAGAAAGAGCGGCAGAAGCTTTGAAATTGACTCCGGACGATAACCTAAGAAACAAACTTATAGATGGTATACTAGTCGAGCCAGCTGGGGGCGCTCATTATCAGCCAGAAGAGATGGCTCTCCATCTTAAGACACATATCATAGAAAATCTAGCGGTATTATGCAAAATGAAACCTGAAGTTAGAGTCACTGCCCGAATAGAAAAATATAGTGCTATGAGTAGCGCTATAGAGTTAGGATAATGGCTAGCTAGATGATTCAAGAAATAAAAGACTACTTCTTTTTTAAGCGTTTGAATAAGGAAATCGATCATGGTCGAAAGAATTTGCTATTGCAAGAATTTTCCGAGGTAAAGAATATTGGATTGGTCTATGATGCTACAGATTTTGGAATGATCACAGAGATGAGAGATCTTGAGATTAAATTGAAAAATGAAGGAAAGAATATTTCTGTATTCGCGTTTATTAATTCTGGAGAAAAAAAATACGAACCCTTTTTATTCTCTAAAAAAGATTTAAACTGGTATGGCTATCCTACTAAGCATCAGCTCTTTGATTTTACAGTCATGGATTTCGATTTAGTTTTTGGTTTTTTTAATGGTATAAACTCTCCATTGAATGTTATATTTGCTCACTCAAAATCAAAATTGAGACTGGGTGTAAATTATAACCAAAATCCTGCTCTATTTGATATCATATTGGATTCTGATAGTAATCTTAGTGGAAAGGGTATAGTGAGTAAATTAATAAATTTTATGATAGCAATTAAAACATAATGAGTAGTCAATTAAGAGGAACAGGTGTAGCATTAGTCACACCATTTGATAAGGAGAACGATGTAGACTATCCAGCATTGAAAAAACTAGTAGCTCACTGTATCAAAGGGGGAGTCAATTCACTTATAGTTTTAGGTACTACAGGCGAGACGCCTACGTTAACTAAGGAAGAAAAAGTAGAAATATTAAGATTTGTAGCTGTAGAAGCCGATGGAAAAGTGAATTTGATCGCTGGATTCGGCGGCAATAACACACTTCAAGTAGTGGACGAAATCAACGAAGCAGATCTAACAGGTTATAGCTTTATTCTGAGTGCAAGCCCATATTACAATAAACCAAGCCAGGAAGGTATTTATCAGCACTATAAGACCATAGCCAAGGCTTCTCCATTACCTATAATTTTGTACAACGTGCCAGGAAGAACTGCATCTAATATACTACCAGAGACTAGCTTAAAATTAGCTAGAGAAGTAGATAAGATAGTGGCTATCAAAGAGGCTAGCGGAAATATTGACCAATGCATGAAATTGGTGAAAAATAGGCCAAAGGACTTTATAGTTTTAAGTGGGGATGATAATCTAGTGGTTCCGCAACTTTCTTTCGGAATGGATGGCTGTATTTCGGTCATTGCTAATTTATTGCCAAAAGAGTTCTCTACCATGATTCAACATGGTCTTAATGGCGAGTTTAAAGAAGCGACAGCTATTCAATTTAGACTAGCAGATATCATAGAATCTATATTTGAAGAAGGCAACCCTGTAGGTATTAAATCTGCTTTAGGCCTTCAAAATATTACCACAGATGCTGTAAGATTGCCTCTGGTTAATGCATCTGCTGCAATCCGTGAAAAAATCAAAAAGCAGTTAATTCAAATATAGCCATCTGGAGTTTTAGCTCGCTAAAATCTTGATTAATTTCAATCTTTGGTTCTCCAATTGTTTGTATATTTGTAGATACACACTATTTGTATTATGAATAAATTAGGTTACAATTTTCTTTTTCTATTTATAGGATTAACTGCATTGGGTCAAGTTACAATACCCACTACACATATGCCCACTATAGGTGACGTGTTTACCTATGGAGTAGATACGCAGACTTATCCGATAAAATCTCCACTAGGCGGAGTATATGATTTTTCAGAACTGAAGCAGAATGATACGACCACATTTCGCTATATAGCTAACGATAAAATAGTTGAATACCCTAATTCTAATCTAAAGCTGGTAGAAGATGACAATGACAATGCTACTATATATTTTAATAAAAATGGGAATGACTTATTTTTAATATCCCTATCTCAGATTCAATCTCAGCTTCCTATACCTGGTGTGGGAGGCCTAAAAGGTACTATGAAATATCTCAGTCTACCAGTGACCACAACCACGAATATAACAACGACGGATGCTATTAATATCACTATACCAAAAGAATTTTTTCAGGGTTTTAATATTGATTCTTTGATTTCTGCTACGGTGCCTAATTCTAGAGCAGATTCTTTTGTAGTAAGTATTTCATTTTCTTTAAATATGAAAGCAGATGGCACTGGGAAAATAAAAACACCTATTGATAATAACATAGATGTAATCAAAGTGATTCGAAAAATTACGATAGATTATAAAATTCTACTCTATGGCAGACTGCTAGGTTTTCCGTCTAATGGAAGTGATGTAACTCCATTTATAGGAGGCCTCTTGCCTACAGATGATTTAGATTTAAACTTAACTACTCACGCATTTTACTCGCCTATCTTTAGACAAGAAATTCTTACGGCTACTTTAGACACTACTGGCACCAAATATCAAGGAATTAATTATCGATATAGAACTAAAAATGGAGTCATAGTCAATCAAATTCAATGCAGTCAAGCAGAAGATTTAGATATAGTCCAGACTCAAAACAGAATAGAAGTGCGAAACATACCCTTGCAAACTAGTCCAATACTGAGCTTATATTCTCTAGATGGCAAAAAAATAACTGAAAAGAAATTAACTACTTCAGACTATAGTCTTGTCTTAGATAAAGTTTCAGGTATAGTGATCGCTCACCTAAATGCTGGGGGTAAAATTTCTACAAAAAAAATCTCCATACAATAAGTGTCTTCTAGCAAGAATATTCTAGAATTATACGATAAAGCTTCTAAAGTACTAGAAGACTATATCATACTGAAAAAGCTTCGTCGCACTCCAGAGCGCAATTATCTTTTGAAGCTGATTTATCAGCGCAATGACCATTTCGGAGCAGATGATTTATTTCTTGCTGTAGACAAGGAAAGATTTAATATAAGCAAAGCCACCGTCTACAATTCGCTGGAATTGTTTTTAGAATGCGGTATTATAACGAAGCACTACCTCAATAATAATACATCAATTTATGAGAAAGCCTATGGTTTCAAGCAGCATGACCATTTTATCTGTCAAGAGTGTAAAAAGATTATCGAATTTTGTGATCCACGACTATATCAAATCAAGAAATCACTAGAAGAAGTTTTGAAAGTAGAAATCAATTCTCACCAACTCTATTTGTATGGGAATTGTAAGGACAAGAAATGTAAAGGGAAGTCTTAACTATCTAGCTGCAATTTCACAATCTTATTAGCCAACTGGCCGCAAGCGGCATCAATGTCTTTTCCACGACTTTTTCTGATCTTAGATGAAACTCCTTTGTCACGGAGGGTCTGTAGGAAGGCATCTCTGCGCTCTTTCTTTGATTTTGAATAAGGCGTACCATCTACGGGATTATATTCTATGAGATTGACATAGACCGCGAAATCCTGACAGAGTTTCGCTAAATCTATAGCATCCTCTACACTATCATTAAACTGATTGAGTAAGATGTATTCATAGGTGATTTTATTATGCGTTTTCTCATAGAAGTAGGCTAGAATAGCCATCAGTTCTTCTAGCGGATTACTTTTATTGATATCCATGACGGCAGTTCGCTTCTCATTGGTAGCTGCGTGGAGTGATAGGGCTAGATTGATTTTGAGTCCTTCATCTGCTAGTTTTTTAATATTTCGCACTATTCCCGATGTCGATACCGTTATCCGTTTGGCTCCTATGCCCAGTCCTTCGTCTTCACTATGGAGGCGGTGGAGGCTTTTGACTACTTCGTCATAGTTGAGTAGAGGTTCGCCCATACCCATATAGACTATATTGGTCAAGGGTTTTTCGTAATGTTTTAGAGCGAGTTCGTTAAGCAGATAGACTTGGTCATAGATTTCGAAAGCGAATAAATTGCGCTTACGAGGAAGAAAACCGGTGGCGCAGAAGGTACAACTCAAACTGCAGCCTACTTGCGAAGAAATACAAGCTGTGATTCTATCTTCGGATGGGATAATAACCCCTTCGATTGTTTCCTTATCATAGGTTTCAAATCCTACCTTTATAGTGCCATCTTGACTCTGCTGAAATATACTCACGGCCGTCTCCGGCAGGATATATAATTCCTGAAGCTTTGCTTGCAAAGGCTTGGGGATGTTTTTCATTTTAGAAAAATTCAAGGTGCGGTATTTCCATAGCCACTGAAATAACTGAGAAGTGCGAAACTTCTTTTCACCGAGCGCTTCCATTTCCGTGGTTAGCTCTTCCTTATCAAATAATCTCAGATTTTTCTTAGTCATTTGCATTTAATTTCTCTAAATAATGACTCAATTCGACACTGTCTATCCGTTCCATTTTATTATAGAATAGCTTATTTTCCTCTCCATAAAAAAATGCAGTGGGGAAGAGCAGAATTCCTTTTTCCTTCAATCTAGTTTGGGTATAGTAAATTGGTAATTCATAAGGGAATCTAGCGCTATATTTTTTCATTAGTATCGTATCTTCATCGGTCACAAAGTAGATAGGAATATTGTTTTTCTGACTAAAGTCCATAAGGCAGGGCGTCTCTGAGATACAGTCCTTGCACCAGGTTTGGATATAGCACAGAATATAAGGTCGATCTTTCGGAAACTTAATTCGTTGTCCTTCGGCATTGCTTATTCCCATTTGATTATTATCAAAATAGGGGATATAGTAAAAATAATAACCCAAATAACCCAAACCAGTGAGAAGGGCTAGCAGGAAGATAAATTTTTTCAAAATAATATTTATTTATGCATGAAAAACTTCAACGATTGCGCTATGCGCTCCTTGAGATCTTTGCGCTCTACTATAAAATCTAGAAAGCCATTTTCAAGCAAAGACTCAGACATCTGAAAGCCTCTTGGCAGTTCTTTTTTGATGGTCTCCTTGACTACTCTGGGTCCAGCAAAACCAATTAGTGCGCCAGGTTCGGAGATATTGATATCGCCTAGCATAGCATAGCTCGCGGATACACCACCTGTGGTAGGATCTGTCATAAATGAAATATAGGGTAGCTTAGCAGTAGCTAATTGGGTCAGTTTGGCAGATGTTTTCGCCATCTGCATGAGCGAGAACGCACTCTCCATCATACGGGCACCACCAGATTTAGAGATGATGATAAATGCGGATTGCGTTTCTATTGCCTTGTCTATCCCCCTAGCTATTCGCTCACCGACTACAGAGCCCATAGATCCGCCAATATAGGCGAAGTCCATACAAGCTATGACCGTACTTATGCCATCGATCTGACCTTTACCTACTCGAATCGCTTCGGTGAGTCTTGTCGACTTATTGGCAGAGCGTATTCTATCGGGATAGGGTTTTTCGTCTACAAATTCTAATTTATCAGAAGCCACAATATTTTCAAATAGCACCTCCACTTCATTATTGTCAAATAAAATGGCGAAATAGCTCTCTGATCCTATTCTTCCAGTAGCTCCGCACTTAGTGCAGCACCAAAAGTTCTGCTCATATTCTTTAAACGCAATGGTGGATCTACATTTTTTACAGCTATACCAAACTCCATCAGGTGTTTCTAGCTTATCGGTAGTTTCAGTATTAATATTTTTTTTCAGACGTTGCCACCACTTGGCTTTACCACTGCCTTCTTGAAGTTCAAATTCCATATCACACGTTTTAGGACTGCAAAGTTAATCAAAAAATTTATTTAGAGCCATGGTATGTATGTCGAAGATTTACAAGCATTTATATTAAATTTACTTCAGTTCAAAATAACCCTTATCCTCATTGAGTTTAAATTTTGCATTAGCCGGCATTTTTAAGATTACAGGCTTGGTATTTTCGAGTTGCAGAATGGTCTCTTTTCCGTCTACAGTATAGAATATGCGTAAACTAAGGTCTGTCTGAGAGTGGTCTAAAGCAAGTTTAATGGTTTTGATGCCGTTTTCTATAGTCTCATTCTGACTGATTTTAGGAAGTTCGGCATACTGAATATAGGCACTGAAAAGCGGATCAAACTTTCTTTGAGTGGTATTATTGAAATATTGAAGAATTTCATCATAATTTGTGGTGCGCTTGCCGAAAGTCTTTCCAATATCTTTTAAAATAAAATTCCACAATTTTTCATTATTGATCTGGTAGCGCAGTGTATGAAAAAATAGAGCTCCTTTGGCATACATATCTCCGTCACCTTCTTTGGCTACACCATAGTCTCCCTGTATTGGTTTTTTGTTTCTTACCCTTCGCTTCATTTTATTCATATAGGCATCTCCAGCCCCATAGATGCACTCAGCATATATACTCTCGGCATAGGTAGTCAAGCCTTCGTGTATCCACATATCAGCATTATCCTCTGCCGTGATATTATTTCCAAACCATTCATGCCCTGTTTCGTGTATGATGATATAATCAAAATCATGCCCTCCTGTATAATTTTTATCGCCTAGGTAGCCGCCGAAATATTTATTTCCATAAGCTACACAGCTCTGGTGCTCCATACCTAGGTAGGGAGTCTCTACGAGCTGATAGCCATCTTCATAGAATGGATAGAGCCCTAGTTTAGACTCATAGCAATCCATCATTGGGCCTACTTGCTGGAAATGTATCTTGGCTTTTTCTAAGTTATAATCCAGCACCCAGAAAGCCATATTGAGGCTGTTTCCATTGACTTTAGATGTATAGGATTGATTAATACTTTTGTAATGGGCTATATTGAGTGTCACATTGTACAAATTGATAGGGTGAGTTACCTTCCAGCGCCATTCAGATTTGCCATTAGCTAGTTTTTGTTGTGATATTAAGCGACCATTCGATATCGCTTTGTACGGATCGGGTACTATTAGATTGACTTCGACCCCTCTATCTGGTTCGTCAGACCAGTGATCCTTACATGGCCACCAGCTAGAAGCTCCTAGCCCTTCGCAGGCTACGCCTACCCAGTGTCTATTCAAGCTATCTTTTTTCCATACAAATCCTCCATCCCATGGTGCCTTTTTAGCTTCTGGAGGCGTCCCTTGGTATTTTACTTTGAGAATATAGTCCTTACTCCCAGTTATGACACCTTTCGTAGCTATGAATATGTGGTTTTTATCACGTTTATATTTGCATTTTATGCCGTTGACGGTTAATTCCTGGATTTGATAATTTTCGAAAAGGTCTAGTTGCAGGCTATCCATTTTATCTTGACTGATAAATTCCATTTGGGATGTCCCTTGAATTTTCTTATTATCTAGATCTATTTCCAGATTGAGTTTATAATGTGTGACATCGTATGCTCGCATAGGCGTAATAGTTCCCAATAAACTATCATATCTGCTGTAACTTGATTTCTCTTTCATCAATTGGCCGAATGCTAATAATGGTAAAATTTGAAACCAAAGGATAAGGATGCGTGTTCTCGTAATGAGTTTTAACATAATTAATTTTTAAGATACACAAATTTAATGACTAGAAGTTTAATTCCTTGGATAATATTATTTTTGACTCTAGTAATCGACTACTACGGTTTTACAGCAGTGCGTTCGGCGTTTCAAAACTCTTCTGTCAAAACTAGAAATATAGCCTATTTTTTATACTGGTGTTTGACTGCTTTTGTGCTTATTTATTTCATACTAGCCATCATTTTTAATTTCAGAGAAAATAGTACTTCTTTGACCCGCTTTATGACAGGTGTATTTATGGGAATATTTGTCTCTAAACTTGTTCTAGTTTTATTTCTTTTTTTAGAGGATATATTTAGACTCATCAGTGTCATTTATAATTATCTTATCAAACCATCAAATGAACTTCACACCAGTCGAAGGCAGTTTTTAGATTCCGTATTTTTAGGATTGGCAGGTCTTCCTTTTTTAGCCTTTATCAACGGAATGGTCAAAACGGCTCATGATTATCAGTTTTGGCGAGTGAATATTCCTATCAAAAATCTTCCTAGTGCCCTAGAAGGTCTTAAAATAGTGCAGGTGTCAGATATTCATGCAGGGAGTTTTTCAGATGCAGAACCCCTGAAGCTGGCCGTAGAAAAAATCAATGCGCTTAAACCCGATATCTTCGTGTTTACAGGGGATTTGGTCAATAACAAAGCCTCCGAATTTACACCATATATAGATGTATTTAAGGATATAAAAGCTAAATACGGACAGTTTTCTATTTTAGGGAATCATGACTATGGCGATTATATTCAGTGGCCAAGTCCTCAAGATAAGGAAGAAAACTTCTCTATGATAAAGCAATATCACAGAGATACGAACTGGGATATTCTCTGCAATGAATATAGAGTTTTAGAGATTGGGGATCAAAAATTGGCTCTTATAGGGGTAGAAAATTGGGGAGCGAAAATGCATTTCACCAGACAGGGAGACCTGAAAAAGGCCTACCGTGGTATAGAAAATATTCCTACCAAAATATTACTCTCTCACGACCCTAGTCACTGGGATGCAGAGGTGCGAAAATGCACACCCGATGTGCAGCTCACGCTCAGCGGGCATACGCATGGCATGCAGTTCGGGGTAGAGAATAAATGGTTTAGATTTTCGCCTGTGCAGTGGTTTTACAAGCAGTGGGCAGGTCTCTATACAGAGTATGACCAGCATTTATACGTCAATCGTGGATTTGGATTTATAGGCTATCCGGGTAGGGTGGGAATACGACCAGAAATAGCGATATTGACTTTGACTCGCACTTAGTCTTTCAGTCGCTGGACCATCATGGTCTTAAATTTCTTTTCAGCTTCTAGTAGTTGAACGATTTTCTTTTCAGGAAGTATCCTTCTAAATTTCTCTAGATATTCACGCTGAAGATCTATCAGGTCTTGTTCTAAATCGATGATTTTATCTACGGAGTTGTCTGAACTCGTTTTTTCAGAGCGCAGGGATTTTCTTGTTTCTCGTTTTTTATGAATATATTCATTGTATACAGGGAAAAAAGCATCGGCCTCACTAGACGTGAGAGCCAACTCTTTCGTGAGATACTCTTTTCGTATTCCTGCTATTTTATTGTCATCCTGAGCGTGTATACTGATACCACAAAATATTAAACTTAGTATAAGAATTAATTTGTTCATGTTTATATAATTTGTTTGTTCAAAAATAGTTTTTAATTTATAAAAATAGGACTTTTCTTAATTGACTTGGGTACAATCCATACCCTCTACTTCACATAAATAGCTTTTAATTTCTTCGTCGCTAATTTTTTCTAGCGCAGGACTTGGATTTATAGTTGCAGTATTTTCTGGCGCTAAAAAGTCTCCATCTTCTTCTATAAAAGTTTTGACCTCATTTTGACTTAGTTGGCTTCCACCTTCTGCTCGCACTATGGTGAATATACCCAGTCCTAGAATAGCAAAGGCAGAAACCGCTGCTATAGAATAGGAGAATCTTTTACCGCTAAAAATTGAAAACTGTTGTCCTTCTCTAGGTATTGATTTTTCGCGTATTTGGTCGATAAACTTATCTTCCATTCCTGTGAAAAAATTATCAGGTAAATCCTTGCTTTGAGCAAAATAATGCTTATCCATCTTCGCCAATGGAGATTGTAATTTTTGTAACTCTTGCTTTAATTCTTCATTCATCTCTATGTAATTTCTTGATTATATATTTTTAGTCTTAATTTTCATGTACATTCTTTAGATAAAATTCTATCGCACTGGTTTAATTCTTTTTAATAAATTCTTCTATTTTTTTCACAGCATGGTGAAAAGAGGCTTTCAATGCGCCTTCCGAAGTGCCTGTTATATCAGCTATCTGATTATAAGGCATTTCCTCGTTATAGCGGTAGTGAAAAATCAACTTCTGCTTATGAGGTAGTTTTTCTACAGCTAGTTCTATTTTTTTCAAAACAGCTTCCTTATCATAAATCTCATGAGAGAACATTTTATCTTCAGACTGAGATTCTACTATTCTCTCTGAGGTCTCCCAGTCCACTAGCTTTTGTTTTTTTCTACCTTGGATATAGGAGATAGACTCGTTGTATGTAATTCTGTATATCCAAGTAGATAAAGCACTTTCACCTTTGAAACCACCTATGTTTTGCCATATTTTTATCCAGACATTTTGCAAGACTTCTTCGGTATCATCATGGTGCTCTACTATACGCTTTATCTGCCAGTAGAGTTTTTCCTTGTACTGCACTATAAGATGACGAATGCCCAGCTCCATTTGATCAGGGTCCTTGCACATGATGACTATCTTATCATCCTCAAGTTTCATGACCTAGTTTTAAATGAACTTATGATACTTCCTATCTCTGTTTCATATTTTTTATATCTCTCTTGACCACGAGTCCATACGGTTATTAGGTAGCTATTTTCCTGTTTATAGATTAGCTTCTGGGTATAAAAGATAGGTTCTTTTTCATCTTTAAATTTACCTTTGATAGTAGTAAAAATCTGGTCAGGCCCTCGTTGTAGACTATCTATTTTATGTTCTGCTAGAGATTTTGTGAGACGCTGTGTGGTCTCTAGCCAGAGACTATCTTTAGTAATAGAATCTTTTAATTGAAACACGACAATGTAGAAATTTCTGAATCTATTGGCATATTCTACTATAGCATCATCGGCCAGATCTTCTTCTTTTACAAATCCGGGTAAAGTGAGTTCAAAATTTTTATTATCTATGCGAATAGGCTGAGAATAATCCTGACAAGAGGTAAAACACAGAACTGATAGAACTGAAATTATAAAGAGGCTATTCTTCTTCATCTGAATAAACTTTTTTAGTTGATTTTTCTAAGCGGAGTCCAAGATCTAATAAGTTTTTCAACTTTTCCTGTCTCATTTCATGAATTACATAGAAATTATAGGTGCCTTTAATAGGGAAATAGGTTCTTTTCATAAGGAGGATTCTTGAAAAACAAATATCTCCAGCACATTTACCCAGCCACTTACCACCTTCATCGCAGAGGGGAAGAGATATTACCTCAGATTTAATTTCGCCATTCGGCAGTTGTGTGATCACCTTCACATATAGATTCGTATAGTCGTAGATATCTCTGTGTCTTACCGAAAGCGAGAGATCATAGCGCTGAGCAGAGTCTTCTATTTCTAGATTATACTTTAGGGTATCTACCATTGTCCAGCCATAAGCACTTACTGGGATTGACTTTTCATAAACCGCATCCGTCTGGCAAGCCGAATATAAAGAAACAATTATTAATACGAAAAATAAACGAATCACTAATTAGGATTTTGGTGGGGGTTTTCTGAATGGTTTTTTCTTCTTTGGTTTAGGTTGGTTTGGTTGCTGCGGATCACCCGCATTGTGCAAAGCAGGTGGCGGCGTCTGCGAATTTTGTGGATTTTGCTCTTGGTTTTTCTGAGCTATCGGTCTGTTGGCATTTTTATTTCTATTATTATTGCTATTATTATTATTATTATTTCGCTGATTAGGCTTCTTCTTTTCTAGTGTTTTTAGCTGGATTTGTCCTACTAGATCTTCATCTTTCTTCACCTTTTCATCCTCTTTTTCTTTGATAGCCATCGTAGATAAACTCTTAGGTTTTTCGCCCTTCTTATTCATCTCTACTATTAGTTTTACATCATTAAGACTAAGCTTGTAATAGTCGCTTGCGGGATCATTTTTATAGGTAAAAATAACCTGTCTCTTGAGGATCTCTGTTTTTCGAATGACTGCCACGCCTTCCTCCGTTTGAATTTCATGGATATTCGACGGAAATTCTTTGGTAGCTTCTACATATTGAGCCAATTCATAGTTTAGACAGCATTTGAGTCTTCCACATTGACCTGAAAGCTTTTCAATATTGATAGAGATGTTTTGATATCGAGCAGCACCCGTAGTCACAGACGGAAATTCATTGAGCCAAGTACTACAGCATAATTCTCGGCCACAGCTACCCATACCGCCTATTCGAGAGGCTTCTTGTCTAGCTCCTATATGCTTGAGTTCTATCTTGATTTTATATTCACTTACATATCGTTTGATCAGTTCTCTAAAATCAACGCGCTCATCGGCTATGAAGTAGAAAATGGCTTTTTTCCCATCGGCTTGATATTCTACCTCGCTTATTTTCATTTCAAGGTTGAGCTGCCGAGCTATGAGTCTAGCCTTTATCATAGCTTCCATTTCCTTATTACGAAATATCTCCATAGTAGCCAGCTCTTTCTCATTAGCCTTACGGAGTATTTTGAGCAAAGGTTCTTTTGTAGTATCTATTTTATTCTTTTTGAGTTGTAGCTTGACCAATTCTCCTTTTAAGGATACCTGACCTATATCATAGCCTCCACTTCCTTCTACGCAGATATAGTCTCCTTTGACGAGGTCTATTCTTCTATCATTGATATAGTAATCCTTTCTAGATCCTCCTTTAAAGGAAACCTCTACGATATTATACTCATCTATGCCAGAGGCATATTGTATATTGGAAAACCAATCGAAAACATTTTTTTTATTACAACCTCCTGTGCTACAACCTCCTGTGCTACAACCTCCACTTGAACATCCCATATATTTTATATATCTTAACTACTTACAAATTTTTCAAATTCTTCTCTATCTTGAATCTTTCCCGATTCAATGGCCAAAGATACGAAACTTATTTTTACATTCGCATTTCCTTCTATGGCATAGTGGTATTTATCCACGAGCTGACTCCAAACCTCTATCTGGTCTATATCTAGTATGTTGGCGAAATGGTTAGCTGCTTTGAATAAGTTCTCATTGAGTTGACATGTCTGAGTGATTTTTATCAAGACCAGCTGTCTCAAAAAGTATTGAAAATAATCCAAAAACTTCTTCTGATTTGGCCTCGATTGGCTAGCGAGAACTTCTGCCTGGAGAATAGCCTTATTGATATTGTCAAATTTACGCTCATGAAAGTTAATCAAGCCTCTCAGAAAGTTTAATAAATTAGCTTCAAGCGGAAACTCGCTATCCTCATCTGCCAGATAACGCTTAGCCTCCAATATATCGCCCTCTGAAAAGTGAACCGCACGCAGGAGCATTTCTCGTGATTTCCTCTCACTATCTTTTTCCAAATAGTGGGTCAGCGTGTCGGATTGTAAAGGCAGAATCTTGTGTATATTGCATCGAGACAAAATGGTAGGAAGAAGGTCAACCGATGATTCTGCTATCAGGACAAAAAGAGTCTTTTGATTAGGCTCCTCTAATATTTTCAATATTTTATTCGACTCTTTCTCTAGGCTTTCTGCCATCCATATGATCTGCGTTTTATAACCATCTTCATAGGAGGAAAGACCCATGTCATGAAGAATCACATCGCATTCCGCACTTCTTATTTTAGCATTTTTCTCATTGTTGTGATCATGCCAATCTTTTAGATCAAATCTAGCTTCCGTTTGTTCGATCAGATTTCTAAACTCTGGCATGAGCGTTTTGCTGAGAGCTTCTTTTTTGAAACTGGGAATGGTGAAATGAATGTCAATATGCTCCAGTTTTTTTATTTTAATGCAATTAGCGCATTGATCGCAACTATCCACTACTTGTTTATCTTTACAGTAGATGTATTTCACAAAAGCCATAGCCAATTGAAACGTGCCATACCCCATTTTACCTAGAAAAAGGTGAGCATGGTGAAGTTTGCCACTATTTGCTTGGGTTATGAGAGAAGATTTTACTTCTTCTTGACCAATGATGTCGCTAAATTGGAACATATCAGCCTCGTTTAGCTACTAAGCTTATTTCTATTCTAGCATCTTTAGGGAGTCTAGCTACTTCTAACGTCTCACGGGCTGGGTAGGGTTGTTTTAGGTAGAAAGCGTAGATTTCATTGATTTTAGCAAAATCATTCATGTCTTTTATGAATATACTAGTCTTAATAACATGCTCGAATCCTAAATTTACTTCGGCTAATAGCGCTGACAAATTTTTCATCACCCGATGAGTCTCACTTTCCAGATTTTTGTTATCCATCTCTCCGGATTCAGGTATGAGAGCTACTTGACCACTCGTATAAAGGAGGTCTCCTGCCCATACAGCTTGACTGTAGGGACCAATAGCCGCAGGCGCATTGGTTGTATTAATTATTTCTTTCATTTCTTTTATTATATTTTTCCTATTTCCAATGATTTCATACTGAAAGTCAGTAAATAATAGCATTTTGTTTTTTTAAGTAAGACTCCACTGAGAAAAAGTATCAAAGATCTTACCCCCCACGACTTTATATTTATGGTGTTACATCATTCATCTTTAGATTGCAGGCGCGCAGCTCTATAGTTTTCTTACTGCCAATATTTGCTTTAACCGGCTTTATGCTCACTAGGTAATGATCCCCTTTATTTTCAATGGTGAGCATAGAGTCCTTATCATTATAATACATAAAACTTTCAGATATATAACTACCAGATATTTCTCTAACAAATAGTTTTTTGTAAGTCATAATCTTACCAGAATCAGGCTTGGTCAATACATCTACCTGCAACCTATTGACACCAGAATTGGTGAATATAAAGCGATGGTAACCGCCTCCCTGATTGAAAAGAAATGTGTCCATACTTGGATCTGGGTTGAAGCTATCTTTCTTGTTTACCAGCCAAATTCCCCCTTTGTTACAAAGATAACTTAGGTCAGGTGCTGGTTCGTCTTTTTTACAAGAAATTAAACCAAGTAAAAATAATGCAAGAAGAGAGAGGGATTTACTCATATAATACCATTTAGGTTTTAAAAATATACTAATTCATTTTGGGTTAAATGTTTCATTTGAAGTAGTTTTAGTAATTTTTTTTGACCGATTACTAATTCATATGGGGTGCTGGTAGTTTTTTATGTGCCGTTAGGGCAAATTTAGATGAAAAATTTTAATTCTAGTTTTTTGAAATAGAATCGACCTATGAATGAAATAAAACCCAATTAAGAAAATTCAACTAGTTTTGTCATCCGTATTCACTAAGCACATATACGGAAATGACCAAATATATATTCGTCACAGGAGGCGTCACCTCCTCGTTGGGAAAAGGAATTTTTGCAGCCTCATTAGCTAAAATTCTTCAGGAGCATGGTTTTGAAGTGACTATTCAGAAGTTTGATCCCTATCTAAATATTGACCCCGGTACACTTAATCCATATGAACACGGAGAGTGCTATGTGACCGAAGATGGAGCTGAAACTGATTTAGATTTAGGTCATTACGAGCGTTTCCTCAATACCCCTACTTCCCAAGCCAATAATGTAACCACAGGGCGAGTGTATCAGACGGTGCTAGACAGAGAGCGCAAAGGAGATTTTCTTGGTAAGACAGTTCAAGTCATTCCTCATATCACTGATGAAATTAAGCGCAGATTCTCAGCACCGAATAAAGAGAAAAAAAGAGATTTTATTCTGACAGAACTTGGCGGTACGGTCGGCGATATCGAATCACTGCCCTATATCGAAGCTGTGCGACAGTTTATCTGGGAAATGGGTAAAGAGAATGCTATTGTATGTCATCTAACCCTAATTCCCTATCTAAGTGCGGCTAAAGAATTAAAGACTAAGCCCACCCAGCATTCAGTTAAAATGTTACTCGAATCAGGTATTCAACCAGATATATTGATTTGTCGTACAGAACATGAATTGAGTAAAGAAATTAGAAAAAAACTGGCTCTATTCTGTAATGTGGAAGAATCCGCCGTGATACAAGCGATAGATAAAGAAACGATTTATGATGTGCCTTTAGAACTTCAGCGGGAGAATATTGATAAAGTAGTACTGAAAAAGCTAAAAATGAAGTCCAAAAAAGAGCCGAAACTCGAGAAATGGAATAAGTTTTTGAATAAGTTAAAGCACCCAAAACAAGAAGTCAATATAGCATTAGTAGGCAAGTATATTGAGCTACAAGATGCATATAAAAGTATTTACGAATCTTTTATTCATGCTGGAGCAGCCAAATCTACCAAGGTGAATGTAGTGCCGATCCACTCCAAATCAGTGACAGCAGAAAATGTCAAAGAAATTCTCGGGAAGTTTCACGGTGTATTAGTTGCCCCAGGTTTTGGAGAGCGCGCTATCACAGGGAAAATAGAAACTATCCGCTATGTGCGTGAGAATAATATTCCGTTTTTTGGTATTTGCTTAGGTATGCAAATGTGCGTGGTCGAGTTTGCGCGGAATGTATTGAATATGAAAGACGCCCACTCTACCGAAATAAATAAGAATACGAAATATCCAGTCATAGATATTATGGAGTCTCAAAAGACGAGAATATCCATGGGTGGAACTATGCGTTTGGGTTCATATGAGTGTTCTATCAAAGATAAAAAATCGCTAGCCTACAAACTGTATAAGACGAATACTATTAATGAACGCCATAGACACAGATATGAGTTTAACAATGACTATTTAGAGACTATTAATCAATTCGGTTTAAAGAGCTCCGGTAAAAATCCGGATACTGGACTCGTCGAAATCGTGGAATTAGAGAATCATCCTTTCTTCATCGGAGTGCAGTATCATCCTGAGCTCAAAAGTACGCCTGAAAATCCACATCCATTATTTATAGGATTGGTGGAAGCAGCGCTGGAGAGAAAAAAGAAATAAAAAACCCGATCTTTTTAGATCGGGAAACTAGGTTTGTTTATTTTGTGGGCAGTATTGCCATAAAGGCCTTAAGGAGGGTTTGTGTAGTCAAAACATCATTTGACTAGTAATAATATTTCTAACCAATATATTTTTTAAACACAGCAGAGGCATTGTGACCTCCGAAACCGAAGGTATTACTTAATGCTGCATTTACAATTCTCTTTTCTGCTTTATTCAATGTTAGATTCAGTTTCTGATCTATATTTTCATCTGGTGTGGTGAAATTAATTGTAGGTGGTATGATATCCTCCTGGACTGATTTGATACAAGCGATCGCCTCAATAGCTCCAGCAGCACCTAAAAGGTGACCTGTTTGAGATTTCGTCGAGCTTATATTGATATTGTATGCTGCATCCCCGAATAGTTGTTTAATAGCTTTCAATTCTGCTATATCGCCTAGTGGAGTTGATGTGCCATGCACATTGACATACTCTATCTGATCTAAACCTAGTCCAGCTTCTTCTATCGCATTTTTCATTACATTGTATGCACCTAATCCTTCAGGGTGAGGTGCGGTCAAGTGATGAGCATCTGCTGTAAGACCTGCACCCACTATTTCGCAGTATATTTTAGCGCCTCTTTTGAGTGCATGCTCTAGTTCTTCCAATATCAGTCCGCAGCCTCCTTCTCCCATCACGAAGCCATCTCTCGTGGCATCAAACGGTCTAGAAGCTGTCAAATAATCATCATTTCGTTCACTCAGAGCTTTCATGGCATTAAATCCACCAATACCACCTTCTGTGATAGCAGCTTCTGAACCTCCCGCTACACAGGCATCTATTCGACCATATTTAATATACATAAATGCGTCTGCTATTGCTATTGTAGAAGAAGCGCAAGCTGCAACTGGAGCAAAGTTTGGACCTCTGAAACCATACTTCATAGAGATATGACCAGCACTAATATCTGGTATCATCTTAGGAATAAAGAATGGATT